>NZ_JBDPNU010000026.1:0-229032 GCF_050468105.1 Fictibacillus sp. NRS-1165
ATCGCTAGGTCAGTCTAGCCCTAGGTTTTTTCGTTTTACATAAATAGTGACGATTTGCTGCTAAAGATTAAACTTTATGACCATTGAATATAAATGCCCAATGGAAGAGAAAATCCAAGTAAAACGGTCACCGTTAATACCACTAATAACACAATCCAATTAAGTTTAAGTGAAGCCCCTTTAATTTTCCGAGTAAGAAAGATTTCCATTAAACCTAAAACAGAAAGGCCTAAAATAAATTTAATAAAACGACCAACTGTATATATCGCATTTTAGTATTACAAGTTGGACAAAGCCCAACTGATTTTAAAAGAAAACGGATAGAAATACAATAATGTGTTTTTTCATTCTGAATTACTGCGTGTTTTAATAGGTTCCCCTCCCAGATACTCAAGTCGAAACGATCAGGGACAGAAAAACCGAGATTGCAAGATTAGTAAACGGTATTTTGGAAGTTTGGCCTGACAAGAAAGGCAAATCTACTTAAGTGTAAGAACTCCGACAGAGCATACCGGACTTTGGCTGCATGATCCGGTAACCATAGCTGTAGCGTTTAACAGACCTTTATTACTGAAACACAGCTGCATGTTGCCGCAGCATACGCACAAGCACTCATACCGCGTGATTTATTAATAAGACAAGACAGAACCATCCCCAAAAAGCTGCCCGCTAATATGATTGCAGCAGTCGATATCGATGCGACGAGATTTACTGAGCACTTTACAGACTTATCTGCAGTCCGGTTGCCGACCATATCCAGTAAATGGTACTTATTGTAAAAAATTCATCTATAAAGCCGCCCAGAACGAACGGGTGGTTTTTTTGATCCTTCATTGTAATTTTCTTTTCTAAAGTGTTCAGTTTGTACATATATATTGTAATACTATCCTGTTTTCATGGTAGGGGGAGTTTACTTGGGCATTTCAGTATTATGCGGAAAGCAAGTTGATGTCGTGATTTCGGGAAACACGTTTTTTCAAGGGATACTTATTGAGACCGGTAAAGATATTCTTGTATTATTTGATGGCCGAAAATTTGTTTATATCCCATTATTACACGTTCATAGAATAAATGTGAGTTCCATTAACAATGATGATATAAGTGCGCCAAATGAAACCTCTTTAGCAAAAGATAAAGAATCCATTTCCTATCGTAAGATTCTAACCAACGCAAAAGGTCTGTTCACCGAGGTTTATGTGACAGGCAACGTCTCCATACATGGGTATATTATGAATGTTCGCAGTGACTATTTAGCGTTTTATTCACCTGTCTACAAAACGGTGCTCATTTCATTGCATCATTTGAAATGGCTGATTCCCTATCATTTAAAAAACCCTCCGTACAATCTTAGTCATGAAAAGGTTCCAGTGATCCCTTCCAACATCCCCTTACTTAGTTCATTTGAAGATCAAATCAAGAAATGGGAGGGGGAGCTTGTGGTTTTCGATATGGGCCATAATTCAACGAAGATAGGATTAATAAAAAAAGTCAGTGAGGCAATGGTTGAGCTTGTTGATGCCAGTGGCGAGGTCATATACTTAAAGCTCTCTCATATCAAGTCGGCGCATTTACCTTAATTCCTCTTAAATTTAAATAAGTAGTCGTCACGGGACCGCCTGTTTCCCACGGTGAGGTCCTTTTTTTTGTATTCTTCTAGGCATACACCCATAGTCAAACCATTTCCGTATTTATGGAATAGTCACCTGTCTAACTCTTAAAGGATAAATAACGATGGTTACAGGCAAACATCTACTAAATATAGAGTGAATCAAAAACCCATTATGGCAAACAACCATTTTTGCCTTTCTAGTCTCGTATCTAGTTCCTTCTTTATAGATTTACATATGCTATAGGACAAGCAAAAAAGTTACATTGCTTATATTTTGTAAAAGAAAGAAGGGACAAAAAACGACGATGGATATTCATATCATGATTTCAGTTTTCGTGTTCCTAATGACCACTTTAGTTATATTTTGGAGACCGAGGGGGATCAATGAAGCCTGGCCGGCCGCTGTAGGCGCAGCAATCATTTTACTGACCGGCGTGGTATCACAAGCGAATATTGTGGACATTATCCAAAAAATTGGCGGTGCCTCGATCACCATTATCGCAACGATCGTAATGGCTGTTATATTGGAAAGCTTCGGTTTTTTTCATTGGGCAGCGGCACGGCTGGCAAGCTTATCTAGGGGTTCGGGTTATCGTCTCTATTGGAACATTCAGTTGCTGTGTTTTTTGATGACACTTTTGTTTAATAACGATGGCAGTATACTTATTACAACTCCGATTCTAATTTTACTTCTTAGAAATCTTCAAATGAAGCCCCATCAACAAATCCCCTATCTATTAACTGGGGCACTGATCGCGACAGCATCAAGCGCACCGATTGGGGTCAGCAACATTGTGAATTTAATTGCATTGAAAATTGTCCATATGACGCTATATATGCATACTGCGATGATGTTTCTGCCCGCAATGGTTGGATTGGTGTTTATGTCATGGTTGATGTATATATTAGTCAAAAGAAAGCTGCCGAAACAACTGCCAAACTCCGCATATGATATTGAACAAATATTTTTTACCAGAAACTTTCATCCGTTAAAAGGGCAGATTACCGTCGAAACCAAAAGCCAGCGCACCAAATTGATGCTGAAAATATTGCTGTTTGTCTTTATTATGCGCTGTTCACTCTTTGTTGCCTCTTTTCTTGCGATTCCCATAGAGATTGTTGCTGTATTCGGATCTCTTGTTTTACTCGTATGGAGATGGTATCACTTACGCACCAATCCAGTGGATATATTGAAAAAAACCCCGTGGCAAATATTGGTTTTCGCATTTTCGATGTATGTGATTATTTATGGTCTTCATAACTCGGGGCTTACAGACCTGCTGCTGAAGATTTGTGAACCTATCGTACATCAGGGCTTATTTGAAGCTAGCTTTCTAATGGGGGGATTGGTTTCCTTATTATCTAACTTCTTTAACAATCATCCAGCCTTGCTAATAGGAACGATTACGTTAACAGAAATGAATCTCGATCCCGTAACGATGAAGACAATGTATCTTGCCAGTATTATTGGCAGCGATATCGGGTCATTGCTACTGCCTATTGGGACACTAGCCTCTTTAATTTGGATGCACATATTACGGCAAAATAAGATCAAGGTGCATTGGAAAGATTACTTGAAGGTTTCATTGATTGCCGTGCCGCTAACGTTAATCGTAACGTTATTTTTACTCTATTATTGGATCCAATTCATCTTTACGTGATCGCGTATCTGACAATAGATTAAACGAGAGCAGTTTACTACATTTAATGAATAAGGAGAGATTGTTTTTGAACAGCGTAATGCAATTAATCAATCAGCAAATCATGGTGAAAGTCACAGGAGGGAATTTCATCCAAGGGATTTTCACCGATATAGGAAATGACATTTTAGTTTTATTTGATGGACAAAGGTATCGTTATATTCCTTTGATACATGTCCATAAAATAAAGCTTAGCAGCCAAGAAGAAGAGGAGATAAGCCAGCCAACCGGAAATTCTTTAATTCAGCAAGAAAAGGAGATTTCTTATCGTTCCATTCTAACCAATGCGAAAGGACTTTTTACCGAGATCCAGGTGAGCGGAAAACAGCCATTGTATGGATATATCACAGGTGTGTTAAGCGATTATTTTGTATTTAATTCACCCATTTATCAAACCGTATATATACCGCTAACGCATTTAAAATGGTTAACCTTGCACGATCAAAATGCAACGCCTTATACCATTACCAGTTTGCCCATACAGACGCAAAATCCAAGCCGTTCTTTTGAAGAACAATTAAAAAAATTGGAGGATAATTTAGTCGTGTTTGACTTGGGTGAAGATCAGGACAAGATTGGATTACTGAAAAAAATAGAAAACAACCTCATCGAACTTATAACGGCCAATGGTGAAACGGTGATCTTAAATCCGGCCCATGTCAAATCGGTATATGTTCCTTAATGGAGAGCAAAGGTTAACTTGTATCACCGATCCTTTAGAAGATAGGATCGGTTTTTTATGTTCAAACATTAAATCTTTTAATTTTAAGTTTACGTCCATACCATTTTCTAATGAGAATCATATATTAAAAGAACCGCTAGAATCTAAGAGGTGATGATAGGTGGAGATAACAGAGAAAGCTGTTGCTGAAATTTTACAAAAAAATTATGGGATCCAGCCGGATAAGATGGTCCTAATAAGACGAAAATCGGATAGGGAGTTATGGAAGATTACCGATATAAACAAAGGTGTATATGCACTAAAATACCTGACTAAATGTGAAAGAGCCCCGATCATCGCTGCCGTCAATGGGTATGTGCGCGAAAAAGGGGTTCCGGTCACGACTGTTCTATCAACTTTGGATGGAACCTCGTTCGTAAACGTCAATAAAGGCTGTTTCCTGCTGTTTCAATGGTTGGAAGGGGAGCAGCCTGGCTATGCAGAGTCAGAAATGATAGAAAGAATGGCTATGCTGCTTGCAAAATTCCATGTTGCCTCCGAAGGGTATGCTGCTGCAGGACATCCGATTTTTGATACCCGTCTTGATTGGAATAAAATCTATAAAAGAAAGGTTAAAAAGATGGCAAAATGCCAAGAAATGGCCAATATTAGCGGGGATCCGTTCTCAAAGGTTTATTTGTGCAATCTGCCTTGGCTTCAATCCCGTGTCAACTGGGTACTTGATCAGCTTCCCCATACGGCTTTAAGTCATCTGTTGGCTTCCGCAAGGCTTGATCCACATCTCGCACATGGCGATTATTCCCCTCTTAATCTGCTTTGCAGTAACAGTAACGAATTAACTGTCATCGATTTTGATACCGTTAGCATCGCTCTTCCCATGAGGGATATATCCCATCTCATTACTTGGATCAATCATGCTCTAGGAGCATGGTCCGGGGAAAGATTCCAATTAATTGTGGATGCATACCAGCAAATTCGTCCACTTTCTGCTGAGGAATATGATCTTCTTCTGCTTGACCAAATTTTTCCCCATAAAGCGATTCGATACGCACATAAGTATTTCAACGATTCAAGAAACCCGAAACTATTAAATGAATTGGAACGCTGCATTGCGATCGACGAACAAAAACTAACCGACCTTGGGATGGGGCCAATGTCATAAACGGTTATAGATAGGAGGGTTACGTATGAAGGTAGTGATATTGGCTGCTGGAGTTGGAAGTCGGTTACATCCCTATACGATGAACAACCCAAAAGCAATGGTTAGAATTAATGGAAAACCTTTAGTGCAGTACCAGGTAGAAAGTGTGATAAACTCCGGTTTTGCCTATGAAGATGTCTATATCGTAGGCGGCTATATGTTTAAGAGAATTGAAGAGTATTTAACAGGAACAGGAGTCCATTTTATATACAATCCACACTATGAATCAATGAACAACATTTATTCATTTTTACTTTCCCAAGCTGTGGATGATGATTTATTGCTGGTCAATTCAGATGTCATTTTCGACCATCGATTAATTTCATTGATCTTGAAATCACAGTTTCCCACTTGTATTTTGGTAGACCGGGAAAAAAAACTAACGGATGAAGCGATGAAGGTAAAGCTGAATGACAAACGCTTGCGGTTCATCAATAAGCAATTGAATAAGGATGGTACGGATGGCGAATATATTGGGATTTCTAAATTGGCTCTAGATGATCTGAAAATTTTATACCAAAAAGCTACAGAGATGATTGAAGCTGGGGGAGCACGGTACTGGTATGAAAACGTGTATGAAGCTTGTGCTGCAGACGTGCCGATTATGGTTGTTAATACGGATGGATACCCATGGATTGAAATAGACGATGTGCAAGATTTGAATTGCGCGAAACAGCTTATTACTGCCATGTGGCCTTCTTAAAGGGGGGGTAAAATGTCTAAGAAGGTAAAGGTCGAACTCCCGACTCATTTAATCCTTGAGTCCAAAGCATTCGAACGTTTGCATGGAAGCGAAATTGTTGAATTTTTGGCTGAGCGGAGAGTGGTTGTAATGAGTGGGAGAGGTCCCACTCGTCAAATAGGTGAACAGCTGATCGCCGACCTGAAACTGCAGCCGACACAGGTGAAGGCACTGTACTGCAAAGACAACACGCTTCAGACGGTTGATGAGTTAGAAAATGAAGCACAGCAGGTTTTTGCAGAAATGATCATCGGAGTTGGAGGCGGTAAGGTATTGGATGTAGCTAAGGTCGTCGGTACGAGAATGAATTTGCCAGTCATACTTGTACCGACAGCATTATCCAGTGATGCAATCTGTTCGCCCGTAGCCTCGATCCGCGTAAGCCAAACCAAGAGTATTAGCATAGAAGTTCGAATGCCTTGGGCTGTCGTGATAGACTTTGACACCGTGGCCCGTTCACCCGCACGGTTATTTTCTTCTGGAATCGGAGACTTGCTCTCCAATAAGACGGCGCTTGAAGATTGGAAACTGGCACATCAAGTGAAGAAAGAAAAAATGAATGGCTTTGCTAGTTTAATTGCCGATAAAGCGACAGAAGCTTTTTTGAATAAAATCAATCAAAAAAACATAAGCAATGAAGTTTTGATACAAGTGGCTGCCGAATCACTGATCATGAGTGGAATGGCGATGGCGATCGCGGGTTCGAGCAGACCGTGCAGTGGTTCGGAACACTTAATCAGCCACGCCCTGGATTATTACTGTGGAGGAAAAGCACTCCATGGGGAACAGGTTGCCTTGGGGATGTTAGTTTCTGAATATTTGCAAGGTAATCACAACTCTGAGAACAACATGAGACAATATTTTAAGCGATTAGGTCTTCCTCTCCATTACAGAGAGCTGGGTTATACGAAGGAAGAGATGTCCCTGGCGATTCAGAATGCCGCTACCATACGGAATCGTTACACTATTTTAAATGAAACGGAGCTAACGGCTAAACACATTAGCCATGTTTTAGATGAGGTATTTCCTCTCTCACCATAAGATAATAAGGAGTGTGGTTTTTTTGACACCCAACAAATATTCAATGGAAGATATTAAGAATTCTTATAAACAGAAAGATGCCTGGTGGACCGTTTTTTTGGTGGATCCAGTCGCATCCCGATTGATGTTCCCACTAGCCAATTACACGAAGGTTACCCCCAATCAACTTACGCTATTAGCATTCTTCACTGGTCTATTAGCCGCCTATCAGTTTTATCAGGGTACCTATTCTGCGATAATCGTTGGTGCTGTTCTATATCATATCAGTTTTACTTTAGATTGCATGGATGGGAAAATATCCCGCCTTAAAGGAACCGGTTCCATCTTCGGGGCGTGGTTAGACTATATTTTGGATCGTACCCGTGTTGCTATCTGTGCTTTTTCATTGATGCTTGGTCAATATCATCAGACAGGACAAGCCGTTTATTTTTATTTAGCTGCGATCGTTTGCTTTTTGGATAGTACACGATACATGAATTCGTTGCTAGCCTACAAATCGCTGAATCAAATGCGAAAAAAAATAGACAAGGCAAAGAGCACATTTATAAATGAAAAAAAACGTGTAATCACATCGCGCCTCAAGTTGGTCCAAATGTTTAAAGGCAAGCCATCAGTGTGCTGCAGAAAGGCCACCAAGCAAGACCTGCGTATACAAGAGAAGTTTTTAGGGGAAGTCGTCTACCGTTTTCCCACCTATATAAAAATAAGATCGTTCTTTTTAAAAAGAAGGGTTCGCTTGCATCTCATGAGCGGAATTGAATACCAAATGTCCATTTTTATCATCGCTCCACTAATCGGCTTAATAAAAGAAGGAGTAATCCTCAGCTCTATTATCATGATACTGTTTGAAGCAGCTGTCATTTATAAGCTTTGGCTGCAGACCCTTCATTTCAAGCGACAGCTGAACGCTTTAACTAAGAATAGGAATAACCCGCCAAGAGGAATCGCATAAAATTCATATTGTAAAAAAATTTCTGTATCCACACATTTGTAAATAGTTAGGAATACCATCGTCCAGTTTCATTTGTCTCATCATTCAGTGTATTGAAAATCTCCGATAGTTAATTGGTATCAATTTCCTTAAATGGTATTGTGCTATAATTATAAAAGGTGTATCCTAGCTGCATAGTACCTTAAGGAGGCTGATAGTTATGAGCATCGAGTGTGTAAAGGACAGAGTATTGGCTTGTTCATTTTTGCAATTTTTGCGATGATGATCTTTGCAGTTTCTCTTGGAATACCTTCTGTGACACATGCAGAAAGTACTAATCAGTCAACAAACAAAGTGATCAAAGCAAATCAGGACAGTATCGTCATCAATGGTGTCGAGTATTCGAAGCATAAAAATAGTCATTTGTTTAACCAAATAAAACAACAAGTGAAGTACACCATCCTGGATACCAACGGAAAAACATATGGTTACCTTTCTAAAGATAAATACAAATTGGCTATTGGCCATTTTTCAGACAAGTGGGCGTGCGAACAAACCAATCGTTCTAAGTTTAAGAGAGCCAGCGCTCCTGGAGTAAGTGAATTTTTTAACGATGCAAATTTCCAGGGGTTTTTATTCCAGCAGGGCGTTGGTTTTGAATGGAACATCCCTTTTAATGACGTCATCTCTTCATTGAAAACAGCTGGTGAAAGCAGTGGTACTGAAGTATGTTATAACAGTTTTAGAGGGGAACCATGCAAGACTTTCCCTCCAGGACAGGACATTGCCTACGTCGGTGACGGGTGGAACGACCAGATCAGTTATGTCCATGTACTAAGGTAATAAAAAACGAGGCTCCGAAATTGGAGCCTCGTTTTTTATAAATGACGGTTTTGATCATTCACAGTCACTTTTCTTCTTTTACAGACTTTTAAGAGAAACATATGGTAATATTTAGGTATAATGGTATTGGTGGTGAGATATATGGAACCCAAATGGCTTGAATGGTCGAAGCAGCTTCAATCTATTGCCCAGGCTGGATTAACCTACTCCAAAGATGTTTACGACTTGGAAAGATTTGAATCGATCAGAAAAATCAGTGTTGAAATATTGTCGTCCTTTACTGATTTAGATGAGTCAGCCATAAGCGATTTGTTTGCCAATGAAACTGGTTATGCAACACCTAAAGTGGATATTAGGGCTGTTGTATTTAGGAACAAAAAATTATTAATGGTCAAAGAAAAAACGGATGGAGGCTGGTCATTACCCGGAGGCTGGGGTGATATAGGACTGTCACCAAGTGAAGTAGCGGTTAAAGAAGTAAAAGAGGAGTCTGGGTTTGATGTAAGACCAATCAAGCTGTTAGGAGTACTCGATAAAAAGTGTCACCCGCATCCTCCTTCTCCTTATCACACTTATAAAATATTTATCAAATGTGAAATAGTAGGTGGACAGGCACTCACTGGAATTGAAACGACCGCAGTGGACTTTTTTTCTCAAGAGGAACTCCCGGCATTATCAATAGACAGAAATACGAGATCTCAAATTGAGATGGCGTTTAGGCAATTGCATCATCCGCATGAACCCGCTTATTTTGATTGACCCAGCTGCCTGCGAGTCAGGCTATTAACTCCTTTCATCTTAAGTGATCAAGAAAATAAAGGAGATTTACCACAGAACTGGCTGCAGAAAGCTAAGTTGTTGGACCTACTTGCACTGTGCGGTTTATTAAACAGGAAGAAATATGGAGCAGTAAGAATAAAGGATATAAAGAGACTGATTTTACATACGATCGAAGAATGGGACACGTATGAAACCATCGGATTTTTTCTGTGTGATCTGAAATTCTTGACATTGATGGCTAAATATTCGTAAAATACTAATACGTACTAGTACAATCCGAAGAATGGACTGATGAATTTGCTTTTTGTAACAGAAATGCCGACAGAAGCTCGGGACAAGATGCTATATGCTGCCCTCCATCTTTTTACGTCCAAAGGGTTCAAGGAAACTTCGGTACTTGAAATTGTAGAAAAGGCACGGGTCTCAAAAACTACCTTTTATCAGACCTATGGCAGCAAAGAGGAGATGCTTGCCGCCCTGTGCAGGCAGCTGGCTGAGGAGATCATTGAAGATGTCGAGGAAACGGTAAAGCGTGAAGACAAAATCAGTGAAAAAGCATATGTGGGAATTCGCCGTTATATCGAAATATGTGAAACGTGGAAAACGGCGGCCAAATTATTATTAATTGATTCTGTAGGAGTAAGCCAGACGGTTGAAAAAGTTCGCAGAGAAGCCTACCACCGCTTTGCTGTTTTGCTTTATCAAACGGTGCAGGGAGCCATGCCGGCCTCAGTACCTGACCAGGAGGTTGTGGTCGTTTCCCAGGCAATGGTTGGAGCCATTAACGAAGTAGTGATTCAAAACCTTTTTGAATCAGAATCAACGATGGATCTGGATCGTATTGCCCGGTTACTAAATCGCATTGTGGTCGGTGCTTATGTAAATCTATCTCTATAAGATCGGTAGTTTGCCGATTTTTTTAGGTCATTAATACCAGTACGTATCCGTATTTAATTGATGGAGGAGGGATTTGTCATCATGCAAACGTATTTACTGACAGGCTATCCGGGTTTTTTAGCTTCGAGGCTGCTTGAGGAGTTGATGGAGAGACATGAAGGGGATCATTACGCATTGCTTGTCCATCCCAGTCAATTTGAAAAAGCAAAAAAACTAACGGTGAATAAACGCAATGTTGAACTGTTTCCAGGTGATATTACAAAAAAGGGTTTGAATTTGACTTTTGAACAGGCAGAATGGCTCCGGGAAAATACTGCTTATGTCTTCCACCTCGCCGCGGTCTATGACCTTGCTGTGCCAAAACAAATTGCAGAAGCTGTTAATGTGACTGGGACGGACAATGTCAACCGGTTCGTTCAATCCCTTACCAATTTGAAACGATATGTCTATTTTAGTACGGCGTATGTATCCGGACAAAGGACGGGACTTATTAAGGAAGATGAATTGGACGCGGGCCAGACCTTTAAAAATCATTATGAATCTACCAAATTCGCCGCTGAAAGACTGGTTGCAGAGCTCACAGGAGTTACCTACACGATTATACGCCCCGGAGTGGTGGTGGGACATTCACTTACTGGGGAGACCATAAAGTTTGATGGCCCATACTTTATTATGCGGTTTTTAGACCGTATCCGTTATATGCCGATCCCTTATCTAGGTAAATCAGAAGCTTTGTTTAATGTGGTGCCCGCCGATTACATCATTAACGCGACCCTGTGTCTTTCCGAATCTGAAGAAGCTGTTAACCGGGCTTTTCACCTCACAGACCCCTCACCATACGAAAGCCGAGAGCTCTATCGCATGATTTGCGAAGAATTACTAGGCAAAAAACCATCCTGGACGATCTCACCTGCATTTGTTGAATTTGCCCTCTCATTTTCTGTCATCCGGCGTTTATTTAAAGTTGAAAAAGAAGCCCTTGAATATTTTCGCTGCACCTCGCAATATGACGCAAGCCAGGCCAAAGAAGTGCTGGAAAAGTGGGGTGTCCGCTGTCCGGACTTTAAAGATTATGTAGCGAACTTGGTACAGTATTATAAAAATCATCGAATGGATTCTGAAAAACTAATCAACGTCAAATAGGAGGTTCGTTATGGGTACACTAACGGCCGTTAACCCAGCAACAGGGGAAACGATCAGTGAAATGGAGGCTACCCCGCTTGAATCAGCCGGATCCATAATGGCAGATGCTCGTCTGGCTTTTAGATCGTGGAAAAATCTTAGTGTTTCACAAAGAGTAAGCTATTTTAAAGCTCTTCGTTTAACGATGCTTGACTCTCTTGACCATTGTGTGGATGTCATTGCTAAGGATGCGGGTAAGCCGAAAGTGGAAGTCATTACTGCAGAAATCCTGACGACAGCAGAATCCATTAAACACCTTGAGAAGCACGCTGAAAAGCTATTAAAAACAAAAAGAGTAAAAACCCCGATCACACTCCTCGGGAAGAGATTCTATATATCTTATGAACCGAGGGGAACAGTGCTCGTCATCTCGCCGTGGAACTATCCTTTTTCTCTCGCCATGATTCCTGTTCTAAGTGCACTCGTTTCAGGAAACTGTGTGATTTTAAAGCCGTCGGAAGTGACACCGATGATCGGAAGGCTGATGGAATCACTTTTTTTAAAGGCTGGTTTTCCGTCTGGTACCGTCCAGGTGGCACATGGGAAGGGAGACCTCGGCGCGAAGTTAATTGAAGAAAAACCGGATTATATTTTGTTTACCGGTTCAGCAAAAACCGGAAAAATTATTCAAAGGGCAGCAGCTCAATTGTTAATTCCTACTACTCTTGAACTTAGCGGCAAAGACCCGATGATCGTTTATGAGGATGCGAATCTCGAGCGTGCTGCAAAGGGAGCATTGTGGGGAGCACTCACCAACAGCGGCCAGGTGTGTATGTCGATCGAGAGAATTTACGTAGAAGCCAATGTTTACAGGAAGTTTATGAAATTATTAAAAAGTGAAGCGGAAAAACTTTAACATGACGGAAGTGTCGACAGCGACCTCGGTTTCATGACGTTTGAACCTCAGGTAGAGATCGTGAAAGAACACGTAAAGGACGCCGTTGATAATGGCGCGGTTCTTGAGATGGGGAGCCTTCCGGAAAAATGGCCAAAAGAAAAAAACTTTAAGTTGGAGCCTCTCATCCTTTCTAATCTGACTCAGCAAATGAAGGTCATGCAAGAGGAAACGTTTGGTCCGGTGATCTGTGTCCTGCCGTTTGAAGGCGAAGAAGAGGCAATCCGGCTTGCCAATGATTCACCGTATGGATTGAATGCCAGCATCTTTACCCGTGACCTGAGGAAAGCAAAACGAACCGCAGACAGGCTGGAATCAGGTGCCGTCTGCATAAACGAAGTGATCATATCATTTGCCAATCCTTACCTCCCGTTTGGGGGTGTGAAGGGAAGTGGCATGGGCCGATATCACGGTGATATCGGTATTGAGATATTCACAGAACCCAAGGCGGTTCTTGTGGATCATGGCTGGAAGAAGGCAGAGGTGAATTGGTTCCCGTATAGAGGGAAATTTCCTCTTTTTTATGATCTTATTCTTGCCTATTACGGCAAACGGAAAAATTGGATGCGCTTTCTCGGGTCTTTCCTGAAGCTGTTGAAAAAATCCTCTATTGAAAGAGGGATGAAATGAAGAAAATCTTAATTGGAGCTATATTGGCTGTATGTTTGTGGATGGGGAATTCTGCACTTCCCGATCAGGCGGCTGCGAGCCCGTCTGCACCAATTAAAAATAATGAACCCATTGTGCTTGTCCACGGCTTGGCCGGCTGGGGAAAAGGGGAATTGGCAGGTTACCTTTATTGGGGAGGACTAAAAGACATCGAACACGATCTAAACCAAAAAGGCTTTAAGACCTATACCTCTGCAGTGGGACCCTTTTCGAGCAACTGGGACAGGGCTGTGGAACTGTATTATTTCGTAAAAGGCGGGACAGTGGATTATGGGGCTGCACATGCCAATAAGTATGGACATGCGAGGTTCGGGAGGACATTTCCCGGCCTTTACAGCCAGTGGAATGAAACTCATAAGGTTCATTTCATTGGGCACAGTATGGGGGGGCAGACGTCAAGAATGCTGGCAGAACTTCTTGAACATGGAAGTGCGGAAGAAAGGCAATATTGCATGTCTCCTTTATACCAGGGAGGGAAGCACTGGGTTAAAAGTGTGGCAAGCATTGGGACACCGCATAATGGCTCAACCTTTGCAGATGAGGACCATCTCATACCTTATATTAAATCGTTCGTACTTAAGGCTGCCAGTTTATCCGGGAGTACACCTGAGTCGATTGCCTATGACTTTAAACTGGATCAATGGGGATTGAAACGCAAGAAAGAGGAATCATTTATACAATACTCAAATCGCGTTTACAGCAGTCCGATTTGGAACAGTAAAGACATGAGCACATATGATCTGTCGACTTACGGGTCTGCAGAAATAAACCAATGGGTAAAAACGCTTCCCGATATCTATTATGTCTCTTACACAGGAAATGCCACTTTTAAGGCGCCGCTTACTGGCTTTGAACACCCATTGCCAACGATGAGCACACTCGTGATTGGATCTGGTTCCTACATTGGCTCCTATTCGAGAAAAAACCCCAAGCCGGAAATCGATTCATCGTGGTGGGCCAATGATGGATTGGTAAGTGTTACTTCTTCTCAGTTTCCTGCAGGACAGCCGCATCAACCTTTTTGTCAAAGGTTAAAGAAGGGGGTATGGAACGAAATTCCCGTGAACTATGGATGGGATCATATGGACTTTATAGGCATTGACCCCTCTGACCGGATTAGGAATTACAGACTCTATCCATTCTATGAAAAAATAGCCAGGCAGCTATCCGGTGTAAAAGAATAATAGAATATTATTTTATTTTTCAGACAATAATTGTTGAAATTATATATGGGGGATTATATATTGATACCAATACGTACTCGTATCACTTCTGAACTCGGAACCTTTTATTTTTTGTTTGATACGTACTAATACGTACTAGTATTTTAAAGGAGGAGATCTGTTGATTTCGTTTCAGCCTACCGTGGATGAAATAGCTTTTAGGAATCTTGCCAGAAATTTTGCGAAGGAGAAACTTCGCCCTTTGGCACGCGATTTTGAAGAAACGAGGCAAGTGTCGGACGAAATATCACGAGAGATTAACGAACTGGGATTTTCGGCTCTCGAACTTCCGGCAGATTGGGACGGCCTTGAACTGCCATTGATCTCACAGGTACAAATTGTAGAGGCTTTAAGCGCCGGAGATCTTGGCGGCGTCCAGGGATTCAGGGGACCCGGTGAAGCGGCTTCTCTGTTTCGATTGGTCCCTGCTCATCCACTCTTTAATAAAATAAAAAAGACAACAAGAGATAAAACATGGCCTGCTGTCGCTTTTTTAAATGGCAATAAGCCGAACCATTCGTCATCTCTACGACTGGAATTGCAATCCAGCGGAGGGGGCTATCTTTTAAACGGAACTTCCCGACCGCTTAGAATGGCAAAATACGCTGGCTATCTTTTGGTTGGTTTAAAAGATACTACAGGCGAACAGCTTCTGATTTGGCTTGAAGATCATGGACAATGGAGACTGCTTGAAGGAGATTACCGGCTCGGATTGCTGGCCTCGGGATTCTCAAAAATACAATTTCATGACACCGTCATTACAGACGAACAGGTGCTGGCCAAAGGACACGAAGCAAAGGTGCTGCTTTCACAAATGCTGACAAGAACCAGGGTACTTGAAGCTGCAAAGGAAGTAGGCGCCATGGAAGCAGCATTGGACCATGCGGCAGTTTATACCGCACAGCGTAAGGCATTCGGACAGGAAATCGCCAAGTTTCAAGGCGTATCTTTTACACTCGCAGATATGTCCATTAAAACACAGGCAGCCCGCCATTTAGTCTGGCAGTCTGCACTGAAGGTTGATGATCGTGATCCTGAAGGTGAAGCCGCTTCACAAAGTGCACTCCAATTTGCGCACCAGTCGCTTCGTTTTGTTACAGATTGTGCTGTCCAGCTTCTAGGTGGGCACGGGTATGTTCAGGACTTCCCGGTGGAAAAGTGGATGCGGGATGCCCAGGCGCAGATCATTTTTACGGAAGGAGAAAGCGAGTTGCTGTTGGATCATGGGGAATGGCTGATAGTTGGAGAGGAAAGGGGTGGCCTGCATGATTTCATTCAAAATGTCGCCGCATCAAATCCAGGTTAAGGAGGTTGTCCATTGGTTTGCTGAAAATGAGATGCGTCCGATATCATTGGCTTCCGATCAGCACAAAAGGGTGCCTGATGAGTGGCTGGAAAACATCAATCAGCTTGGAATCCAGCTCAGTACGTCCTCCTTCGGAGATTCAGACAGCACCAGCGAAGAATCAGATCAGACGGAGAAAAGAAAAAAATCAGAACGACAGGGAAACAGATTGGCCGTAATAGCTGCTGAAGAGCTTGGCTGGGGAGATCCTGCCATTGCGCTGACTCTTCCGGGCCCGGGCCTAGGCGGTCCGCCAGTGCAGGCCAGTGGGACTCCTGAACAAAAACGGCGTTTTATGTCTATCTTTTCAAGAGACGAACCGCCTAGATGGGGAGCATATGCGTTAACTGAGCCTGAAGCCGGATCAGATGTTTCAGGGTTGAAGACTACTGCTGTTAAAACGAATGGAGGCTACATTTTAAACGGGCAAAAGGTCTTTATTACGAACGGTGCCCGCGCTTCCTGGGTCGTTGTATTTGCCAAAGTGGACCAAAAATCAGGGCGTGCCGGGCACAGGGCATTTGTCGTAGAAAAGGGAACACCCGGTTTTAGCTGCACAAGGCTGGCAGATAAAATGGGTCTCCGAGCTTCTGAAACCGCAGAGCTTCTTCTCGAAGATTGTTTTGTGCCAGAGGAAAACCTTCTTGGGGGTGAATCCTACTATGAAGAGAAAAGTGCGGGTCATACCGGATTTCGTGTGGCCATGCAAACCTTTGACAATACCCGTCCTATTATTGCCGCTATGGCTACGGGGATAGCGAGGGCTGCTTTTGAATACACACTTGATTTCGTACAGCATGAATATCCAAAACACGGCCGCTCTTTCCATACAGCTTCAACAATTCTGGCAAAAGCGCAGCAGGAAATTGATGTATCAAGACTTCTGACCTGGGAGGCAGCATGGAAAGCGGATATGGGTAAGCCCAATGCAAAAGAAGCAGCGATGTGTAAAAGTTTTTCCGGCACCATTTCTCTTGGAGTGTGCAGCAGATGTCTTGAGGTCTTGGGGCCGGACGGCGTCGAAGGGCATCTTGTTGAAAAGCTTTACCGGGATGCAAAGATTTTTGATATTTTTGAAGGCACGAATCAAATACAGCATTTAATCATAGCGCGTCACTTGTATGAACCGCTTGGAGTACGCGTCTAGATTAATAGATCTTTAACCTTATCTAATTAAAGGAGGAAACGTAACATGGCAAAGGCAATTGAGGAATATTCTGTACAGGAAACAGGACAAAAAATCGAACAGGTGCTGAATGAAAATCCTGAGCCCATTAAGGAGATGAATGTAATCTATCAATATGACATCACAGATGAGGATTACTCTTTTCAGCTGCATTTGGCTGACGGAACAGCAAAGGTATCAGAAGGATCTCCTGACAAGGCAGACTGCACAATCCAGATGTCTTTTCCAGATTTTAAGAAGATGCTGCTTGGAAAATTAAACGGAACCGTTGCTTTCATGTCGGGAAAACTGAAGATCAGGGGCGATATCGGGAAAGCGATTAAAATAGAGAGCGTTTTGCGCCAGTACAACGTTGTTGACCACTTGTAGCAGCTGGCCGGCAGCTTCACAAAAGAACTCGAGAGCTATGGACGAGGTGGGGAGGAACAGTTCCTGTTTGGAGGTGTTTCATGAAAGCTGAAAATCTAGTTGAAATGGTCAAGTATTCGGTAGATCGGTATTTTGATAGAACTGCTCTCATGTGGAAGAGCAAGGGGCAATTTGTAAGCATGACCTACGGGGAGTTTTGGGGGAGAATCCGGAATACAGCGGCTGGACTGGCGCTGCTTGGTGTAGGGACAGGTGATAAAGTAGCCGTTCTTTCTGAAAATAACCCGGTGTGGCCAATTTGCGATCTTGCTATCATGAGCCTCGGAGCTGTTAGTGTTCCGGTCCACGCTGCTCTTCCGCAAGATCAGGTTGCTTTTATTATCAATAATTCAGAGTGTAAGGCGGTTATCGTACAAAATGATGCACTGCTCCGAAAGGTAAGCACCGCAGAGACGGGAGTTCTCTTCATTATCGTAATGGAGCCGGACGAAAGTCATCATGACACTGGACAGGTTTTTACGTATGAAATTCTCATGAAAATGGGTGGGGATCATCCGCTGCAGATGTGGGAAGAGATGTGGAAACACATCGACAGGATGCAGCTGGCCACCATTATTCATACATCAGGCACAACCGGGCATCCAAAGGGTGCGATGCTGACGCACGGGAATATTTTATCAAATGTGGAAGGCGTGCAGTTTTGGGTACTGGAAGCCAGGCCAACCGATGTCCTGCTTTCACACCTTCCGTTATCTCACGTTTTCGAACGGATGGCGGGACAATTTGTTCCGCTATCTGCGGGATCTGCCATCGCTTATGCGGAGAGTATGGAGAAGGTGTCAGAGAACCTTCTCGAAGTGAGACCCACTGTACTTGTAAGTGTGCCGCTCCTTTTAGAAAAAGTGTATACGAGGGTTCAAGAAAAAATTGAAGCGGGGACTCCCCTGCGAAGAAAAATTTTCAGCTGGGCATTAGGAGTCGGCATGAAACGGTATGAGGGTTATGTCACGCAATCGGTGGATGAGATCATGAAACAAGGATCTGTTCCGAAAGCGTTACGAAGAAAATGGGCACTTGCTAATTGGCTTGTCTATAAAAAGGTTAAAAAACAACTAGGTGGCCGGCTCAGGGGGCTAATTTCCGGGGGCGGTGCGCTCAGTCCTGAAATCGGGAGATTCTTTTGGGCGATCGATTTGCCTGCCCTTGAAGGCTATGGGCTGACTGAAACTTCGCCAGTGATTGCAGCTAATCCTATGATACGGACGAAAGTGGGCACGGTAGGTAAAATCCTTCCTAACCTGGAAATGCGTTTGGCACCTGATGGAGAGGTGATGGTTAGGGGCCCGAGCGTGATGACAGGCTATTACAATAATGAAAAGGCAACAAGGGAGGCATTCAGGGACGGCTGGCTGTTGACAGGAGATCTTGGGAAACTGGACGAAGACGGGTTCCTCTCGATCGTCGATCGAAAGAAGAGGATCATCGTCCTGAAAACAGGGAAAAATGTGGCTCCTCAGCCTGTGGAAAATGCCATCAATTTAAGCTCCTATATCGAAAATTGTGTTTTGATCGGCCAAAATCAGAAATACGTCATTGTTCTCGTTACTCCTGATTTTTCGGTCCTAGTGCCGTGGGCAAAGAAGAGAGGTTTGCCTGATCATTATGAAGCGATCGTCAAAAACGAAGAAGTACAGCAATTATTGCGAAGAGAAGTCGATGAGCGCACAAAAAAGTTTCCGCGTTATGAACAACCGAAAAAAGTGGTCATCCTGGGGGATGAATGGACAACCGGTACAGGAGAGCTAACGCCCTCGTTAAAGGTCCGCCTGCCGGTAATCGAGGAAAAATATAAGAATATCATTAAAAAGGTCTATGCTGAAGAACACCCAGTGGCAGCCAGCAGTGCAGCTGATGAGATTGCAGTGGGTTTGACTATGCATCAATCAGGGAGGGATGAATAGATGAAATTGCCGCTAGAAGGGAAGGTGGCTTTCGTAACAGGAGCTTCAAGAGGATTGGGCAGGGTAGATGCTCTTGCATTGGCTGAAGCAGGCGCTGACGTCATCGTGACTGATATTCTTGTGGAAGATGATGAAAATCTGGATGAAACGTCAGAGAGGCTGGGTCCCGTCGCGCAAGTCATGACCATGACCAAAAAAATATTTACAAAAACGACAATGGAACAAATTAAACAAATGGGGCGCAGGTCGGCCGCTTTTCGAATGGACGTGACGAACCGTGAAGAAGTTAGCAGGGTTATGGCCGAGGTGAATGAACAATTCGGGCATATAGATATCCTGATCAATAACGCAGCCACTCTTGATCACACGGTTAAGCTCGAGGATCAGAATGATGCGTATTGGGAACGAGACCTTTCCGTTAATTTAACCGGGGCTTACAACTGCTGTAAAGCGGTCTGGCCATATATGAAAAAACAAAAGCGCGGCCGTGTGATCAACATGGCATCGGTAGCAGGGACACACGGCGGTTATGGACAAGCAAGTTATTCCACAACAAAGGCAGGAATTTTGGGCCTTACTCGGACACTGGCATTGGAAGGGGCAAGATACAATATTACTGTAAACGCTATTGTGCCCGGGATCATTAATACAGAGGCGTTCCAGATGACCAATCCGGATTTGCGGGAACGGATGATTGCAAGAACGGCCCTTAAACGTCCGGGTGAACCCGAAGATATTGCCCATGCGATAACGTTTTTGGCGTCTGATCAAGCGAACTATATAACCGGTGCAGGCCTTCCTGTAGCAGGAGGAATTGATTTATTCACCTTTTAAACAACAATACAGCGACATCTTTAAAAATTCGAAAATGAAAGGATGAGGATGTTGGCGGACAGGGATGCGGTCATTATTGATGCCGTTCGAACTCCCATCGGCAGAAAAAAAGGGTCACTGTCAGGAACCCGCCCGGATGAGATGGCGGCGTCCGTTTTAAAAGAATTGGTTTCCCGTAATCACTTAAACCCGGCGGAGGTGGAAGATATTAAAATGGGATGTGTCACGCAAATCGATGAACAGGGGGCAAATATCGGCCGTATGGCGGGCCTCATTGCCGGATTTCCAGTGGAGGTGTGCGGAGTAAGCGTCAACCGGATGTGTGCTTCGAGTCTGGAAACGCTCGCCCAAGGGACTCATGCCATTATGGCAGGAATGTCAGACTGTGTGATTGCTGCAGGAGTTGAGAGCATGAACCGGGTGCCGATGGGAAGCGATGGGGGGAATTACAGCCCTCACCTTCTCGATCAGTATACGATCATTCCACAAGGGTTTTCCGCTGAATTGATTGGCGAGAGATGGGGTATTATCCGAACTGAGATGGATGAGTTCTCGTTTATAAGCCATCAGAAGGCTCTGAAAGCACAAAATGAGCGGTGGTTTGACCATGAGATTGTTTCGATTGAAGGCCGGAGTGCTGAAGGTGAACAGTTCTTGTTGGAAGAAGATGAAACAGTTAGGCCGGACACAACGAAGGAAGCCTTGGCAAACCTTCGTCCTTCTTTTCGACCGGACGGCCATATAACAGCGGGAAATTCGAGCCAGATCAGCGATGGTTCTGCGGCTGTTCTTCTGGCATCAAGAAAAAAGGCTGTGGAAATTGGCTTGAAGCCGCGTGCCAGGATTGTAGCAACCGCGCTTGCCGGGGTTGATCCGGAAATCATGCTGACAGCAATTATTCCTGCTACAGATAAAGTTTTGAAAAAGGCAGGCCTGGCCCTCACGGAGATCGATGTATTTGAAGTGAACGAGGCATTTGCATCCGTTGTATTGGCAAGGCAAAGGGAAACGGGTGCCGATCCTGGTAAAATCAATCCAAACGGAGGAGCCATTGCTTTAGGACACCCGCTCGGTGCAAGCGGTGCAAGGATCATTGCAACGATGACGAATGAACTGGAGCGCAGAAATGGAAGATTTGGTCTGGCCACCATGTGTATAGGCTTTGGGATGGCGGTTGCGGTGATCATAGAAAGGGAGGCGGAATAATGAATAAAACCGAAAAACAAGGTTTGCTTGAGCTAAAGGAGAACGTGGCTCTTATCACCATTAACCGGCCTCCTGCCAATGCGCTTAGCAAAGAAACACTATATGAACTTCAAGCCGTGTTTCGTCAACTGGAGCTTAATCCTAATGTCGGTGCAATCGTTCTGACCGGTTCAGGAGAAAAAAACTTCTCTAGCGGAGCGGATATTTCCGAGTTTGGGGAAATGGCGGATAGAGGCACCGCAGACGTTACACTTAACCGCATGCATGATTTTTTCAATTATATTGAAAGGTTTCCTAAACCGGTTATTGCCTGTATTAATGGAAAAGCGCTGGGCGGCGGAAATGAATTGCAAATGGCGTGCCACCTGTCCATCGCCTCCGATACGGCAGAACTTGGTCAGCCTGAGATCCGGCTTGGGATTATGCCAGGTTATGGCGGCACACAGCGTCTTCCACGGCAGATTGGGCAGCGCAGGGCTTTGGAACTCCTGTTGACCGGAGATCGAATTTCTGCTCAAAAAGCAGCAGATCTAGGTCTGATCAATCGGATTGTCCCGCAGGAACGGCTGTTGGATGAAGCGTTGAAATGGGCGAAACAGCTCGCAGACGGTCCGCCTTTGGCGATGAAAGGCATCCTTGATGCGGTTTACCAAGGATCCGAGGTTCAATTGGATGAAGGTATGGAAATTGAACGAAATAATGTAAAAAGAGTGATGACATCAGAAGACGCAGTAGAGGGTGTCATGGCGTTCTTTACTAAGAGAGGGCCGAAGTTCAAAGGGCGGTAATTTATTTTATTAGTAAGTCGCTTAACGATATAAACCTAGATAACAAAACCCAGCCCGTTAAGCTGGGTTTTTACCATTTTCAACATTACTATGAAGGTGATTAAGCGCGTGAAAGAGAAGTCTAATCATAATAATGATGAATAAGTGAGGAGTTGTCAGGTTCTATGATGAGTAAAAAATGATAAGGAAGAAGCGTTTCTTTGATCCTTTTGAAAATGAAACATGTTCTGCCACCATCCATACAAATTAAATATGCGCCAATCGACATCATTTCATCATGTTGCAGAACGTCAATTTCCTCAACCTCCCCCTTTCCGCGTGCCTCCTTAATAGAGGCATTCAGATAAATGGGAATTCCATGTTCTCTCACTTTGGCCACTTTCTCTAAATCCCGTGCTGCAATATGAGGTCCCTGTTCAATCGGTGATGTAGAATATAAAAGAACAGGCGGCTTGTCTCCTTTTTTTAATGAGAAAGATCGAGAGAAGGGGGAACGGCTTGCGGAATCCTACAGTAAAATAGGCATCAAAATTAAAGTGCTTTCACGCGAACAAGTATTGAAAAAAGAACCTTCCATTAATCCAGATGTGGCAGGTGCCACTTACAGCACGATCGACGGAAATGTTAATCCGTTCCGGCTGGTCGATATGTATATGAGAGCTGCTAAAAAAAACGGCGTAAACTACTCCTATTATGAGACGGTCATGGATATCAAACAGCAAAATGGAAGGTTTATCGTCACTTCCAAAAAAGGAGCTTACGTTTGCAAAAATCTTATCCTTGCCGGCGGAACCTGGTCGAGGGAATTGGGGAAAATGACAGGCATTCATATTCCTATCAACCAGGTAAGAGGACAAATTCTTATTACTGAACCCTTGAAGCCTTTCTTAAAACATACAATCAGCGGGATGAGGCAGGCAGATAACGGAGAAGTTTTAATCGGTTATTCAATGGAAAAGGCAGGGTTTAACCGTTCCACTACGCTTGATGTCATACAGGAAACTGCCAATATGGCGATATATTATATACCTGCTTTAGCAAAAGCAAAAATTGTCCGTGCATTTTCCGGCATTCGTGCGCTGCCGGAAGACGGCTTTCCAATCATCGGAAAAGTACCTGGCGTAGAAAATCTATTTGTTGCCGCTACACATAGCGGGGTTACACTCTCGCCCTTAATTGGTACCTTAATCACGGAATTAATCATTGACGGAGTAACATCGATACCGATTGATCGTTATTCGATTGCACGATTCGCTTGAAACGCTTAATTGGCAACGTTAGGCCGGTTTTCCTTTTATATTTCGGGTTCACAATCAAAATAGGCTTCGGTGCTTTTGCATAAACAAATCAATTATTAATAATGGGTTCTGCCCGGAAGAAGGATACGATTTTCTGTCCACATATAGCCCCAGATGTTTGGTAACCAAGAAGAAGAATTAGAAAAAGCACCGGACATTTACGGTGCTTTAAATTTATCTGAAAATTCTAAATCATTTTTTTTGATGTATGAATGAAACAATCCCTTCTATTAAAATTGAATGTAATTTTAAAAAGGAGTAGGATCCTGAATCAAGATCCTACTCCTTGACATTTACGTGAAAAGCTTAATCAAATATCCGAGCAAGATGCCGACAATTCCGAAATCCGAATCACCGAATGTCGTTCATACAAAACCGAGCGAGCCCAGTTCCGGAAAGAAATAATGTACAGAGGGGCAAAAGTGTACTGACCTAAAATTACATCCGGCTGTTTTCATCTAGGCAAGTAAATAAGCCCTTATGGTGTGCTGTGCACCCACACAAAAGAGCTTTTATATCACTCAAGTAGGGCAATGTCAATTCCGTTGGCCATTGCCTGGAATCCAGCATCACTTGGATGCAGATGATCACCCGAGTCAAAAGCAGGCAGCAGGCGTTGCGGATCTGCCGGGTCTTGGATCATCCGTTCAAAATCAATCACTTCGTCAAATGCCCCGCTTGTACGTATCCATTGATTAACCTCTTCTCTCGTTTTTTCTCCTTCTTCTGTAAAGTAGTTAGCGATGGTTGTCCCCCGAAAAGGTGTGAGTGTTCCCCCATAGACCTTGATTCCTTTCGCGTGTGCCTTGTCAATGATCTGCTCCATTCCGGCAATAATTTTGCTTGAATCGAACTCGTGTGGCTCCTGTCCAATATCATTTATGCCTTCTAAGAGAATAATATCGGTTACGCCAGGTTGTTCAAGTACATCATGGTTCAATCGATCGAGCGCCTTTTCACCAAAAATAGGAGAATCCCGAAGAATTCGATTGCCTGAAATACCTGAATTGATAACTGAAATTGAACGATGCTTGTACTTCTCTTGCAGTCTCTGATCAAAGTAATCTCCCCAGCTGCGGTTAGGATTCGAGGTGAATCCATAACTATCCGTGATGGAATCTCCCAACGTGATAATGACACGTGTTTTTTTATCCTTTGCGGCAACATCGATCCCTTCCATCCAAAACCAGTTTTTAAAGCCTTTTGTAAAGGAAGTACTCTGGTTTTCCGAAGTGTGATCACCCTGTTCTGATACATAGGTTGTTCGTTTTGATAGGGGATGCCAAGTCGTTGGCCCTGTGGCCGAGTGTGTATAGACGGATACAGTCAAATCTTGATTCTCTTTTACTTCAAAATCTACACTGTCACTGCTGATTTCCCTTCCCACAGGTATGACTGTGCGTTTCTTACCTTTAAAGGTAACCATACGTCCCGTTTTTGGTACCGTCTCAGCACCGGTTGCCGAATGAGCAAGTACTACTTTATCCAGCACCAAAGGCTTCACTCCATAAAGGTTAGAAAAACGCAGCCTGACATCTTTACCTCCTTGATTAGGATTTACAATCATCCGAATGGTTTGGTTCTTAAATCCATCGTGAGAAACACCGGATTCACGTGGCATCTGCTGGCTGGCTCCCCACGAAGCGATCCACTGATGGTGATTTGCCTGGGACGTATCGGCTGAAGCAATGGAGCCTCCAGCCATAAGTCCAACAGCAGCAATGATTGAAAGAATCGAATGTTTAAGTTTATGCATGCAAAACAACCTCCCATCTAAATTTAAGACAATATAATTTTTAAGTATTCGAATAGTTTTGTCAATTTACGCAAAAATTGAATAAGGGTAGAGTTTAGTCGGTGACAAAGAAAGTGTGGAGCTCAGGGATAACGGTCAATGTCCTAAATGACCTCATAATGGAGAAGAAAACCACGAAGGAACGGCAAGGACGTATCAAGAGTTAAATTAGCTCATCTAATAAAAAAACATGAATAATACCCATATCATTGGCAAATTTAATTAAATATTTAAAATTTTTTGGTAAATTCATTGAAAAAAGAGGTTCATGATGGTTTAATGAAGTTAAATTTAAAACTGATGCTATGAAGACTATTTTTTTAAAGATTATTCGAAACAGTGTTTCTTATTACCAAACAAAAGGAGGTGTAAAGTATTGATCACGACCTCATTACTCACGGATCTAAACTCCCTTTTACCTGAAGGTCAAATTATAACAGGTGAAAGTAAAAGCCATCCCCTGGGGAACGGGGGGTTCATCACTGTATTTCCCAAAACCGAAAAAGAAATCGAAAAAGTGTTGAAATATGCCAATGGTTATGAGAAAAAAGTTTGCGTTCAAGGGGGAGGAACGAAAAGAGGATTCGGTGGACTAATGGAAACGGCGGATATCTTGCTTTCATTATCGAAATATAAAGGCATTGTAGAACATACAGCTGGCAATATGACCATCACCGTGAAAGCAGGTACCCCTTTTCATGAATTGCAAACTTACTTAGCAGAGCATCAACAGAAGGTTTCACTGGATCCGGCTTGGCCCGAATACGCAACCATTGGCGGTATCATCGGTGCAAATGAAAGCGGTCCCAAGCGGCTCGGCTATGGTTCACCAAGGGATGTTGTCATCGGACTTCAAATGGTCTATCCCAATGGTTCAATGATTCGAACCGGTGGAAAAGTCGTAAAAAATGTTGCCGGCTATGATATGAACAAGCTCTTTATCGGGTCAATGGGAACGCTGGCCGTTATCTCTGAAGTTACCCTCAAACTCCGTCCGCTTGCAAAGTATGAAAGTCTGATGCTTTTGGCCTTTCCGGAAGGAAAATTCGAGCCGATTCGTTCATTTGTCACTAGCCTTTTAGAATCGATGATGGAACCCGCCGCACTTGAATTGTTGACTCCATCCTTATCCGAAACCTTGACCGGAAAAAAATGTTATACATTAGCCATCAGCTTCGAGGATGTGGAAAGCGCTGTCCATTACCAGGAGGAATTTGTTAGGAGCATTCAGCCGGTCCAAACGAATTTGGACATTTTGCAGCAAAAAGAAGCCGGGGCCTTTTGGGAGAAATTATATACCATCGGACCGAATGGAGCGATTGATTCAACTGCTAAAGAAACAGAAGCAGCGGTCAAAATTGGTGTGACGAACCTGGATGGTCTTCATGTCTTAAAGGAAAGCGCTCTTATGCAAGACAGCCACAACCTGGTAGTTGAGGGACATGCCGGATTAGGACATGGTTTATGCCAAGTGAATCTAAAAGGTGCGAGCGACGATGTCCTGCAGGCGATTCATCAACTAAGAAAATTTGTTGAACAGTTAAACGGATATCTCATTGTTAGACATCTGCCTTACGTACTCCGGCAGCAATTGAGTGTTTGGGGGGAACAGCCGTGCCATTTCTATTTGTTTGAAGGAATTAAAGCCAAAGTTGACCCAAATAGAATTCTTAATGATCAACGATTTGTGGGAGGGATTTAAAGGTGAGTATAACGGAAAGCGATGTGAAGGAACGGCCAGCCTGTACAACAACCAGCCTGAGCAATTATCGATGGAGCGATCCCCCTGACGAAAACAAATGGGCGGATTGTGTACATTGCGGGATGTGTCTGGAATCCTGTCCTACATATGAACTCACCGGCCAGGAGCAGCATTCCCCCCGCGGCCGGGTCCATCTCATCAAATCGGTGGCAGAAGGAAAACTGCAAGTCAATGAACAATTTATGGATCCTGTGTTTGCCTGTCTTGACTGTCGTGCGTGTACAACGGCCTGTCCAGCTGATGTGGATGTCGGCGGTCTGATCGAAGAGGCGCGCGGGCAAATTCGCCAAGCGATGCCCTTAACCGGATACAAAAAGGCGGTAAGCAAGCTCTTTCTGGAAAGCCTGTTTCCTCATCAGGAGCGATTGAATGCCCTCGGTCGTTTATTAAAGTTTTATCAAAAGAGCGGTATGCAAAAGGTGGTCCGTAAATCGGGACTTTTAAAGGTGATGCCTGACCACCTCGCTGATATGGAACGGATCCTTCCAGACATTAAAGAACCTGTGCGTAAAAAATACAAGGGTGAAAAAGTGATCAATGCAAAAGGCGAAACAAAGCATGAAGTGGCGTTGTTAACGGGATGTGTAATGGATGTGATGTTCAGCGACATTAATGAGGCAACAATCAATGTGCTCACACGAAACGGAAATGATGTGGTCATACCGGAAACGCAAACGTGCTGTGGCGCGCTCCATGTCCATGCGGGTGAACGAGAAATGGGAAGAAATCTTGCCAAGCAGAATATCGAAGCGTTTAAAGATGCTGAAAAAATAATTGTGAACGCGGCCGGCTGTGGCTGCATGATGAAGGAATATGCCGAATTGTTCCGTGGAGAGCCCGAATGGCAAGCGAAAGCACAAGATTTCTCGGCCAAGGTTGAAGACATTTCGAAATATCTTCATGACACGGGCTATGAAAAACCGCAAGCGGAAATGAAAACTCGTATCACGTACCACGATGCGTGCCATCTTGCACATGGGCAAGGA
Organism: Fictibacillus sp. NRS-1165; assembly: GCF_050468105.1. Taxonomy (NCBI): domain Bacteria; kingdom Bacillati; phylum Bacillota; class Bacilli; order Caryophanales; family Fictibacillaceae; genus Fictibacillus; species Fictibacillus sp. NRS-1165. The sequence goes on from NZ_JBDPNU010000026.1 coordinate 27,926, forward strand.
GTGCGGGAGGAGCCCCGCAATCTTCTGCTTGATATCCCAGGGGTAAAAATGGTCCACATGCCCAATGCTGATCGCTGCTGCGGAAGTGCTGGGATCTACAATCTTACCAATCCTGAAATGGCTGGTGAGGTGCTGGAAAGTAAAATGAAGAACGTTCCTGAAGAGGTGGAAATGATTTCGATGGGCAATCCCGGATGCATGCTTCAGATGGCGATGGGTGTTCAAAAATATGGAAGAAACCAAAAAGTGGTTCACACTGTCCAACTGCTGGACTGGGCCTACCAGAAAGAAGACGAATTAAGGGGGGAGAGGCATGGCATTAAAAGAAGTCAAAACAAATGATAAACATATTAGGAACCTGGCCAACATTGTCGGAGGTGCCCGTTCGATTCTTTATCACAAAGAAGACTTGCTGGCGTATGACTGCGATGGCTTTACGATTCATAAGCATCTGCCGAAAGCGGTGGTTTTCCCCAAAGATACACAGGAAGTTTCAAAGCTCGTAAAATATTGCTCTGACAACCATCTGCCTTTTCTTGCCCGCGGTGCAGGGACCGGATTAAGTGGCGGGGCCATTCCGGTCAATGGCGAAGTGATTATTAGTTTAGTAAGAATGAAGCGGCTGTTACACGTAGATTTTGAGAACCGAAGAGCGATGGTTGAACCCGGCTTTGTGAACCTCAAGCTCACGAACTCCATCTCTGATAAAGGGTATTACTATGCACCCGATCCGTCGAGCCAGTATTGCTGTACGATAGGGGGGAATGTGGCTGAAAATGCGGGGGGAGCTCATTGCCTCAAGTACGGCGTAACCACGAATCATATTTTGGGGTTGGAGGTGGTTTTGCCAAACGGCAAGATTATCGAAATTGGGAAGAACGGCATTCCTGATTCGCCTGGATATGATTTGCTCGGGTTGATCACAGGGTCTGAAGGAACATTAGGAATCGTAACGAAAATCACCGTGAGAATTCTGAAAAACCCGGAAGCGAAACAAACCGTGCTCGCGTATTTTGATAACGTTTCCGATGGAAGCCGTGCGGTTTCTGACATTATCTCAGCGGGAATTGTTCCTGCTGCGCTTGAAATGATGGATAAGACGGCTATTGAAGCAGTAGAAGCAGCGGCATTTCCTGTCGGCCACCCTCGAGATATTGAGGCGTTGCTCCTCATTGAAGTGGATGGCATATCTGCAGGGATTAATGAACAGATTAGCCAGATCCTGCACGTATGTGAAAACCGAAACGTTCGCGAAGTGAAAGTCGCCAAGGATGAATCCGAACGAGCCAGATGGTGGGCGAATCGGAAGACCGGTTTTGGGGCAATGGGAGCCATTTCTCCGGATTATCTTGTGCAAGACGGGGTGATCCCGCGGAGCCGGCTTCCGGAAGTGTTAAGCAGAATCAACAAAATCAGTGAAGAATCTGGCCTTCGGATTGCAAATATTTTTCATGCGGGAGACGGCAACTTACATCCATTGGTCCTTTTTGACGCCAGGATTCCTGGCCAAACGGAAAAGGCTTTAGCAGCAGGGAGTGCCTGTTTGCAAGTATGTGCCGATGTGGGCGGTACTATCACAGGTGAGCATGGCGTAGGAATTGAGAAAAGAGAGGAAATGCGTTTCGTCTTCACAGATGAAGAGATCAAGGCTCAGACGGACATTCGGGAAGTATTCAATCCAGATAATCTATTAAATGCGGGTAAATTATTTCCAAGTCCGGGACGTTGTGCAGAGATTAAAAAAGAGATGAAAGAAGCGGCACTTTAAAATAGTGTAAATTTTCCGAAAGTAATTGAAAACCTCGATCATTCCGTGCTATTCTTTTTTAAACAAAACACGAAACATCGTTTTGTAATAACAAACACCAAAGGGAATACAGGATTTCTAAAAAATTCGAATGGAGTTAAAGGAGGAATTTATGATGCAAAACTATGTAAAAAAAGGGAATCTTCAAGTGGCTGAAGAGCTTTATGAATTTATTCAAACGCAGGCTCTGCCGGGATCCGGATTGGATGCTGAAAGATTCTGGTCCGATTTTGAAAGGTTAGTCCAAGATTTAACGCCAAAAAACAAGGAGTTATTAGCTCGACGGGATGAAATCCAGGACCGAATTAACCGATGGCATGTGGAAAATCGGGAACGGTTCAATTTTGATGCCTATAAATCATTTCTTCAAGAGATTGGTTATCTTGAACCGGAAGCCGAGGAGTTTAAAATTACCACACAAGGGGTAGACGATGAAATTGCGGTACAGGCAGGGCCACAACTCGTCGTTCCGGTGAACAATGCCCGTTATGCGATTAACGCCGCCAATGCACGCTGGGGAAGCCTGTATGACGCTCTTTACGGCACCGATGCCATCAGTGAAGAGAACGGGGCCCAGCGCGGGGAGAGTTATAATGCGGTGCGCGGGGAGAAGGTAATCGCCTTTGGGAAAGAATTTCTCGACCAGTCTGTACCTTTAAATGATGCTTCGCATGAAGACGCGGTTCAGTACCGCGTGGAGAATGGCAGATTATCGGTTACGCTGAACAACGGGAAGACCACTGGGCTCAAAGACCCTTCAAAGCTCGCGGGTGTTCAGGGAGAACAGGAAAACCCAACCGCCGTTTTGTTTAAAAACAACGGTCTTCATTTTGAAATCCAGATTGACCGCAACCACCCGATTGGTAAAACCGATGATGCTGGAATTAAAGACATCCTTATGGAAGCAGCAATCACAACCATCATGGATTGTGAAGACTCCGTAACCGCCGTAGATGCGGAGGATAAAGTGCTCGTTTACCGCAACTGGCTCGGCCTGATGAAGGGAGATTTATCGGCTGCCTTTCAAAAGGGAAGTAAAACAGTGACAAGGACCCTTCATCCTGATCGCATTTACGTTTCTCCGACAGGTCAAGAATTCACCTTGTCAGGAAGATCTCTTATGTTGGTCCGCAATGTAGGCCACTTGATGACGAATAACGCGATTCTGCTTGAGGATGGAGAGGAGATTCAAGAAGGGATTCTAGACGGGGTGATCACAAGCCTTATCGCTATGCATAATCCTCTAGAAAAGGACCCTTATCAAAACTCTTCTAAGGGTTCGATCTACATTGTTAAGCCGAAAATGCATGGATCAGAAGAGGTGGGTTTTGCCAATGAGCTCCTTGACCGCGTGGAAGACATGCTCGGACTTGAACGGAATACGATAAAAATCGGCGTAATGGACGAAGAACGGCGAACATCGCTTAACTTGAAAGCATGCATTCGGGAAGTCAAGGATAGAGTCGCCTTTATCAATACAGGCTTTCTCGACCGAACGGGTGATGAAATCCATACTTCTATGGAAGCTGGCCCTATGATCCCTAAGAATGACATGAAATCATCCAGATGGCTGCAAGGATACGAAAAATCTAACGTACTCATCGGGTTGGCTGCTGGCTTCCAGGGGCGTGCCCAGATCGGTAAAGGAATGTGGGCGATGCCGGATTTGATGGCAGATATGCTGAAGCAAAAGATTGGCCACTTGAAAGCAGGAGCAAATACCGCCTGGGTTCCTTCACCGACGGCGGCTACACTGCACGCGCTGCATTATCATCAAATTGATGTTTCTAAGGTGCAGAATGAGCTCGTTGAGGAATCTAAGGATTTGCGCGATGACATTTTAGAAATTCCTGCAGCGAAAACCCCGAATTGGAGCTCTGATGATATTCAGCAGGAATTAGACAACAATGCACAAGGCATCTTAGGCTACGTGGTTCGCTGGGTTGAACAGGGTGTCGGCTGTTCCAAAGTGCCGGATTACAACAACATTGGCCTGATGGAAGACAGAGCAACGCTTCGAATTTCGAGCCAGCATATGGCCAACTGGCTGCATCACGGAATCTGTACGAAAGAACAAGTGTTAGAGACGTTAAAGCGCATGGCCAAAGTAGTAGATGAACAAAATGCTAATGACCCAGCTTATCGTTTGATGTCGACGGACTATGAAAATTCCGTCGCCTTTCAGGCGGCCTGTGACCTTGTGTTTAAAGGTTATGAACAGCCAAATGGTTACACGGAGCCGATCCTGCACCGCCGTCGTTTAGAGGCAAAGACGAAATTTGCCGTCAAACAATAGCATATAATCTAATCCACCTGGATTATTCAAAATGAACAATGGAAAAAGTAATCTCATGTACTAGTGAGGCTTGAGATTACTGATTAACAAATAGATTTAGGAGGTGCCGGATATGCAAAACTTAAAGGAAAGGTCGCTAGAGCTCCACAAACGGTCGAAAGGAAAACTAAGTGTGGAAGTCAAGGTTTCCATAGAGGATGCGGATGATTTGAGTTTGGCCTATTCTCCTGGTGTTGCAGAACCCTGTAAAGAAATTTACCAGGATCCCCTGAAAATCTACGAGTATACCATTAAAGGAAACTTAGTGGCGGTGGTTTCTGATGGTTCGGCTGTCTTGGGTTTAGGCAATATCGGGGCAGGGGCCTCAATGCCCGTTATGGAAGGAAAAGCAGCGTTGTTTAAAGCCTTTGCCGGAATTGATTCATTTCCTATCTGTTTAAACACAAATGAGCCTGAGGAGATCGTTCAAATCGTGAAATCGTTGGAACCCACCTTTGGCGGAATTAACTTAGAAGATATTTCAGCACCTCATTGTTTCATCATTGAAGAACGTCTTAAAAAGGAAATGAATATACCTGTTTTTCATGATGACCAGCATGGAACGGCCATTGTGACAACAGCAGGGTTGATTAACGCGCTAAAGGTCGTTAACAAACGGATTGAAGATTCAAAAATCGTTATCAATGGCGCGGGGGCTGCCGGTATTGCCGTAACGAAGCTGCTCATTAATATGGGTGTGAAAGATCTCATTCTTTGTGACTCGAAGGGTGCGATTTATGAAGGGCGCCCGTTTGGCATGAACGCCATGAAAGAGTGGATATCCGCACGTACCAATCGGAACAAGTCCGAAGGGACATTACAGGACGTGATAGAAGGGGCAGATGTGTTTATTGGGGTTTCAGTGGCAAATGCCCTTTCGCCAGAAATGGTAGTGTCCATGGATAAAGAGGCGATTATCTTTGCCATGGCCAACCCGATACCAGAAATTATGCCTGAAGTTGCAAAGGCAGCCGGCGCGGCAGTAGTGGGCACCGGTCGATCCGATCTTCCGAACCAGGTGAACAATGTACTTGCGTTTCCTGGTATTTTTAAAGGCGCTTTACGGGTGTTCGCGTCTGAAATCAATGAAGAAATGAAGCTAGCGGCGGTCTTCGCCATTGCCAACTTAATTGCATCTGAAGAGCTTACATACGATTACGTTATCCCAAATGCCCTTGATCAGAGAGTAGTAGAAGCCGTAGCGGATGCCGTAGCCGATGCCGCTATTGTTACGGGAGTTGCCCGAAAAATGAACATCGAACAAAAAGTTAAAACTTGAGAGGAGTGTCAGGATGAAATTTAGTCGATTTACGGTTCAATCTTCCGTATACAACGGTGTGATCACAGACGATAATATCATTCGGGAAATTAAGGGGGATATGTTTGGAGAATGGGAATATACAGGAAAAACGTTTTCTTGGACGGAAGTAAAACTTCTTTCTCCGCTGGAGCCTAATCAAATCATTGGAATCGGAGCCAACTACGTTTCAAACGTTGACGAACTGCCACGCGATCTGCCTGAGATTCCGGTATTTTTCTTCAAACCGACATCATCGGTTATTGGTCCAGAAGAAGAAATAGTAATACCAGATACTCTTGATCGAGTAAAGTTCGAATCTGAGCTTGCGATTGTTATCGGAAAAGAGGCGAAAAATGTTCCGGAAGAAGAGGTGTTACATTATGTTTTCGGCTATACGATCGGAAATGATGTAACCGCTCCCCAATATTTTCATCAAGACGGCCATTGGACCATTGGCAAATCGTTCGACACTTTTACTCCGTTAGGCCCTGTAATTGAAACAGAGCTGGATCCTTTTCTCGTTGAAGTGACAGCAAAACTGAACGATGTTGAAAAACAAAACAGTTCAACGGAATTAATGATCATCCCTATCCGGAAAATGGTCTCCTATCTTACCCGTGTGATGACGCTAAAACCGGGAGACGTCATCTTAACGGGCAGCCCTGTCGGAGCAGAGCTAGTGGGAGCAGGCGATGTGATCGAATGCGAAATACAGGAGATTGGGAAGCTTCGAAACACTTTTGTTGCAGCAAGAGAGAGCATCAACGCTTAAGGTACGTCAAAGGCCCGGCGGCAGATATGCTATAATTTTCTTATATATACAGATGAGGTGAGGGGTTTTGGAAAGGGACAATATGGTCAAGTCCGTCAGCCGGGCATTAGATATTATTACTCTAGTAAGTTTGAAAAAGGGCGGTCTAGGGGTTACGGAAATATCCAAACAAATGGATATTAATAAAAGCTCTGTCTATCGAATCCTGTCCACTTTAGTGTTGTACGGCTATATCGAACAAGATGAAGAAACAGGGCGATATAAGCTTGGTTACAAATTCTTAGAGGTGAGTTCAAAGCTGCTTGAGTCGATCGACCTGAGAGCGGAGGCAAAACCCTATTTGCAGGAGCTGGAAGATGAAACCAATGAGGTCGTTCATCTTGTCGTCTATGATCAAGGTGAAGTCGTCTATATCGAAAAATTAGATGGTAATGAAACATTAAGAATGCATTCTAAAGTTGGAAAACGTGCTCCCATGCATTGTACGTCAGTGGGAAAAGCAATCCTTTCATATTTACCTTCAAATGCTGTTATGGAGATTCTTGAACGTAAAGGAATGCCTATGCATACCAACAAAACCATTACTAATAAAGAGGATTTCCTTCAAGAATTGATGGAAGTGAAACAAAAAGGCTATGCACTCGATTTAGAAGAAAATGAACATGGAATTACTTGTATTGCTGTACCTATCTTTGACCATTTAGGAAAAGTCATTGCCGCCAGCAGTATCTCAGGACCAACGATCCGTATGACAAGTGAGCGGCTTGAGCTACTTAAGCCACGGATGCAGCAGATTGGGCTGCAAATTTCTGCGCGGCTTGGATATAAGGCCCCTTAACAGGAAACATTTGAAATTCCTCTCCTTAAACATATTTCATGAAAGAGAACAGCGACCACCAAGAAACGCTCAACCCAGAAGGTGAGCGTTTCTTGGTTGGTTGTCTTTTTCGTTATACTATTCGTTCATCAGCTCATAAGCTTGCCCTTCAAAGGGTAATGCGCTTATTTGCCCATTTGTTTCTCTTTTAAATACCGGCCTTGCTTCCATCAACAAATCAATAAGATGAACAGCTCTTACTGAATCCTCCAGGTCCTCTCTTTTGATTCCGAGCTGCATCTGCAGGAGACAGCCGGGGTTCGTGGTTACGATCGTAGCAGCACTCGTTTGTTTCGCCTTTTCCATCTTCAGGTCAAGAATATCCATTGAATCTTCATAGTTGACTATATTATAGATTCCCGCAGAGCCGCAACAGCGGTCATAGTCCTTCATTTCTTTGTATCGGATCCCGGGAATCTTTTGCAGAAGCGCCTTAGGTTCTATTGTCACCTTCTGTACATGGGTCAGATGACAGGATGCTTGGTAGGTAACCACCTCATTGATTTCCTTCGTGAATTCCAAACCATCGAGCATTGATAATATGACTGATACATCCTTTGAACGGTTCACGAAGCGTTGAGCCCGCGTGCTCCATTCTTCATCATCTTTAAATAAATGATGATACTCTGCCAGCATGGCTCCGCATCCGCCTGCGTTATTCACGATATAATCCACATCGGTTTGTTCAAAGGCCAGAATGTTGCGTTTGGCGAGTTCCCGTGCCGTTTCCATTTTGCCGGAATGAGCATGCAGCGCACCACAACAGGTTTGGGATCCGGGTATTACAACCTCGGCTCCCGCTATGGAGAGCAGCTCGATCGTATTTTTATTGGTTTGATGAAAGACGCTGTCCATGACACACCCGGTTATAAAGCCAACTCTCAACTTCTTGTTCGTTCTCGCTTCTAAAAAGTTTGGCGTCTTGCTTCTTTCCATTGGGGAAGGGACAGCTGGCAGCACGGCTTCGAACTTGTCCAGGTTCAACGGGGCAAGACTTGTCAGACCGATTCTGCCCGCGAGTTTCTGCAGACCTGTTTTTTGGTAAAACCAAGTCGCGTTCCCGATCGTATTCATCCATCTTCGAGAGGGGAACAGTTTGTTGAATATAAGATCTTCTGTTATTTGCCGTGCTCTGCTCTTCGTATCGTTTTGATCAAGTGCATGTTTGGCGCCTTCTAGGATCTCGCCGTATTGTACATTTGTCGGACAAACCGTTTGACATGCACGGCATCCAAGGCATTTTTCAAGCGGCTCCCGCAAAGTTTCGAGCCCGATTCTTCCTTCGCCCGCCATCTTAACGAGGTTGATCCGTCCACGCGGGGAGTGCTTTTCTTCACCCATTGTTTCGTACGTTGGGCATGCCGGCAAGCAATAGCCGCATTGAACACAGTCGAACGTCTTATCGTAGTTTAGTTGTCGTTTTAGCTTTTCAAGGCTACTCATCTCTTAACACCAGCTTTTGACCAGGTTCGGCAAAAATTTTTCCTGGATTCATGATATGATTTGGATCCCACGCATCTTTCATTCGTTTCATCATCTCTAGTCCGATCGAGCCCAGTTCCATTTCCATAAACGGCGCCTTCATGTTTCCAATCCCATGTTCACCAGAAAGAGTGCCGCCCAACTCGATCGCCGTTTTAAATATTTCTTCAACGGCCTTTTCCACCCGGATCATTTCTTCGGTATCCCGTTTGTCGCAGATGATGTTCGGATGAAGATTTCCATCGCCCGCATGACCAAAAACGACAAGGTCTACTTTGTACTGATCCCGTATCTTTTTCAATCGTTCAAACATCTCTGGAATCTTACTTCTTGGTACAGTGGCATCTTCTGAGACCTTTGTCGGTTTTATTCTTACAATAGCAGGGGAAACAAGCTTTCTAGCCTGCCATAACTTCGCCGCTTCCGATTCGGTTTTAGCTACCTTAACCTCTCTTGCCCCGACCTCCCAGCAGATGGTCGATACAGTGTTCATCTCATCTTTAATCGCCAGAGGATGGCCATCAAGTTCAATCAAAATAATCGCCTCTGCATCGGTAGGCAAACCAAGCGGCTGGTAATCTTCTACGGCTCGGATGGATGATTGATCCATTAACTCCATTTTAGAGGGAAGTATGCCAGATGTCAGAACCTTTGAGATCGCTCGTCCGGAATGTACGAGATCACTGAAGACAACCATCGCAGTACGAGCAGCTTTAGGCTTCGGAAGCAGTTTGAGGGTCGCTTCTGTAATCACCCCTAGCGTTCCTTCAGAGCCGACCACTAATTTAGTCAAATCATAGCCTGTGACATTTTTAATCGTTTTGCCTCCAGTACGGATGATATGACCCTCTGGTGTAACCAGTTCAAGTCCGATCACGTAGTCTTTTGTCACTCCATACTTTAATCCCCTTGGTCCACCAGAATTTTCGGCCAGGTTGCCACCAATTGTTGAAACGTGGGAACTGCTTGGGTCTGGTGGATACATCAGTCCGAATTGACTTGCGGCTTCATTAATTTTCGCTGTTAATACGCCTGGCGAGACTACGGCGATAAGATCATCCGGATAGATTTCCAGTTTCGTATTCCACTGGGAACAATCGAGCACAATACCGCCTTTGACCGGAAGGGGTCCTCCGCTTAATGAAGTGGACTGTCCACGAGGGTAAACAGGGATATGTTCCCGGTTGGCTAGTTTCATAATGTTTGAAACTTCCTCAGTGGATCGTGCCTGAACGACGGCATCCGGTAAATACGATCCAAATGAGCCGTCATACGAATAGCTGAAACGATCGCTTTCATCGGTTAGTACCTTTCCCGTTCTTACAATGCTTTTTAGTTCTGCCACATGTTTCGAGGTCATCGCTTTCAAGTTAGATTCCTCCTTTACAAGTCATAATCCTGTAGGAACACGCTTAGCTTCTTTTCCGCGTTTTTTAGATGGATGGTGCTCTGTATTCTGGCAAGATCGGGTTCTTCGTCCTCGATAGCATTCAAAATGTTCTGATGTTCCTTATATACGGTTTCGCGTTTGAATTTCAGTTCTTTATTTGGTTGCAGAGTAACGCTCAGAACGCTTTTGTAAAGGGATGAAAGATTTTCAAACATTTGAATGAAAATCGGGTTATGGGTCGCCAGGATTACTAATCTGTGAAATTCAATATCTGCTTCTCTGCCTGTTTTGCCTTCATTGATCGATTCCTCCTTTAGCACTTTCAGCCATTGTTTCATCTTCGCAAGGTCCTCGGGAGTCCTTCTTTCGGCAGCGAGATAGGCGGCCTGGGGTTCCAATATTCTTCTCATCTCAAACAAGTATTTAATTCCTTCCACATCATCACTTTGGATCTGAAGCCGCTGTAGAAGGGAAGGGGCTGTTCCTTCCTCCACATAACTTCCTCCGCCTTGCCTGGAAGAAATAATGCCTGCTGCTCTAAGTACGCTCAATGCTTCCCGGATGGGTATTCTGCTAACACCAAAGTGGGCGGAAAGTTCCTTTTCAGTCGGAAGCTTTGACCCTGGGGGAAACACCTCCGAATCGATCATATTCAATAATTCCCGTGATATTTTTTGGGAAGCCTTCTCTTTTTTTATCATCGTACTTTCTCCTGTCTTCAATAAAGCTGAAAAAATAATTTGTATAACAAGTCAAAAGCGAGTTTTTTGAAAAGGGAAATAAAGCGTTTACAACGCTGTCATTAACCATTATACTATTCTAAAAATATAGAAAATTCAACACGAAATGATGAATTTGTATTACAAATTTTCAAAATCAACAAAGCGTTCTATTATTGCTGTGATTGACGGTGAAACGAGGAGGAATCAGAATGCAAAACAATTCAACGGATCTGGAAAGGCGAACCATGAGGAAGGTTACGCTTAGGCTCGTGCCTTTTCTCTTTTTGTTGTATATCATTTCTTATTTGGATCGGGCGAACATCGGGTACGCTGCATTAGAGATGAATGAGGCACTCGGACTGACGAGTGAGATGTTTGGAATTGCATCTGGAATTTTTTTTATTGGTTATTTTCTTTTTGAGGTACCAAGCAATATTTTGATGGAACGGTATGGAGCCAGGGTCTGGATTGCGAGAATTCTGATCACATGGGGAATCATCAGTGTGGCTACAGGATTTGCTCAAAACGCAGAACAAGTCTACATTATTCGTTTTTTACTTGGTATCGCGGAAGCAGGCTTTTTTCCGGGAATCATTCTTTACCTCACACATTGGTTCAGGTCAAAGGAGTTGGCGAAAACCATCGCGATGTTTATGACAGCTATTCCCGCGTCATACATACTTGGAGCACCTCTTTCTACATGGATCATGGATCATATCCATTGGATCAACATTCCAGGCTGGAAATGGCTTTTCATTCTAGAAGGTGCTCCTGCAGTCATCTTGGGAGTCGTTTCCTACTTCTATTTAACGGAACGGCCGCAGGACGCACAGTGGCTTGCAAAGGAAGAGAAGATATGGCTCACGGCGGATCTGGAAAAAGAACGAAAAGCCATGATTAAGACAAGCCCTAACCATGCAAAATATGGACACAAAAAGGCACTCTCCAGTCCGAAAGTGTGGTATCTTGCTTTGATTTATTTTGTCTATATTACGGGTAAATGCGTCAACTAGTCATTAATGCCGGGCGGCAAGTTCAAGAAGAAACAGGCCTCGAATACGATTACCTTATAGGTACGATGGTTGAAGTTCCACGAGCAGCTCTAACAGCTGACCAAATTGCGCACGAGGCAGACTTTTTTTCCTTTGGAACAAATGATTTAACTCAAACTACGTTTGGATATAGTCGTGATGACGCAGAGGGTAAGTTCCTTCAGGCATATATCGAAAACAAAATTCTGCCGGAAAATCCATTCGCTTCTCTTGACCAAGAAGGCGTTGGTAAACTTGTAGAAACTGGCGTAAAACTTGGTAGAGAAACAAAGCCCGGGTTAAAAACAGGAATTTGTGGTGAACATGGAGGAGAAAAAAGCTCGATCCAATTCTTCCATGATGCAGGTTTAGATTACGTAAGCTGCTCACCATATCGAGTACCTCTGGCACGCCTTGCAGCAGCTCAAGCGAATATTAAAAATGAACAAATACAGCGTGTATATGAACGTCAATCCATCCAGATGACCTAAATTAAAAAAGCAGCCAAACGGCTGCTTTTCTTTGCTGTTATTGGAAACTTACGTTCAAGAATCTCCACCCCAACTTTTGAAGGTGATTAAAGGATCAGATTTCTGCCATTCTTACTTCGACGTTCCCGTTTAATCCCTGATGTTCCGTCCATCCCCCAAAATACCATCTTATTTCGCTATCTTATAGTGCTTTTCCGTCGGGAAAGTCTTTTTATCCTTGCGTAATAGCAAAAGCATAATGAATGCGACCACCATCATGACACTTAGAAAAATCAAGCCAGCGAAGGTACCGCCTGTCGCATCTTTTAAGGCACCAATCGCATATGGCCCTACAAAACCACCTAAATTTCCGATCGAATTGATTACGGCGATACCCACCGCAGCCATCGATGGCGTCAGAACCATGGAAGGAAGCGCCCAAAAGGGGCCTTTAAAACAATACATGGTTGTTAACGAGACCGTGATTAAAACCATGGCCACCATAAGGTTCGATGCTAAACCTGCTCCGACAAGTGATACGGCTGCAAGAAGAAGCGGGATGGCGGCATGCATGTGCCTCTCCCCTTTTTTGTCAGAGCGTTGAGACCACCAATTCATGATTAATGCCGCGACAACGTAAGGAATGGTCGAGATCAAGCCGATCTCCGTATTCGACAATACCCCGGAAAAGCCTTTTATGATCGCAAACCGAATTTGTTGAATTCCCCGTTTATACCGTTCTCATTGATCATCCAGAGGGTAAAATCCTTTTTGATACCGCTTGCAACCCCAATTCAATGGGTCCTGATGGCCGGTGGGGACAAGCAACTCAAGCCATGTTTCCGATTTCCATGGGGGAAGAATGCTACCTTCATAACCGTTTGGAACAGCTGAATGTACGGCCGGAAGATATAAAGCATGTAGTCGCTTCCCACCTTCATTTAGACCATGCGGGTTGTTTGGAACTATTTACGAATGCAACGATTATCGTTCATGAAGACGAGTTGAACGGTACACTCCAATCCTACGCACGCAATCAAAAGGAAGGGGCATATATTTGGGCAGATATTGATGCTTGGATCAAAAATAATCTTCAGTGGCGAACAGTAAAACGGAGTGATGACAATCTCCAATTGGCAGAAGGCATTAAGATTTTAAATTTTGGAAGTGGCCATGCCTGGGGCATGATTGGACTTCACATCGATATGCCGGAATCGGGCGGAATCATCCTTGCTTCAGATGCGGTCTATACGTCGGAAAGCTTTGGTCCACCGATCAAGCCGCCCGGCATCATCTACGATTCACTGGGCTATGTAAACGCGGTTGAAAAAATACGCAGAATAGCTCAGGAAACAAACTCTCAGGTCTGGTTTGGGCATGATCCTAATCAATTTAAAGAATTTCGCAAATCTACTGAAGGCTATTATGAGTAAGGGGGAATCTTAAATGAGTTTTGATAAGTTAGTTTTTGCCCCATTAAGTTATACCGGATGGGGTGCTTTGGAACAACTATTGCCCGAAGTCGAAAAATACGCGCCTAAGAAAATACTGGTGGTAACGGATCCCATGCTTGAAAAAATAGGGTTAGTCGAGCGGGTGACTACTCCCCTAAAAGAGGGGGGGTATCATGTTACGATATATACGGATGTGGTACCTGAACCACCTATAGAAACAGGTGAGAAGCTAGTTTCCTTTGCTCGAACAGGTCAATTTGAAATGGTGGTTGGCCTCGGTGGAGGTAGTGCATTGGATTTAGCGAAATTAGCAGCCGTTCTGGCGGAGCATGAAGGATCAGTAGCCGACTATTTAAACCTCACCGGAACAAAGAAAGTGGAAAAGAAAGGATTGCCAAAAATCCTTATCCCGACAACTTCTGGTACGGGTTCGGAAGTGACAAATATATCCGTCTTATCCTTAGAATCAACAAAAGACGTCGTTACCCACGATTATCTTTTAGCAGATGCAGCCATTTTGGATCCTGAATTAACGGTTTCTGTTCCAGCGAAAGTCACAGCAGCCACGGGAATTGATGCATTAACCCATGCGGTGGAAGCCTATATTTCGGTTAATGCAAGCCCAGTGACCGATGGTTTAGCCCTTCAAGCCATTCGTCTCATTGGCCGTTCATTACGAAAGGCCGTCCATAATGGCAATGATAAAAAGGCCCGGATCGATATGAGTAATGGGAGCTTTATCGCAGGACTAGCGTTCTTTAATGCAGGGGTGGCGGGAGTTCATGCGTTAGCCTATCCATTAGGCGGTCAATTCCATATTTCCCATGGTGAATCAAACGCCGTATTGCTGCCTTATGTCATGGGTTATATCCGAAAAAGCTGCACGGCAAAAATGGCGGATATTTTAAACGCGCTAGGGGGCAACTCCAGCTATTTATCTGAGGAAGACGCTTCTTACAAGTGCGTTGAGGAACTGGAGAGGCTTGTAAAAGATGTTGGAATTCCGTCAACTTTAGCAGAGTTTGATATACCTGAATCCGCTTTGGAACGCCTCACTCAAGACGGAGTCCAGCAAAGGCGGATACTGGCCAGAAGCCCTTACCCATTATTGGAGGATGACATTAGGAACATTTATCAATCTGCTTTTAACGGTGTTGTCACTGAGCCAACGAGGCGGTAAATGAATTCTATTCCACATCAAAAGCCACTGTATGCATAAAAAACTCCTTGAGGACACTCTCCTCAAGGAGTTTTTTATTGCTATTCCAAATCTCATGGCGGGATCTCCTAATTCATCATCGCTTTTTCCAATTATGTCAAATGGTGAATGGTCGAAGGGGGATTAAAAATCCATGTATAACGTAATTGTAAATCGCAATGCATAATTGATACTGGAGATTGCTCTAGCACGAACTGAAGGGTTCATTTAAATGCCCTGAATAAAAATTTGCTGCATTAAAAGGACTTGAATCTTTTTTAAATAATTCAATTTGAGAATAATAACTTCTATTAATATGCGTGTGTAAATGAAAGTTGGGATCTGAAACATTTTCGAGATCAGATTTTTGTTTCAATTTTTATGTTGTCTCAATATCATCAGTAAACTTAACATTTGAAACAAATTTCATTCGCTCTCGCATAGCTTCCTAGAATATATATTATGTTAACTAACAAAAAAACACAAACGTACCATAACTTGATCCCCTCACGTTCCGATAATATCTTATATTAGGAACTTCCTCTCTCCAAGTTTACAATAATAACGTGTATCGACCTGATAACTGTCGGGATCGTCTCATAATTCTCAGGATCGACCCGTAATTTACGGGTACGTCCTCATAATTAAATTTTACGGAGGTCGTTACATGGATTTAAAACAAGCAACCGATGATTTTTTAATGTATTTACAGGTAGAAAAAAATTACTCCAAAAATACGCTTAATCTAAAGCACAATTTTATGCTGGGCGTTCAGGCTCCTAAATCAGATAAAAAATTACCGGTATATATGACACTCCAAGAACTACAAAAATTATTTGCGTATTTAGAAAACTCTACGGATCGGTTTGCTTCACGCAATCATGTAATGTTTAAATTACTTGCGACAACTGGGATGAGACGACAGGAATTAGTGGATTTAACATGGGAGCAAATCGATATGGTATAACCAAACGATTCGTATCTTTGGGAAGGGAAAAAGGAACATCTCCTCCCTCTTCATCCCATTGTTATCCCTTTACTAAAGGACTATATTGATCAGCAAGAAGACTATCAACTGTATCCAACTGAACCCGTATTTTTAAATAAAAATAAAATGAAAATGGATCCTAGGGGTTTACACAAAATATTTAAAGAAATCTTACCCAAAGCAGGATTGCCGCCTAGACGGTTCTCTTTGCACCATTTACGCCATACGTTTGCGACTTTGCTTCTTCAAAATAATAAAGTGGATATACGAATCTTACAAGAATTATTAGGTCATGAGAGTTTATCTACTACAGCAATGTATACCCATGTGAATTTAGAACAAAAAAAGAGTGCAATTCATTCATTTATGCAGTAATGAAATAACGCTTAGGAACTATTCCTAAGCCCTTCCGCTACTTCTCCGATTAAAGGGGATTTCTCCTTCTTCATCGAATATGTAACATTAAATGCAATGAAAAGGTGGAATGTCTAAGAACTCTCTTTCTTCTCCTATTGCCTGTAAGGTAAACAATGTTTTCATCCATGTTAGTAACCTAGAAAAATCAGCAGAATGGTACAGTGATTTACTTGCGATCCCATTCAATAAGGATGACGTTGCATCACCTGTATATAACATACCCATTACTTCCGAGACTGGACTTACTTTGGACGACGATCATACTTTTGATCCAGGATTTACATTAAGTCCTTCAGAACATGTTCTATTTAATTTTTTCGTCGAGGATATTGATGAAGCCTATAAATTTGTTAAAAACAAAGAAATTACAATCGTTAGGGAAATAGAACGTATTGATGATTTTGCCTATTTTAACTTTAAAGATTTAGATGGAAATGTGTAATGATTTGTAATTGTTAAGGTTTTGTGCCCTGATTTATAACCAGGGCTTTTTAATGAATATAATGCCCAGGACTTGAAGATCAATGAAACGGATAAGTTCGTTTATATCCAACGCATGTCAAAGCCCAGGTGAAATTCCGTAATTACACTAATAATGGGATGCTACGAATACCTGTTTTTAAAACTTCACGTAAAAAGAGTGCTTATTTAGCACTCTTTTTTGATTCCTTTTCCATTATTTCATCAATAATATGCCAGCCAGCAATGTGCCATTCTTTAATGATCCGTTCCCGTTGTTCCTCTGTTTGATTTTTTGGAGCGATAATATGTACGTTTTGTTGCGTAAAAAAGAGATGCCGATTTGGCATCTCACTAAAACGTGGGCATGTCTTTGTACGATTCATAGAATGCTTCGGGGAACACATGATTCAATTCTGGTTCTTGTTTTCTCAACAGTTCAGTCATTAAGTCCCCTATAAACCGTTGGAAATCAGCATCAGTAAAGGGGATATTCTGTTTTTTCAAAGCTAGGCGGTTTTCAGCGAGGCTGCTGAAAATCCCAAGATTGCCCTCCATTTTAATGGAAAAGAGGGCGATTTGTTCCGTATCCGAAATCAAAACAACAGAATATCCCGTATCTTCCGTGGTTTTTGGTAAAAGAATGAGCTGGAGATGATGACCAGCGTACAAATCTACAACAAAAACTTGCAGGTCTTTTTTTAGGATGGGATGCTGCCCGAAAATCTTAATCGCGGGTTCCTCTGCCATCACAACTGCAGGTTCATAAAACCCTATGTTCTCCATATGTTTAGAATGGTTGAGCATATCAAGATCGATGTTGAACCTTTGTTTGACGTCATTTTTTATATGGTTCAAAACCGGTTCAACTTTTGTTTTCGCTCGGATGGTGTGATGCAACAAGAGGTCAATGTCCGAACCCTTTTTTTCAGTTCCAACAGCGACCGACCCGAAAAGAGACACGATTTCAATGAACCAAAGGGAAGCCAAATGCTGACTAATCTCTCGTGCCCTCTGAAAGAGAGCACCTTTTATATTTGGTTTCGCCTTTTCTTCCGTGATTTTCCCTTGTTTCTTTAACTGATGAAACCATTTCACCAGCTTTTTCGCTTTTGGTTGGATTCGTTTCTGGATCTTCTTCAGTTCCGATTCCCAAGAAGTGATCGCTTCTGTTTTGGTCTCTCTTGCGTGCGGATAATAACTATAATAGAGTTCCATGTCGTCCAGGATAACAAATACGGTCCGAAACTCAGGGAAGTCATCCAAATACTGAGTGAGGACGGTTCGTTGATTGGCATATTCTTTAAAAAGTTCCATCGGGAGTATCCGAGAAAATTGCATCAGCAGTATGCGTTCTTTTTTAGGTATCGATAGGAAAAATTCAAGTTGCATCACCATCCCCCCTATGGATTAAGTTGCCCAAGAATCCGACATGGTATGAACAAAAAAGGGATGCCGAGCTCACTCCTTTCTGTTGTCCCTAATTATTTAATTTTGTCATGCGGCCATCAATCGTTGGGTTTACCTCCCTTTTGGATTGAATAAAATGGATCAAGGCATCGAGGTCGGGTATATCAACCAATTGGTTTTTTCCATCCTCCAACGTGGTAAATCCATCTCCCCCACTAGCCATAAAGCTGTTGACAGTAACAGTATAAGTTTTGGAAGAATGAATTGCCCTCCCGTCAGGAAGAGTTATTTCAACAATTCGGTCGCCTGCAGGGCGAGAGTCATCATATTTTACTTTTAATCCCGAAATCTGAAGGATCTTTGTTCTTTCAGGATCTGCCCATTGCTGATTCAACAACTGTTTCACTTGATCCCCCGTTAACTCCATTTTCACAAGATCATTGCCAAATGGCTGAGCTGTAAATAGTTCCTTCCACAATATTTCGCCCTCATCAATGTCCGCGCGTATTCCACCAGGATTCATAAATGCGAAATCTGTATGAGTTTGAGCTCTCATGGCATCCGCAATCATGCTTCCTAACTCAGACTCTCCGTTCGAATTTTGTTGTTTGCTGATTGGAGCAGAGGCCGTTCCAATCCTTTGATTTAGAATTGGCGCTACATCTGCCGAATACGCATCCACCATCTTTTTTATTTTTGCATCCGGTTTGATTTTGTCACGGTAGGCAGTTACAATTTCTGCTTTCTTTTTCACAATATCTTTCGTTACGGGATTAATCACTAGATCAACATCAGAAAACGCAGTACCGTAAGAGTAAGATTCTACAAGTAATTTATTGTCAACCGTGGTATTCGTTAGTGCATGATTATGGCCGCCAAAAAGCACGTCTACTTCATCATCGGCTCCTTTAGCAATATCTACTAATTCTCCAGAAGCCTTTGAACCATCTTCTTTAGAAGCAGCCGGATTATGAGCTAGCACGACAATGGATTTGATTCCTTTCGCTTTTAATTTTTTTGCATATTTATTGATGGCTTTCGTCTCATCTGTAAATCGAACTCCATCTGTGCCGCTTGGCATTACCACACTTGGTGTATCAGACAACGCAATCCCAATAAAGCCGATGGGAACTCCTTCTACTTTTTTGATGGCGTACGGGTCGAGCAATGGCTTATTGGTTTTATTATCAATCACATTGGCGGCTACATAAGGAAAGTCCGCACCTTCAAACTTGCCGTATTTTTCGACTGTTTTAGGGTGGCTGCCTCCATTTATAAGACGGAGCATTTCTTTTACTCCTTCATCAAATTCATGGTTTCCAACCGTGCCTACATCAAAGCCCATTTTATTTAGAAACTTAATCGTTGGTTCGTCCTCAAGTAAAGCCGACACTGGAGAACTTGCGCCTACTGCATCGCCGGCATGAACCATAAGGGTGTTTTTAGGGTTGGCAGCTTCCCTTTTTTTAAGATAGGCTGCAAGATATTCCGCACCGCCAGCGTTACGTTTTTTATCATACGTATCAAGCTGTCCATGAAAATCATTAATACCAAGCAATTGAACGTTCACATTCTTTTGCTTGTGCGTTTGATCATCTGCGAATGCTTTTACGGCGTCTACTGCCCAAGGTATGGCAAGTACACATAATGCCATGGATGCGGCTAAAATCATCGATCTTAATTTAGTGAATGGCTGTTTCCGCATGAACAAATCCCCCCCTAGAATCTAGTTGACAGCCCAATTATAATTTTTAAACATTAAGCTAAATGGGGGTAGTCGTAAAAATTAAGTAAATTCAAAAAATGGACGATCAAAAATGATGGTTTTCTTCCCACCATTCCAGGTCGTCCTCTTGCAAGTTAGTAATGCTACCTTACGTATTGAAATCAACTGTCATTTTGGCATTGCTTCAATTCCTCTTGAGACAGGATCTTTATTGCTTTCTTAACATTGGATACATTCATAAATATGATATCGTTTTCTCCGATGTAAAATGATTTAACTTCTAACTTACACCATAGGCTGCCGAACAATGTGCTGAAAACGCCTGGAATGCCCGCGGGAATGTTAGAGATAGCGATGATTGTTTCCTCTTGAAAAGAAACATTAAGAGATTGCAGTGTTTCTCTAACGATACGGAGATCATGGTTACTCTCAGATTCAGATGTACCAGCTACAAGCCTGACAAAAATTATTCTTTTGGCGGTCTTTCGTTAAGAAAAAACCCGAAATATTAACAGAATTCGAAGCAATATTTTTCAAAATACACGCCAAGGTTGGATCGTTTGCTATAAACGTAAATTGGGTTCTGAGATTGAGATCATTTTTTAATTGCATGGGAATTTGATTAGAAGCCTCCATTTCCTCACATCCTTAAATTTTTTTCATAGTAAAGTATGTAAATAAAGAGGAATGGATTGGGTTTAAAAGATCACAGGAGAACGATGCGCTGAGAACTTGTGAACGTGGTCACTTTTAAAAAATAATAAGGAGTGCAGCCTAATATGCTTGCACTTCTTTTCTCATCACTATTTATGTAACTTCGTAATACGTCCTCCGAACGCAGGATTTCCTTCACCTCAGAAATATTTAAAATAAGACCTTTGATAAATAAACGACAAGCGTAACCGTAAGACTGCTGAAAAGCGTTGATAACAAGACGGTTTGAGCTGCGTAGGACGGATGGTTTCCATGTTCCAAAGCAAACAGGGCGCTGTTTCTTGAAGATGGAAATGAACTTGCGATGAACAGCGCTTGTGCCGTTGTACCAGTGATAAAATGAGGGCCAAGGCGATCATTGGTGATATAATCAGGCGCCCGATAAGACTCAGCAGGAGTGGAAGAGAAAACTGATTAATCCTTAAATATGCACTCTGAGCACCAAGCGTAATGAGGGCAACCGCAATAAAAGCACTGGAAATATTATCAATGGGAGTCCAAAGAAAAGAAGGTAATTTTATTGCTGTCATTTGAAACGCCAGTCCGAGCAGCAGGGCAAAGAAAATGGGGTTCTTAAGGAACGATTTTATAGCCGTGGAACGTTTTGTATGAACCGAGGCAGAGTTCATTAAACCATAAGTATATGTAATAAAGTTCTGGAAAATAGTAACGATGACCTGAATGGAGGCCCCTAACGGGTTGTGCTGAAACACAAGCTGGCTGACCGGAAGTCCAAAGTTGCCAGAGTTGTTGAGCACCACACTGTTTTTAAAAGTCGCAGAAAGACTGCGGTCAAAACGGGATATTTTTGCAACGATGCTGCTTAGGAGAATGAGACATCCATTTTGCAGCAGCAGAAAACCGATGATTGTAAGCAGTGCCTCTCCCCGGATTTCACTTTGATAGATATTCACAAAACTGACGGCTGGCATGAGCAGATAGTTATTTATCTTAGATAAGGTATTCAAATCGAGTTTATATTTGCGGTGAATAAACGCTCCGATGCCGATTAGAATAAAGACGGGGAGAATGACATTTACGATAATCATCAAAAATATTTTCATAAGATGTTCCTTTCTTCCTGAATTAGTAAGGTTCATAGATTTGGATAAACAGTTGATAGGAGTTGACGTATGTTACGGTGAATGCGATGTCATATTCTCCGCAGCTTTCATCAAGTATATTTTCAACTCCCCAGAGGGGAAGGCTGAAATAATTCGCAGTTTTTGGCTCGCTGACTATCACCTTTTTATTGACAGCTCGAACGATCCCGTTTTTTATAGTGTTCATAAAGCCGAAGCCCATATTGCCCTCATGTTCATTCTGCAGGATCGCATCAAAATTTTTGCCTTCATTATCCTTAAAGCGTGCATAAAGCTGCTTTGTTTGAATCTCCATTCACGTTTCTCTCCCTTCCACATTTCCATCATAGAGAGAAAGCATGGATGATTAAAATATCATTAACGAATCGACAGCGATATAAAAATGGAATGATAATCAGCCTCGAAATGGTGATCTGCAAAAAAACCACAGGCTCAGAGCCTGTGGTTTTCAAAGATCATGGATAAAATCCAAACCTTGAACAAAACGGACAAATTCGGAAATTAGTTTCATCTCCATTGATTTCTCATGATAGAACATCCATGTTTCTCGAACAATCGGTTCTTGCTTTTCGTCCATAAGAGTAATTTTGAAAAGGTCTGTATTCTGATCCACTAGAACACTGGGAAGTATTCCATAACCTAAACCGTTCATGACCATCTCCTTGGCCGTTTCCCCCTTGTCCACCTCCATACCGACTATCCCCGGGCGGGAAAAGGTCCTGCTCCACCAATTATCGATGATTGTCTTTAAGGCTGGGTCTGTTCCATAATCAATCCTCGGAGTGGATGGTAAATCACTCAGCTTAATCTCCTCCCTGGATGTGATGCAGAGATTTTCTTCAAAAAGCAGTAGCTTTGCATCAGACCACTGATAATTTCCTCGCACAATACCAATATGTACATCATGATTATAGACAAGATTAAACACTTCTCTACTCCAGCCGGTCGTAACTTTAAAGTCTACCTGAGGAAATTTCTCACGGAAAAGCATTAACAGTTTGGGAAGTTTGTGCAAGGTTATATAATTGGAAACAGCGAGCCTCAGTGTCCCTGCAACTTCTTCACTCATATTGATGACGTTCTCCCTGATATTCTGGAACCGGCTGAGCACTTCATCCGCACACTTGGCGAGATATTCACCCTGTGGTGTAAATTGAACTCCCCTTTTTCCGCGTTCGATAATGACCAGCCTGAACTCCTTCTCGATGTGCTGAATTCTTTTCGTAAGGGCTGGCTGTGAAATATACAATTGCAGCGCCGTCTTCGTAATATTCTTTTTTTCATATAGAACCTTTAGTATAAGCCAATCCCGTTCATCCATCTCGACTTCCTCCATCGTTGCCATTTCAGATTGATATAATTAAAATTTACCACAGATCGAAGACATGTTCGCAGCAAAAAAGCTGTCCGCAATTGAGCAGACAGCCATATGTTAGGGGGTATTTGTCAATCAGCTGTTTAACTTCAAGTATTCCTCTTCTATAAAAACCCGGCCGCTTGCATGCCGGGTTTTTCACTTTGTTTTTGTATTTGTCACCGACTTTCAATTTCTTGAAAGGTCAACCACGGGTGCAATTCTGACAGCACACACTTTGAACCCAGGCATCTTGCAAACCGGATCCAGTGCGTGATATGTAACTTTATTGATATTCTGCTCGTCCCCCCAATGAAAGGGGACGAATACCGTATCCTCACGTATGGACTCGTCATAAAGTCCCCGGGCTTGTATACTTCCCCGCGCAGATTCAACCTTAACCAACGAATGGTTTTGAACATGAAAGGCTTTGGCTGTACTCGGGTGAATCCTGATGAACGACTCGATCTCCCTCGCAGCGAGGGCAGGGCTTCTTCTGGTCTGTGCTCCCGTTAAATAATGGCTCATTACACGCCCTGTCGTTAAATACAGGGGGAATTGCCTGTTCGGTTGTTCCTTTGGTTTATGGTTGGCTACCGTTAAAAATTTCGCTTTCCCATCCTCGTGTGCAAAGGATTCGGTAAACAGCCTTCCTTCTCCTGGATGGCCAGGAGCGGGACATGGCCAAAATACCCTTTCTTTTTCCAGTCTTTTGTACGTGATGCCGTAGTAATCGGCCTTTCCTCCCTTACTGGCCACTCTAAGTTCATTAAAGATCTCCTCTGCTGATTGAAAAGGAAAATATGTCTTCTTACCCAGCTGGGCGGCTACATCACAAAGAATTTGCCAGTCATGTCTGACTTCGCCTGGACAGCTCCGCGCAGCTTTTCTTAACGTCACACGTCCTTCCATGTTGGTCATCGTTCCTTCGTCCTCCAGGTAGGACGAGCTCGGCAGCACTAAATCAGCGTGCTTTGCAGTTTCAGATAAAAACATATCAACCACGACTAAAAACTTTAGCTTTTTTAACGCGGATTCTGCCAGATTCGCATTTGGTGTTGAAACGAGCGGATTGGAGCCCATTATAAATAAAGCCTTGATTTCTTCGGCATCCATTTTCTCGATCATCTCATATGCGGAAACACCTTTACCGGGCAGTTCTTCTTCGGTAATCCCCCAAACCTTGGAGATATATTTTCGATGTTCTGGATGCTCGATACTCCTGTATCCCGGAAGCTGATCTGCCTTCTGCCCGTGTTCCCTGCCTCCCTGCCCATTCCCCTGACCGGTTACAGCTCCGTATCCTGATCCCAGCTTACCGATGTTACCCGTTACTAAGATCAAATTTAAGAAGTTCCGTACTGTCGCATGACCATGTGTTTGCTGTTCGACACCTCTTGCTGTAAACACCATACCTGTGGAGCCTGTTGCAAAATGAACGGCTGCCCGCTCCATTTGTTCACGCTGGATCCCTGTTGACGCGGCAATTTCATTTAGATCAAGAGACTCGATATGCTCTTTTAACTCTTCAAAACCGTTCGTCCTCTCCTCAATAAACGAAAGATCATAGAGATTTTGGTCGAGTATGACTTTCAGCATGCCGTTGACGAGTGCTGCGTCCATGCCTGGTTTTACTTTAAGGTGCATATCCGCCAGTTTCGTTGTCAGTGTCTCTCTGGGATCCAGCGCGATAATAAAGGCTCCGTTCTCTTTTGCTTTTTGAAAATAGGGAAGCAAGGTTGGCTGGCATTCAGCAATATTGGTTCCCGCCAGGATGATACATCGTGAATAGGGGATCTCCTGCACCAAATTTGTTATGCCCCTGTCCAAACCAAATGCTTCACTCATCGCAGAGGCAGCTGCCGACATACAATAGCGCCCATTGTAATCGATGTGTTTTGTCTTTAAGGCAACCCTTGCAAACTTTCCTAATAAATAGGCTTCTTCGTTCGTTAGCGAGCCTCCCCCGTATACACCTACTGCATCATTGCCGTTCTGTTTCTGAATGCTCGTGAACTGCTCTTTAATAAAGTGTAATGCGTCATCCCATGATATTTGTTCGAAGTGACGACCCACTCTTTTCATCGGATGCAGAATACGCTCTCTATGAAGCGCATGCTGATGGGCGTTTCTTCCTTTTATACACAATCTGGCCTCTGACACCGTCTCTTTCAAGGGCAGTACTTTATATTTCTTTCGACCGCCTTCCCGTTGTTCCAGCAGTTGCATCGTGCATTGAACACTGCAGAACGGGCACTGGGTATCCATGGCTTTTTCATAGGCTGCTTCCTGCTGCTGGTGACGAAAATGCTGGAGAAAATTATTGGACATATGGCCTCACCTTCTTCGTTCTCTCTTCTCCCTATAAGCACAGATAGACTTTCTCATCCTGCACTTCTACTTTATACGTTTTGACGCAGCCCGTATCCGGGCCTTGAGCCTCTCCACTCGTCGTGCAGATCTTCCAATCATGCATCGGACAAAATACATAATCACCGCTGACTATTCCCTGGGAAAGAACACCACCCTTATGAGGGCAGCGGTTTTCAACTGCTTTGATCTTTCCGTTAGAAAGTCTGAAGAGTGCAATGTCATGCTCTGCGATTTTGAGCGTCACCCCTAGTTTTTCCGGCAAATTATGAAGCTGTGCGACTTCGATCCTGTTCATTTGTCCTGCCTCCCTTTTCATTGTTCTTGTTAAACTTTCAAACTCTCAAACAATTTTTCTCGTGTTTCTTTGCTTTCAATAATTTCCTTCCAAGGATCCTGAGTATAAACGAGTGCTTCCTCGATCCGCTCGACTAACTGGCTGCGGCTTTCTTCGTCAAAAAGGACTTCACGTACATGCTCCAAGCCTACTCGTTCAATCCATTTCGATGTTCTCTCAAGATAGTTGGCTGTCTCTCTGTAGTACTGTAAAAACGCTGCAGCCATTGTGATTACTTCTTCTTTTGTCTGGACCGTACATAGCAGATCGCCGGCTCTCAAATGTGTGCCCCCGTTACCGCCGACATACAGTTCCCATCCACCGTCCACACCAACGATACCCAGATCTTTAATTCCGGATTCGGCACAGTTCCGCGGACATGCTGATACGCTCATCTTAATTTTATGCGGAGTATTCAGGCGTTCGAATTTCTTCTCAAGGTCGATGCCCATCTGGGTGGAATCCTGCGTGCCAAACCGGCAGAACTGTTCACCTACACACGTTTTTACGGTTCGCAAGGATTTAGCATAGGCATACCCTGATGGCATATCGAGATCGGCCCAGACATTAGGAAGATCTTCTTTTTTTACGCCCAATAGATCAATCCGCTGCCCGCCGGTTAACTTGATCATCGGAACATTATACGCTTCCGCTACGTTCGCAATTTTCCGCAGATCTTCTGCCGTTGTGACTCCGCCGTACATTCTCGGCACTACGGAATAGGTTCCATCCTTCTGGATGTTGGCATGGAGCCGTTCATTAACAAACCTGGATGCTGATTCATCCTCATATTGTGCGGGATTGATCATACCCAAATAATAATTTAATGCCGGTCTGCATTTCGAACATCCCTCTTTTTCTTTCCAATCAAGGACATGCATCACTTCTTTCACGAATTTCAAATCCTTTGTTCTGATTTCTTCAATGACTTCTTCCCGGCTTAATGTTGTACAGCTGCAGATCGCTTCCTTTTGCTCACTGTAATCGAAGTCATCACCAAGTGTATATTCCAGAAGTTCGGCAACGACGGGCTTGCAGCCGCCGCACGACCGGGAGGCATTTGTACAATCTCTTACCTGATCCACTGTTTTAAGATCCTGAGTAACGATGGCCTCACAAATCTCGCCTTTGGAAACACCATTGCACCCGCAAACGACTTCACTCGCGGGCATGGAAACTACAGCGCTCTCTGCGGTATCCTCTGAAGGAGTGGCCAGAACTGCAATTTTTGGAAGGTCTGAAACATCAACCTTCTCAAGGATCATTTTTAGGAGGCGCGGACCGTCCTGAATATCCCCAAAAAGCACAGCTCCAATCACTTTGTTGTTCTGAAAAACAATTTTTTTATAGATTCCTTCCACATCATCATGAATTTTAATAGCTTTCGTATGTTCACTTTCCATGAATTGTCCTGCTGAGAAGACATCAACACCCGACACTTTTAATTGTGTTGAGATGACGGACCCCTCATACTTCCTGTTCTTAAGCCCGGTTATTCGTTCTGCTAGTATCTTTCCTTGTTCATAGAGAGGAGCTACCAATCCATACACCATTTCACGATGCTCGGCGCATTCTCCCACTGCATAAACGTTCGGGATCTCGGTCTGCAAATAATCATCTACAACAATTCCTCGATTAACAGGAATGCCGCTGTCCTTTGCCAGCTGGACGTTAGGCTTTATTCCTACAGCCATTACGACTAAATCGGCATCCACAGTTGAACCATCCTTAAACCGTAATCCCTCTGCCCGTTTTCCTCCGAATATCTCTTCTGTTTGCTTTTCGAGCAGAAAATTCATCCCCTGGCTTTCCAGCTCTTTTTTCAGAAGATCTGATGCGACGAGATCCAGCTGTCTGTCCATCAACTGGCCTGTAAGATGGACAACATCGACCTTCATTCCAAGGTTAATCAGGCCCCGTGCTGCTTCTAACCCCAGTAACCCGCCACCGATCACCACTGCTTTTTTATAATTTTGTGCAGCAGCAATCATGGTTTCACAATCTTTAATGTCCCGGAAAGCAGTAACTCCCTCTTTATCCGCACCAGGAATCGGCAGCATAAAAGGCTGTGATCCAGTTGCGAGGATCAATTGGTCGTAAAAGACCTCCTTGCCGAGGTCGGTAAAGAGGAGCTGTTGATCAGGATCAATCTTAATCACGGTTTCCCCTGTATATAGCTTGATATTATTTTCTTCATACCATGACATTTCATTTAACGTAATATCTTGAATCGAGGTATCACCCTGAAGCACTGTGGATAAAAGAATCCGGTTGTAATTGGGATGAGGTTCACTGCCAAACACTGTAATATCAAAGGCTTCAGCGTCAATTTTCAAGATCTCCTCTATACACCTGACGCCGGCCATACCATTTCCAACAAGGACAAGCTTCTTTCTTTCCATAAGAACCTCCTAAGCAGTATTTGATGCTTTCTTGTTAACACCATACCAAACGCAGACGAAGAAGACTTCACGTATGTCAGAAAACCTCACATTGTTTTTTATAAATTTGTCTGTTACCTTTTCTTCCATTAAAACTGCATATCAATTTTAACCGGCGTAGACTAAGAGAAACCTTAGATTGGAGTGATATGAATGAAGTTAAAGGACTTAAGAAATAACGGACATGCCCCCTCGTTGATTGGATCCTTCCTGTATTTTGATGTGAGCTTCATGATTTGGGTACTGCTTGGAGCATTAGGGGTTTATATCACGAAGGACTTTGGTCTCTCCCCTTCTCAAAAAGGGCTTATCGTTGCGATACCCATACTCAGCGGATCATTATTCAGACTATTATTCGGCGTTTTAACCGATCGAATCGGACCAAGGAAAACAGCGATAGGGGGTATGATTGTCACTATGCTGCCGCTCTTGTGGGGTTGGCTCTCAGGTACTCATCTCGCTGAACTCTATGGAATCGGATTATTATTAGGGGTAGCGGGAGCAAGTTTTTCCGCCGCGCTGCCTCTGGCAAGCCGCTGGTATCCGCCCCATCTGCAGGGTGCTGCGATGGGAATTGCAGGTGCAGGCAACAGCGGAACCTTATTGGCTACCCTTTTTGGCCCGCGGCTCGCAGAACAGTTTGGGTGGAACGGTGTGATGGGGCTCGCACTAATCCCGCTCCTGGCCACGTTCACCCTTTATATATTGATCACCAAGGATGCCCCTTCACAGCCTCCTGCAAAGCCAGTAAAGGACTATTTAACTGTCTTAAAGATGAGAGATACCTGGTATTTTTGCCTTCTTTACTGTGTGACCTTCGGGGGATTTGTAGGATTGACCAGCTTCCTAAGTATCTTTTTCGTGGATCAGTACCACTTGTCCAGTATCGCTGCAGGAAACTTTGTTACCTTCTGTGTTGCTGCCGGCAGTTTTGTTCGTCCGATCGGAGGAATGATTGCAGATAAAATCGGCGGGGTACGGTTATTAAGCTATTTATTGATCGGTGTAACGCTATGCATGCTGGGAGTGAGCCAGTTGCCGTCCTTATTCCTTGTGACCGTTCTATTGTTTGCAGGAATGTCGTGTCTAGGTATGGGGAACGGCGCTGTCTTCCAGCTTGTTCCTCAGCGATTTAAAGAAGAAATCGGGGTCATCACCGGTATTGTAGGAGCGGCCGGAGGAGTTGGCGGTTTTTTCGTTCCGATTATTTTAGGTACACTAAAAGAGTTTTCTGGAAGCTACGCGGCCGGTTTTATCGTATACTCTTTGATTGGGATCCTCGCCTTTTTCATGTTAATGACTGCTCAGAACTCCTGGAAGAAAACATGGGCGATGAACAAAAGCTCTATTAAAATATAAATCCATAATAAAAAGATGGCGGAAAGGTGGGCTCCTCTATTGGCCTGCCTGCCGTCATCTTCTTTTTTTGCCTATAAACCGGAGCCTACCACACTCGCCGGAAGCTGTTTGTTATGTGGATTGAACCAATTTATCTTGTCGTTAAACGTAACTACATCTCCAACTAGAAGAATACCAGGAAAATGCACCTTCTCATCCCCTGCGATCTTTTGCGTGGAGGTCAATAGACTTCTGCAGCAATATTGATCAGCTGTTGTTGCTTCCTGTATGTAGGCAACGGGAGTGTCGGCAGCCCAGCCTGCCTGCAACAGCTTGTCCTGAACCGTCGAAAGCCAGTTCCGGTCCATCTGGATGACTAGAGTATTGAAGCTTGCCGCAATCGAACGTAAGGAATCCGGATGATCATCAAGCTTCGATGCCGAGAGGATGACAAAAGAGCATGCATACTCCCTGTGGGTGACGGGTACTCCGATATAGGCAGCAGCTGCAAGACCCTCTGAAATACCAGGAACTACTTCAAAAACAATTCCTTTTTCCGCAAGGTCATATGCCGTTTCTTCACAACCGCTGAACAAAAAGGGATCCCCCTTCGTTAAATAAACGACCGTCTTACTATCCTCTGCATGCCGAAAGAGTTCCATTCTTATTCCACCAGTTTCCATCCCATCTTTATCATAAGGGATACAGACCCCTCGTTTTGCATTCGAATGGATGTATGTAATCATCTCGCTATTTATCAGCTGATCGTAATAGATGACATCTGCCTTTTTAATGCACTTTAATCCCTTCATTGTCAGTAGCTCCGGATCCCCCGGTCCAGCCCCTATTAAATAAACCTTCCCCATCATGATCCCTCCCGCTTTATATTTTCATCCACGAATTATCTCATTTTTTGAAGGTGCTTAACATTCTTTCGGAAGATAATCTCACAAACTATTATACTCTTGAAAAATGGTATATATGGAAGAAGACCGAGTACCTGATCAATCACAAAGAGAAAATTAAGAGCGCTCGATTAAATTAGGCTCCAATGATAAAGGCAGCCCTCCTTATCTACAGGAATTGGCTGTCCTTTAACATGGCTAAATGCTATCTTGTTTCTCAAGCATGCTAAGAAGCTGCTTCCCAGCCTTGGAAATATACCTATCCTTAAGGCAGACCGCTGCAGGGTTTGGTCAGTGGAAACGATTCCTTAATGGCGATGGTTTTAAACTTCCCCTCATATGCCAAATGGATTTCTGATTTAGGAATGATCGTAATTCCCATGCCGGCGGATACAAGCGTAAGAATCGTAGAGATGTCGGGACAGTCCAGAATGACATTAGGGTGCTGTCCATTTTTTTCAAATTGTTCCAGGATCATGTCATACATCCCCTGGCCGGAAATACGCCTTGTCAGCAATAAATCATGCTGTGCGATTTCTTTCAGCGTTACAAGCTCCAGTGGAAACAAATGCTCCCATTTTCTTGGCACCACGCAGACCATTCTTGCCGCCTATTCGCTAAAAAAGGACCAGCTTGCATTGTTATATCAGCTGGTCTTTAACACTTATTGTTATATTTTATTGCTCTTACTCATAAAGAATAAGAAAAAATAGAAGGGGTTATCGAATGAGAACAAATTACAGAAGATGGTCAGAACATCCTTACTTAGGAGAGCAAACCCCGCCTCAACAGAATCCTGAACCAGCATATTTTCCAATGTTTTTTATTTTAAGGCAAAGAAACAATGAGTTCCTGGATCCCTTTCAACAGCGTATCCTTTGGCAAATTAAAAATCCTAATGAAATTGATTGGGGATTTGAGTTAACGATTGTAGAACGAACTTTATCATCCATAACGCCTGAGCAAAGACAACTCGCACAATACTGGGGTATGGTCGAAGCCACGCAGAACATGACGCCTATGATTTACAATTACGCCCAAAAATACCAGCTGGGTTCCCCGTTTATTGCCAGAGTACTCGCATATTTTCACGCTGCGGTTAATGATGCCTTTGTCATGTCGTGGTATTTTAAGTATCTCTGGGATGTGGCACGTCCCAATCAATATGGCACAAACCTATCTCCATTGCTGTCTACACCTCGGTTCCCATCGTACCCTTCTGCTCACGCCACTGTTGCAGGATGTGCAGAAACGGTCTTAAGTTATTTCTTTCCGCAGGAAGCATCCGGAATAAAAAACACAATGGGAGAATGCGCTTTATCCCGTTTGTACGCCGGCGTTCATTTTAACGTAGATAATGATGAAGGGTTGAAATTAGGAAGGCAAATCGGGGGCATGGCTGTAAGTTTATTAAGGGCACAAAATCAATGATCAATTAGTGTTGAAGATTAATCCAATCATGGTCGGTGAAGGTATTTCTCTATTCGGCAGTGTAAAGCCATGTTTTCAATTAAAGTTAGGGACACGAAAAAGTATGCAAAAGGAGTTGTATAACCCACTTACAATATTATTTATAGATAAGATTATTCTTGTGAACGTATGTTAATAAGAAAAGCCGCCTAAATGGCAGCTCGATCTTAGTGTTTTCGCTTTTTTAGGTCAAACCGTTTGATTGAGGAAGTAATCAAGGCTGGCTTCGATAAGAACGTCAAAAATAGCGCAACACTCTGGTACAACCGCGGTACAATCTTGTCGGCTCGATGATGAATAAAACAGTTCTGCTTTACTTATTCAATGAAATACATCTTGCCATTCACTTCAAGGGAAACGGACGATTGTTTCATCTCCTCTTTTAAAGTTTTTGCATAAGCTACTACTTCGTTAATTTTATTTCTTGTTCAACTTTTTAGCAAAGCTATACACAATGGTGACTTTTTCTTTAATTAGCTGATCGTTATCACCTATCCAGGCCCCTGTTCCCTCAATAGCTGTTGCCCCTCCAAACATTTTAGAGAATGTTTCCAGAGACCGATTCACGTACGGGGTATTATCGATTGGCTGATCTACATCATAGGTGGATGGGACATAAATTTTCACAACATCATCAAGGTGGAATTGTCCCTTCAATGCGTTCGTTTCTTGAGCTTTTAATGTTCCTTGTTGGCCTGTGTCATATACCGTATGGCCCAAGAACCCAACTAATACCAAAGACAGAACCCAATACAAAATCTTTTTCCCTTTCAAACCTGCCACTCCTTTTACTTGGATTATTAAACTATTTAGACGATGTTGAGTGCTGCTTCTGCTCTATTTAAACTGTAAAAGGATTGAAAGATTTTGGAAATAGGTAGGGAGTCGTTACTTTTTTAATAGATTTCGCTGTATTTCAAGACTTTCGTCTTGAGCCATAAAGACCGATACAGCCAAAAAGCACGCCGGCAGCGTGCTTTTAAAAACATGTTCCTCTTCTTTAATTACAAGATTAACTGTCTACACAGACAGCTGGTCATTTTCAGCGTTCAGCTCGGCCTCGATTTGGGAGACCTTCGAAGATTCACCCATTCGCCAGTAGGTGATAAAGCTTATTGCGATACAAGCAGCTACATAGAAATAGAAAAGCGACTCGGCTCCCATGCTCTTCAGCCATAATGCGATGAACTCCGCCGTCCCGCCGAACACTGCGACTGTGAGTGCATAAGGGAAACCCACGCCTAGGGCTCGGATTTCAGTCGGGAAAAGCTCGGCTTTCACGATCGCATTGATGGATGTGTAACCGGTGACAATGATCAGTCCTGCCATCATGAGCAAGAAAGCAATAATAGGACTCTTCATCTGCTCCATGATCATGAACAGCGGCACTGTCAGCAATGTTCCAAGAATACCGAAACTAATCAATAGAGGGCGCCGTCCGATACGGTCAGACAGCATGCCGGCGAGCGGTTGAAGCACGACGAATACTAGCAGAGCAATAAAGTTGATCCAGCTGACGACCTCCTTTTGGAGGCCCACAGTATTCACCATGAATTTCTGTAAATATGTCGTGTAGGTATAGAACGCGACCGTTCCGCCAAGCGTGAGTCCCACCACTGTCAGCACCGCTTTGGGGTGTTTCATTAGAACCCTGATGGTCCCTGCGTTTTCTCGGTTTTCAGAGTCCATTTTTTCGAACTGCTCCGATTCGTCCATCGTGCGTCGCAGCCACAGTACAGCCAAGGCTCCCATTGCTCCAATGACGAATGGGATACGCCAGCCCCAGGACATCATATCGGATTCGCTGAGCACTTGCTGCAGGATAATCTGCACACCAAGAGCCACTAGCTGTCCGGCAACAAGTGTCACGTACTGGAAGCTTGAGTAGAATCCGCGGCGGCCAGTGCTGGCCATCTCTGACAGATAAGTTGCCGAGGTTCCATACTCCCCACCTAATGACAACCCCTGAAGCAGGCGGGCGAGAACCAGAATAATAGGTGCTATTATACCAATGGTGCTATAACCTGGAGTACAGGCTATGATCAGAGAACCACCGGCCATGATAGTAATGGAAAGCGTCAGTGCGGCACGCCGGCCATGACGATCGGCGTAGCGGCCCATCAGCAGGCTTCCAATCGGCCGCATCAGAAATCCTACGGCGAAGATCGCCGCCGTGTTAAGCAATTGGCTGGTCGGGTCTCCCTTCGGGAAGAACTCTGCAGAAAAATACACAGCGAAAGCAGAATAGACATACCAGTCGTACCATTCGATCAGATTTCCTACCGAACCTTTGAAGATGTTACCCGTAATGCGTCGCGTCTTTGCGCGATCAATGGATTGAGACATGGTTAAATCCTCCTCATGATGTACTAGTGTTAGACGCTCCTTTTTTGGCTTCGTCATCACTTTCAGGCTTTGAAACTACTGGAAACCGCTTTCTTTTTTAAACTATACCACTTATCACTCGACAGCAACAAACAAAAAATTGTAAGAAAAGTAATAGGGCTTCATTTTAAATTTGATCTTTTCATGTAAGGTTATCACCCTTCCACTACCGCTCCTTTGTTTCTCCTCTCCACTCCTATCATGTCCTTCGTAATTGTCTCTTTCAAAGGAATGTCTTTAGCAGCGACCACCACTTCAAGGGAATCAATCTCATCCTTGATAAATAGATCCGAGGCTATCACACAACCTATAACAATACCCGCAGGATGACATTCTGTATCTTTCCAAGCGATACCGCAGCCTCAGACAGCTGGGTCGCTCTCTCTAAAGAAAAAAGGGTAATGACTTCAGGCTGCAGACGAGATAGAACCATTTGCCATTGATGCTTTCCTGGCTGAACGAGATGGCCGAAGTGGCCGATCTGACAGCCTGCCTCCCTCAGGTTGGAGGCTTGTCAACATCGACAGCCACCGCTTTATGAATACCGTGTTCCTTGATGAAGTTTCCGATAAAGCCGCTGCGTCCAATTTGCTTGGTCATATAATACAGTTCAAGTTGATGGATTTTTGCGGTCTCAGCCATAACTCTCACGTTGATACAAACTCATAAACTAGCAAGCACCGCTCCCAAAATAGTAACGATTCCGCCTAAAAGTGTGACGAAGGATATTTGTTCTTGCAGCAAAAGAACACCCAGCAAAACAGTCCAGACCGGGAGTAAGTTAATATAGGGCGCTGCTCGCCCTGCTCCTACAATTTTTACTCCGGCATTCCAAGAAAAATAAGCAATAACTGAAGCAAATGTACTCACGTAGAAAATACAAATCCATGCATTAGTTGTCATATGGATCATATTAGGATGGACCGTTCCCATACAGCTTATGGCACTAAAAATCGTCCCATAAAAAGCGGCTCCCGCAGTCATTGTAAGAGGGTCTATCGTTCTGCCATATTTCTTGCCCAGAACAGTATACATTCCCCAAGCGAAGCATGATAACAGAATTTCAATTTCTCCAACAATTGAACCGGGAGAAGAGTCTGCATGTTTTCCCTGAACCAAAAGAATCACGCCGATGATTGAGACCGCCGCTCCAATCCATGCTTTTGAATTGATTTTTTCTTTAAGAAATATGGGAGTGAATAGCAGGATGGTAATCGGAATACCTGCTGAGATCATCCCGGCTTGTGATGCGCTAATCGATTTAAGACCTAAATAGTTTAATGTAGAAAAGGCGAATATGCCAAGAAACCCTTGTATTACAAATTCTCTCCATTTAGAAATGATCGGTAATGGTTTTTTGTTAAGCATCAGTAATCCCCACAGGAGCCCGGTTGAAATAGCCCAACGGATAGTGTTTAATAAAGTTGCTGGCAAGGCCGGTGCTAAATACCGGCCGCATATGTAATTACCTGCCCAAAGAAAGGTTGCCGCCACCAATAGTAAAATCCCTTTTTTCATGATGTTGATCCTCTCTTGTCTCTGATTCTTGGCTAAACCATTTACGCAGTTGATTAATATGTGCCTGATGATATCTGTTATGGTCTGCGATATGCCAAATACCCCATTGGATTGTGGCTTTGTAGCCATTTTCATATTCAACGGTTTGATGTAACTGTTTGTCTGTTAACTGATAACACATTGATTTAATCATCTGTACAACATGATCATAATCCGTCATGAGCACATCCAGAGAAATCCCTTTCAGCTGCGGCAATTGGTCGTTTTTATCTAAACTAGGCCCAAATTTCTCTTCAAGTTCCCTCGGCACCGCCTCACCCTTGATTCTAAATATCCATTTGAGGTCCACGTATGCTAAGTGCCTTACTAACTGCGCGGTACTGTTATATTTTTGGTTCGGACCTTTATAATCTAATTCCTCTTGTGACATACCTTCAACAATTGTTTTTAACCGTTTGTAATTTCCGTCTACCATTGAGTAGAGCATTCCAACTACAGGTTCCATTCCCGGCTCTCCAATTAAATCTGAAATCATCCAATCACTCCCCAGTACTTGTTAAGGTCTCAAGTCAATTATACTCCAGAAATGGGCAGTTTTTTGCGTTTCGTATCGTCAAAAGAAAAAACCGACAGAAAGACTCAAATAAAAAAGCAGACGGATGGTCTGCTTTTGATGCACTGCCTATACTTTAAACGATTGAACTGGACATGTTTATCGGATACAGCTTTCCATCCACAGCGAACGAAACCCTGCCCGTTTCTTCAGATACCACGAGTACCAGTGCATCACTGATCTCGGTCAATCCTATTGCTGCTCGATGACGGGTTCCCAGTTTTTTTGAACTTGAATGAATTTTAGATAAGGGAAGTACGTTTGCAGCCGAAATAATAAGGTCACCTCGAATTAAGACCGCTCCATCATGAAGAGGATTTCCCGGATAAAAAATGGACTCTAATAACGGAAACGTTAATGTTGCTCCGATCGAATTGCCCGCACTGATCATCGTCTCCAAGGGCTGTTCCCGTTCGATGGCGATCAGCGCTCCATGTTTTTGACTGGAGAGATTCTGGATACAAGTTGAAATTTCAAGGTATTTTTCTGTATAGGGAGACAAATAACAGTTTAAATAAAATGATGCTGCTGCGGTTTGTGTTTGTTCGATTTGTCCTTTTAATTGTTCGAGATTGCCTAAAAGACAATAACTCTCCCTCTCCAAAGAGATTATAAATTGATTAATCTCAAGGTTAATATGCTGGAGGATATCGACAATCTGTTGTTTTAGTGATGATACATCACAATCTTCCCTCATGGTTTAACTCCATTCCGCTCACTCCACCAAAAGAGTGCAGTTTTCCTTGCTTCCCCTATTCTGTGCTTCTTGATTTTATTTTATGAGAGTAACAAATCCGCTTAAACTTAAAAAACACTCCGAACTAGCCCCCCATCAATTCGATAGGCAGCTCCATTTATCGCTGATGAGAGCGGACTGCTTAAAAAAGCCGCCAGGTGGGCAATTTCTTCGGGGCGAATAAGCCTCTTAATAATGGAAGTGGGCCGATTCTCCATCATGAATTTTCTTTCGGCCTCTTCCAAAGTCAAATTTTGATCGGGATAAAGGCTTTGTAACATGGCCTCGACCCCTTCCGTTAAAGTGGAACCAGGCATAATCGTATTGACCGTTACCTTCGTTCCATATGTAAGTTCTGCCAAGCTTCTGGATAGGGAAAGCTGCATCGTCTTGGTAGCACTATAATGAGCCATTTCCTGAGACGGCATAATGGCAGCCTCACTAGCTATAAAGATCACTCTTCCCTCTTTTTTTTCAATCATTTGTTTCAGATACCTGCGCGTTAGCCGGACACCGCTCATGATATTGACTTCAAAAAACTTAAACCAGTCTTCGTCCTGTATATTAAAGTATTCCTTCGGTTCAAAAATACCCAGGTTGTTGATCAATATGTCAATATCATTAAATTCCTTCATCATTTTTTCGCATCCTTCCTCTTTTCCGAGATCGGCTGCGGCTGAATATAATACAGCGTCGGGATGCAACTCTTTAATTTCCGCTATCGTTTCTTGCACCTTTTCCTCACGGCGTCCATTGATGATAACATGGGCTCCTTCCTCTGCCAGAGACATCGCAATGGCCTTGCCAATTCCGGATGTAGAACCTGTGACAAGTGCAATTTTTCCCATCAGATTTAAATGCATGAACAATCCTCCTTAAAGCCTACGCATCAATTTTTGTAAATGAAAAGTTTCTAATAAAAAGCTGCTGGGAGTTAGCATTCCTCTTCCCGTTGACTTATAAACGTAACGGTAGAGACAAAAGACCAGCTGTCATTGATAAGCTGGTCAAGGAATCCTTCCTGAAAGTTTACGATGCATAATCCTGTTGCCATGCTCAAGATGCTCTGGGTTTACCCCTGATGATGTTTCGTTTAGGTACTCCTGGATGTCCATATTTGCGTATCCCGGAATGGAAATTCGTTTATAACGCATCGGTTCACTGTTAAGTGGAACTGTACAGTCAAATCCCGTTTTCGAACCGAACCCGTCATTTGTGGACGGATCGAGTTTTGAGCCTTGCGCCCCCTCTACTACCACTAAATCCTTGTCCACCTGGAAACGCGTAGCGATTGCCCATTCTACTTCCTCCATGTTAAATATATCTACCTCTTCATCGACGACAACCACGTGCTTTATATCAAAACTGTTTGCGAAGGCAGCGAGGATGGCATTCTTAGCTTCACCTTTGTTTCGCTTTTTTATGGATACGACCGCATGATAACGGCATGTCCCGCCTGGACTCATGTGAACCGCAACGGCAGAAGGCACAGTCTGGCGGACACTTTGAATGAGGCTAGCCTCACGTGGAATGCCCCCGAGCAGGAGATGCTCGTATCCAGCCGGGATAATCGTATAAAAGATCGGGTCTTTTCGGTGTGACACGGCGGTTAGCTGAACAATTTCCTTGTCACTCCGCGGGCCGTAATATTTAGGGAACTCCCCAAACGGTCCTTCCGACTCCCGAATATGAGGGAGGATTTTACCTTCTAAAACGATCTCCGCATAGGCAGGCACATCAATGTCCACCGTTTCACAACGAACGGTCTCAAGTGGTTCCGATCGCAGAGCACTGGCGATTTCCAGCTCATCTATCCCGAATGGGGTACTCGCCTGTGAAGCAAGAAGTGTCACAGGATCCACTCCTACAACTATGGCACATTCGAGCGCCCTACCTTCCTCCTCTGCCTGTTTGTACAAATGAAAGGTGTGCCTCGGCAGCAAAAGTACTCCCAGTTTATCCTTTCCAGAAATCTGCAGGCGATGAATGGATACATTTTGCTTTCGGGTCACAGGATCACGGGTAATGAACAGGCCTGCGGTAATGTAATTTCCAGAATCCATCTCATGGTGGACGGGAATGGGAAAGGTCTTAAGCAAATCAATGTTCTCGGTGATGATATTTTCCTTTACCGGGGCATCTTGGTTGCTCACTTTTCTGCATGCTTTTGGTGAAGTTACCGCTTCAGTGAATTTTGGAATGATTCCATATTGGTCTGTTTCCAATGCTTCAGCAAAGTCATCTCTTGTAGAACATATCCCCGAAACGACAGGCATCCCATAGTTCTCAACATTTGAAAAATATACCGCTTTTTTGCCGTCCAGTTTCTTTGCGACAGCAGCGATCTCATACTCCAGACTCACTTTTTTATCGATGGCCACCAGCCTCCCTTTCGATTCAAGGTGAGCTAGCCATGTACGAAATGTTCTTGCCTTCATTACACCTTTCCCCCTTATCTCTATTGCACCTTGTATTGGTGGCCGTTATTTTCATTTGAACCTTCCTCATGAACCACAGTTTTGTTTTTTCGCCAAAAATGATCGATTCCCATTACGATAAGAGGTGCAACAGCAGCGATATAAATGTTATCGATACCGAACGGGTTTCCTGCAAGAAACCAAAATGTTGTTGTAATTACAGCGAATATCATTCCAAGGGCAGCCCCTATTCCGCTGCTGAAACGGGGAAAATAAAACATCAAAACCACGATAACGGCGATGGTTGTACGGAGTGCCCTGGCAAAAAAGATCGTGTTTAGTATTTCCGGGGTAAAAATGGCGAACGGAATAGGTAAAAGACCCATCACAATGGTCGCCACTCTTGAAAACCTGAGTGATTTTTTGTCTGATCCTTCTTTATTAAAGAGCGGAGTATAAAAGTCTTTTAACAATAGGGCAGCTGCTCCAATTGTTGAGGCGGCCACTGTTCCAAAAACCGCGGCGATTAATCCGGAGATCACAAGACCCGCAAGGAAAGGGTTCATAAGGGTAGTCAACATCGGAAAAGCCTCGGAAGAAACGATATTCGGAAACAATATAGAGGCTGTCATCCCAATGAGAGCGGCCATGATTCCTACAGGAATTACGAACAGCCCTGCGTAAATACTTGCTTTTTTTGCTTTGGCATCATCATTGGTCGAGCAAACCGCCTGAATGATGTATTGAGTAGAAAAAATAGAGCCAATGTTGGCGATGGTCCATGCAATAATGGTTGGCCATGAAATGCCTGTCCAGTCAAACATCGCTGGCTTTAGCTGCAGCGACAGACCTGAAAAACCGCCTGCTGCAGTTAAACCGAACGAGACTGCCAGAATTAATCCCAAATATTTAAAAAACGCATGAATAAGGTTGGTATAAGCAACCGCAAACATTCCGCCCAAGGTAACGTAAACAACTGTGACTACCCCAACCACAATTGCTGCCATCGCATGGGGGACGTGAATAATCCCAGATAAGGTCGCCGCCCCTCCCGCGTACATTGATACGTTGACCACGCTTAGGGCATAAATCATAATGACTGAGGTAATCGTTCTCGCACCATTTCCGTAAGTTTTCGATATAGCCCCAGAAATGGTATACTCTCCACGCTCATGGAACTTTTTTGCCAGTGTGTAGGCAAACAAAGCAAAAGCAAACGCGAGTGTGATTAAGTTCCAGGAAGCCGAGATTCCTTGAGAAAAAGCGGTTTGCGCGGTACCGATCGTAGAGCCTGTGCCTATGAATTCAGACATCATCAAGACCCCGATAATAAAAGGGCCGAAAGCTTTTCCTCCTGTCATGTATTTGTCCGAGCTTTTTGAGAATTTCTTCGTATATAGTCCAAGAAAAGCAGTGGCTAGCACATACAAAATGACCATTCCTATGATTATGGCACTGGCTGTCACCAAGCGATTCCCTCCTTATTTAACTCATGGATGGCACTCCGAATATGTCCTTCAGGCGCCTTTCAAAAAGCTTCGTCACCCGCTGCCGGCCGTTCACCTCCACCGGGGTTGGAACCTCACGTCCGTTAACCACTACCGGCTGATCGTAGCGAATCAAAATGTAGGGAAGATATTCACTATAAATCTCTCGTATTCTATTGGCATGCTTTTCATTTCTTGCCAGCAGCTTTAACATGCGAAGCCCAAAGCCGACGTGGCGGCCTTCATCCTCTTTTATACGTTTGAAGCCTTCTTTCAACCCGGGCAGGAGGCCTTTACTTCCATAAACCTCCTCAAATACATCGTACCCCGCCATCGCTTGTACACCTTCAATGATTCCCTGGTAGTGAGTCAATCCTTCAACGAGGGCGGCTTCGCGTTCCTCTATACTGCCTTCCAGTGCATTGAGCATCATTTTGCCCCGCTCATCCAGCTTTTGCTGAACGAGATTTTGCACTCCATGTATACGTTTGATGCCGAGTACCTCTTCAAAGTACCGAAGGAAAAATTCGGTATGCTTGAATTCCTCCAACAACTGAGTACTGAGGAAGGCTTGTTGCTGGGTGGATGCCCCAAGCATGATCCAGGGACAAAATTTTAAGGCAACATTCTCTTCTGCATCAAGAAATCCGGTGCAAAAGTGAATGAGATAATTTTTCAGGTCTTGATCAAGTGCTTCAAAATCATCTCTGTCATGGGTTAAATCGATCTCAGCAGGATCCCACGTTCCAAACCGTATCGCTTTCCGGTATAAATTCCAGGCTACCTCGTCTGTACTTTTTTCCAAACTAAGAATCAAATCATCGCTCATTAAAAAACCGCCTCCGTTTTGTTTGTGAATTCTAGTAAACCCGCTTTAACAGATCCAGAACGTCAGCCTCTGCTGGCTGCCGGGGATTAAACCTCATCATCCCGCTTTGAAAAGAGTCCCTTGCAATTGCAGCGAGCCTGTCCTCAGGGACGTTTAATTCCTTCAACCGGGTAGGCAGTCCAATTTCCCGCACCAGGAAAGCCACTGCTTTAGCCGCCTGACCGGCCAACTGTGTTTCGTCTTCTCCCTCAACCCCCAACAACTGCGCAATCTTAGCCGCTTTAAGTGGGCACACCTGAGCATTGAACTCAACGACGCGGGGGAGGAGCAAGCCGATGGCTATTCCGTGAGGAACATGGCAATGACCGGAAAGAGCACTTCCAATGGCGTGGGCAAGCCCAAGGAAGCTGTTGTTAAACGCCATCCCTGCCAGTAAGCTTCCGTGCGACATTCCAATTCGTGCTTCCTTATCTTTTCCGTCCACAACAGCCTGTCTAAGGTGTGAACCGACAGTGGTAATCGCTTCAGTGGCCAGTGCATCGGATGCAGGGCACGACCGTAAGGAAAAGTAGGTTTCGATTCCATGGGCCAGGGCATCAATTCCGGAGGCTGCTGTCATATTTTCTGGTAACCCCATGGTCAGTTCAGGATCAACAATAGTAAGAGTCGGAGCCATATGCTGGCTGGTGACGGTCACTTTCACATTGTTCTTCCAGTCTGAGTAAACACCGAAGATAGTCACCTCACTCCCTGTCCCGGATGTGGTTGGTATCGTAAGCAGCGGAATAGCTGAGGAGCTTACGATCTTATCGACTCCTGCATAATCGCGGATGCTGCCGCCCTGGCTTGCTACAATCCTAATCCCTTTTGCAGTGTCTATGACACTTCCGCCTCCTACTGCAACGAGACAATCATAGTGCCCAGATAGAAAATACTCGGCTCCACGATCAATCGTTTCAAGACTCGGATCAGGCTCTACCTCTAGATAGAGCTCACTGACAATCTTTGAATCTTGCAGCGATGAAATGATTCCGCTCAATAATCCGGCGGATTCCACCCCTTTATCACTGACGATAAAAACCCTGTTCACACCAAGATTTACGAGGTTCTCCGCAAGGCGGGAGGATTTTCCATACCCGAACTCTATCCGCGTAGGCAAATGAAAGGAGAAGTCCTGCCTTGTCTGTTTTACTATAGAACTCATGTTCATAGAGGAGCCCCCTCACAAGGGTCCATTTCAATATGCACATGCTTCGTCTCGCAATATTCCATCAGGCCATCCACTCCCCTTGTCCTTCCTAAACCGCTCTGCTTGTAACCCCCAAATTCTGTTTCAGGAAAGTTTTTGTTGTACGTATTGATCCAGACGGTTCCCGCTTTGATCCCTTTGGACATCCGTACCGCTCGGTTGAGATCCGATGTCCATACACCGGCGGACAAACCAAAATCACTGTCATTCGCAATGTGAAGCGCTTCTTTTTCCGTTGAGAATGTCTGAACAGCGAGAACAGGCCCGAAAATTTCTTCTTTGACCACGCGGCTGCCGGCCATGAGCCCATCAATGATGGTAGGAGTGAAATAAAAGCCCTGATCATATGTTTCGCCTGTCTTTCGGTAGCCGCCAGTAATGATTCTTCCTTCTTTCCGGCCGATTTCACAATACTCTTCAACAAGGTCCAATTGGCTTTGTGAGACCAACGGCCCCATATCAGCCGTTTCCAGAAGCCCGTTTTCCACCCGCAGCTGCTCGGCATATTCTTTTAGACGTTTGACCACTTCGTCTATAATGGATTCATGAATGACCACCCTGGAACCGGCCATGCAGATTTGGCCTGCGGAAATAAAAATGGAACGGCCGATGACCGGAACAGCTTTATCAAGATTTGCATCCTCAAAGACGACGTTCGGAGATTTCCCGCCAAGTTCGAGTGCTACTTTTTTGACATTTCCTGCTCCCATTTCAATGATGGACTTGCCAGTAGAGGTGTCCCCCGTAAAGCTGATCATGTCGATCTTGTCACTGGCTGCCATGGCTGCTCCAATGGACTTTCCTGGACCGGTCACGATGCTGACGATCCCTTTTGGAAAATGAGGAATTTCAGCAATGAGCTTAAAGATCTCTACGGATATTGAAGGAGTAAGGCTTGCTGGCTTGACGAGGACTCCATTACCGGCAGCAAGAGCAGGTGCGAGTTCACGAATCATGAGCAACGCGGGCCAGTTCCAAGGTGATATGATTCCCACCACGCCAACCGGCTCTTTTACAACGACACCAAAATTATCGGGTTCAAGCTGCATGGAACGGCCAAAGACAGAACGTGCGGCTCCTGCAAAATACTTCAGTGTATCAATACAGCCTGACAGCTCGATCCGCGACTCGCGAATGGTCTTTCCCTGATCCATCGTGAGGATGAGAGCAAGGTGCTCCAGCTTTTCTGTCATTTTTTCGGCCAACGAATGCAACGCTTCATAACGGCGCTTAGGATTCATTGACCAATCACTTGTCAGGAAGGAATGCTGTACAGATTCTATAATCTGGGATACATCTTGTATATTCGATTTTTGCGAATAGCTGACCAGTTCTCCGGTCGCCGGATTAAACGATTCTATCAGCTCCTTAGAAGTCGATTCTGACCATTCTCCGCCTGCAAAATTATAATAAGTGGGTATCTTTTTATGAATGATAGTTGACATCAATTAAAGCTCCCTTCGTTTCCAAAGTCTTGGTTTCTGCTAGTGGAGTCTGCCTCTCGTTTCTGGAATGATAACGCTTCCGATGATGTAAACCAGATAGATCACAATCGCAAAATACATTAAAGTATGGGGAATGTTTTCAACG
Organism: Fictibacillus sp. NRS-1165; assembly: GCF_050468105.1. Taxonomy (NCBI): domain Bacteria; kingdom Bacillati; phylum Bacillota; class Bacilli; order Caryophanales; family Fictibacillaceae; genus Fictibacillus; species Fictibacillus sp. NRS-1165. The sequence goes on from NZ_JBDPNU010000026.1 coordinate 72,620, forward strand.
GAGCCACTCACCAGGGTAACAAAGGTAGGCATCATTCCACCGACGGCGAAGCCCATATTCCATGAAAGGCCAGTGCCTGTCGACCGGATGGAAGTCGGAAAGCGCTCGTTTAAAAAAATCAAGACGGGTGCATATGCCGCATTTCCTAATACCACAAGGCATACGACATAAAAGTAGATGGAAGAAACCGACGCTGCATTAGCCAGCGATAGATAAAAATAAGGCAATCCGATCACATTCAATACACCGATGACAAGGAATACCTTTTTTCTGCCAAAGATTTCACTCAGATGGCCGGCAATCAGTGCAGATATGATGGTAGCTATGCTGGCCGCAATAAGCACACCGGACAACGTTGTAGTGGATACTTTATTCACAACATTCAGGAAAGTTGGAATAAACCCGGCAGTGAGATAATATCCCGAACCGCCACCGATGACGATCATTAAATTCACCAGAAGTACACGGGAGTATGTCGTAAACAGCGATTTAACCGGTTTTTGTTCGTCGATATTTTGTTTTGAGTCTTTTTTCGTTTTCATTTCGGCCCATAACGGAGATTCCTCCAGCGTCCGAAACACAAAAAGGCCGGCAACGGCTCCTAAAATACCTGTAAAGAACATCACCCTCCAGCCCCAGCTATCAAAGGCTTCACCGGGAAACAGAGCTGAAACGATTGTAAAAGTAATGGAAGCAAACAATGCACCAAGTCCAGCGCCTCCACCGCCGATAAGGCCAGACATTAATCCTCTCCATTTAGGAGCCGCCGATTCTGTTCCAATGGTATGGGTGGAGGCGACCACCCCTCCCACAAAGACTCCCTGGACGAGCCGCAGCAATAAAAACAGGAGGGCCGCAAAAAAACCGATTTGCGGTACTGTAGGGAGTAAACCAAAAATTGCTGTACTAATACCAACACCGATGATCGCCACCGTCATGGCATTCTTTCTGCCATGCTTGTCGGCATACGATCCGAATATGGCGGATCCAAGCGGCCGCATGAGAAGCGTGACGGCGAAAGAAGCGTAAACGGCTGCCAGGGACAGTGTTGGATTAGTTGTAGGAAAAAATAGCTTTCCAATCGTTGGTGTAACATACAGAAGAATAAAAAGATCATATAAATCAAAGGACCAGCCCAATAAGGAAGCTGCTGTTGCAGAAACCATTTGCCTGTTACTCACTTTAGGCTGTTCTGACTTCTGAACAACCTCAGAAGGTAGTGCACTTGACATGTTTTTTCCTCCAATACTAAAGTTTTTTAACATGACTTAGCTTGGATGAGCCTTTTGAAGACTGAATTTTCAGTCTATTAAATAGAAAGTACATGAAGAAGCATAGTAATCCCGTGGGGGCACGGGATTACTTGCACCTTGTTCACTTACTTTCCTGTAAAACTCGGTTTTCTTTTCTCTACAAATGCATCCACACCTTCTTTAAAGTCATCGGTGCATCTGAGCATGCCATACGCTCTTCCCTCGATTTCTAACCCGGTGCTTAACGGGCCTTCCTCAGCAGCATTCAATACTTCCTTACAAACACGCTGAGCAAGTGGTGAAAACCGAACGAGCTCAGCCGCCAGTTGATCCACTTCATTGTCAAGCTCCTCTTTCGCCACAACCTTAGTAATCAATCCCCATTGGTACGCCTCTTCAGCAGGTATCCTTCTTGCCCTCATGATCATATCCTTTGCTCTTGTAAGGCCTACAGCCCGTGCCACACGCTGCGTCCCTCCGCTTCCGGGAATCATGCCCAAATTCATTTCCGGCAACCCGAGGAGGGTGTCGTCAGCAGCGATTCTGAAATCACACGCCATGGCAATCTCAAAGCCTACCCCAAATGTATATCCTTGAAGCTGTGCGATGACGGGCTTCGGGGAACGCTCAGGTGCGGCAACGTTCACTCTTAAACGGGACAATTCTTCAGGATGAGTTTCCATGAACTGAGGAATACTTCCGCCAGCACTAAAACACTTGTCGCCTTCACCCTTTACAATGATGACACGTACGCCTTCGTCATCGTTCAATTCTTCAAAGATCTCAGCAAATTGTTTCCTGGCGAGCATACTGATGTAATTCATTTTTTCCGGGCGGTCGAATAAAATGGTCGCTGTCTGTGTTTCCCTGTTCTTTTCTACACGGATGTGATCATATTGAGTAGTGGTTGTCATTTTGATTTCCCCTTTCGATTTTAAGAAATTAAACTACTTTTTCTGTTTTGAACAATTCAAATTCCCCATCCCGCAATTTCCGCCTCAACACTTTTCCGACAGGACTTTTCGGAATTTCCTTAACAAATACATACTTTCGCGGCCTTTTGTAGTTGGAGAGCTGCGGATGGTTTTTGCAGAACTCGTCCAGCTCTTGAATCGAGACAGTATGGCTGGAGGGAACGACGAACGCTGATACAATCTGTCCCCATCTATCGTCTTCTTCTCCGACGATGGCGACTTCGATTACATTCTCATGCTCGGAGATGACGTCTTCGACTTCCAGAGGGTGGATGTTTTCGCCGCCTGAGATGATCATGTCGTCCACTCTGCCGACGACATGCAGATCGCCGTCTTCATCCAGCACACCAAGATCTCCTGTAAAATACCAGCCGTCACGAATTGCTTTTTGGGTCGCATCTGGCCGGTTCCAATATCCCTTGAACGCTTCAACTGATTGCAAATTGACAATGATCTCACCGATTTCATCTTTTCCTACGATCTCTTCGCAGGTTGAATGTCCGTCCGGGTCTGCTCTAACCAGCCTGATGTTTTGATGAAACCCTGGTTTGCCTGCACAACATGGCTTTTCGAAGACATTTGAATTGATGGTAAAGGTGTACACCTCAGTACTTCCGTAGTGATTTACGAACACCTCAGGCTTCAGCTGCTCAATACATTTCTCTGTAAGGGAAGAGGTCATCGAAGCCCCGGCATATCCAATTTTTTTAAGGGCCGAAAGATCATAATCACTAAAAGTCGGATGTTTTAATATGTCATGGTACAAAGTTGGCACAAGATACAAACAGGTAACAGCTTCCTTCGTGAGCAATTCCAGCGCATCCTTCGCGTCAAAATCAGGAAGTATGACAAGCTTCCCATTTAAGAAGGTTATCGAAAGCAGCGACCTCATTCCCATGGTGTGGTAGAGAGGCATCGTTCCGAGCGTGCTTTCCCCTTCTGTATAATGATTTTGTATAATATGGGCAAGCGCTGCAGAGTACTCATTTTTATGGCTTCTTGGAACACCCTTTGGTTTTCCGGTAGTTCCCGAAGTATAGAGCATTAGGGCGATATCTTCATCCGATATGACTGGTCTGTCATACGTCCCAGGACTCCGTTCAATCAGCTCGGAAAAATAAATATCAGCCCCTTGTACACCCTCGAGCCCAATATAGACTGGCCTTTCATTAAACCTTGCTTTTAACACCGCCGCCTGGCTGGCATCCTCATACACGATTGCGGTCGCTTCCGCATCGTTAAAGCAATACTCTACTTCCTTTGCTGAAAGCCTGAAGTTTATCGGTGTATAAATCGCACCCATTTTCTGCAGCGCCCAATAGAGAATCACATTTTCGCTACGGTTTTTTAACAAAACCATCACACGATCCTGTTGTTTTATTCCGATGCGCTGAAGGGAGGCTGCCAGCCTATCAACCTGGCTGTTCAGCCTCGCATAGGATAAACGCTGATCTTGCTGAACGATAGCATCCTTGTTCGGGAAGCGCTCAACTGCAAATTCCAGCAACGTTCCGAGGTTCATGGATTCAACTCCTTTGCAAGACTTCTTTATTGTTGTCTTGAACCGTTTTCTCTACAGCCTTCACTATCCCTTCATAGCCTGTGCACCGGCACAAATGTCCTGAAAGGGTTTCTTTGATTTCTTTAACCGATGGCTGCGGGTTCTTTTCCAAAAAATCAGTGATGGACATTAAGATGCCAGCGGTGCAAAAACCACATTGCAGACCATGGCATTCTATGAAATTTTTTTGAAGCGCTGTCAGCTCTCCGCTGCAGGCAAGACCCTCGACGGTTGTTATTTCGCAGTTATCCGCCTGTACCGCAAAAATCAAGCAAGACCTTACCGCCAAACCGTCCATGTTGACCGTACAGGCCCCGCAAACACCATGCTCGCAGCCTACATGAGTCCCCGTCAGTCCACACGTTTCACGTATAAAATCACTCAACAGCATCCTTGGTTCTACCCACTCTGAATACGACTTGCCGTTGATCGTTACATTTACTTCAGTTAAGGACATGCTGCTCACCCCTTTGCTCTCTCGTATGCTTGATACAAAACTCGGGCCGTTAAGACCTTCGCTAATTGTGTACGGTACGTGGCCGACGCATGCAGGTCCGATTCAGGCTCTACACTACTGCCCACGAGCTCGGCTATTTTTTGTACGGCTTGGTCCGTTATCTTTTCGCCCTCAAGAAGTTCCTTTGCATCCTCGATCAATAACGGTATAGCCTCGACCCCGCCAAGCGCCAGCCGGATATCCGAAATTTTGTCATGCGCGTCAAGTTCAAGCTGACAGGCGGCAGCTACGAGTGCAAAGTCACCATGGCGCCTCGCGACTTCCTGAAAAGAAGAGCCCACTCGTCCCTTCCATATGGGCAGATGAATTTCAGTAAGCATTTCATTTGGCATCATGTCTGTCGTTAGAAACGTAAGGAAGAAGTCCTCCGCTTTTACAGTTCTCGTTTCTTCCTCTGAAGAAATGTGAAGTGTGCCATTGAGCGCCATCAAAACGAGGGGAAGCTCTGCACTCGGATCTGCATGGACGATGCTGCCACCTATCGTTCCCCGGTTTCTCGTTTGAAGGTGTCCAATATGTGCGACCGCTTCCGTTACCAATCCGCATTGGCTTTTCACGAGTTCAGAGGTTTCCACCGTATTTTGCCGTGTCATCGTCCCGATTTTTAATGTTTGATCATCGCTATCGATAAAATTCAAATCATGCAAGCTGTTAATGTCAATTAAACACTGAGGGGTGGCCAGTCTCATGTTCATGATGGGAACGAGACTCTGTCCTCCCGCTATGATCTTGCCGTCAAAACCGCTGGATTCCAGCAAAGAAAGGGCTTCTGAAACATCTTTAGGTCGATAGTAATCAAATTTTGCCGGTTTCATAATCAGCACGGCCCCTTTCGTTAAGCGCTTTGTTCAATTCGTTTTAATTCCTTGCCCAGTTTTTTGAAAAAATCCTGTATGACCATCTTCGCTACTCCACCCAGCATCCGCTGCCCTACCATCGCTACCTTTCCTCCTACTTCAGCCTCATAGGAGTAGTTTAATAGAGTGGAACTTTCACCATCCGGGGTCAGGTCCACAACCCCAACTGCTTCAACCGTTCCAGGAGATCCTTCCCCCTTCACAGCTAGCTTATAGTGGTTTGGCTCCTGCAAATCAAGAATTTCGATCATAGAAGAATAGTTCCCTTTTATTGCCGCGATTCCAATAGACAGCTCGGCCTGATACTTGTTGTCCTCCACCAGTACGAGTTTTTTGCAGCCCATAATACATTTTTCAAGAACACTGGGATCGAGAAGTACTTCATACGCTCTCTCCACTCCTGCATCTAAAACAAGCTTTCCTTTGCCTTCCATCAGATGGTCACCTCTTTATGATTATTTTCTTTCGCTTCATTCAGCAAAGTCCATATTCGGTTGGGACTAAGCGGCAGGGTATCAATCGCCACATTATACGGAGAAAGGGCATCACTGACTGCATTGGCGACTGCAACTGGAGCACTCATTGTGTTACCTTCTCCAAGTCCTTTAGCTCCGAGTGGAGTCATAGGTGATGGCGTTTCAATATGCTTGATCGTGACGTTTGGAATTTCAGGAGCCGTCGGACACAAATAGTCCATAAACGAACCAGTAAGCAGCTGTCCTTTATTGTCATACACGAGCTCTTCAAAGAGCGCTCCTCCCAAGCCGTGTGCAAGTCCGCCAAATATCTGTCCATCCACGATAAGAGGATTGAGTAGTTTCCCGGCATCATGGATCGTGATATAGTCCAGAATGTTTATCTCCCCTGTTTCAGGGTCAATTTCAACCGTTACTAAATCGGCCACAAAACCGTAGGTTACTGATGAGTTGATGAGGTCATTCTCATCAGGGGGCTCAGCCGCTTTGATAGAATAGTAGTAAGTTTCATAGATTCCAGGCTCCATTCCCTCCGGAAGGGATAAGGGATTCCAGTGTGCGGACCCTGCCGCCCTCTTCAGCGCATATTTTTTTGCAGGGTCGCTCTTTACATAAAAAGCACCATCCCTTAGCTCAAGCTCACTCTCATCCACATTCAGCTGGTGAGAAGCAATCTTCATCAACTTTTCCTTTACCTTGTTCGCTGCATAAAACACAGCACTTGATCCTAATGAGGCAAAGCGGCTGGAATAGCTGCCGGATGCAATGGACCATGCGCTTGTGGAAGTATCCAGCTCTGCGACAACCTTGATTTTGTCCGATGGTATGCTTAAAACCTCCGAAACAATCTGTGCTGCCACGGTCTCATGCCCCTGGCCTGAGGGAGTCGTACTGATCCTAACGTTAACGCTTCCCATCGGATCCATGGAAACGGTCGCTGCTTCTGAACATCCTGATTTCGGCAGTGATTTCGCACGTTCTTCAGGAGTTAAAGCAACGGTGATATACCCCATATTGGAACCAGACGGCTCTACGATACAGGCAAGTCCGACACCGAATATTTTTCCGTCCTTTCTTGCTTCCTCTTGTTTTTTGCGGAACTCCTCATATTTTCCGGTCTCCAGCGCAAGCTCGAACCCCTTGATATAATCGCCGCTGTCATATAGACCTCCCGAAGCCGTCTTGTAAGGAAACTGATCCTTTTGAATAAGATTCCTGCGTATCACATCAGCTGGATCTAAATTCAGCTCGAACGCAATCTTCTGCATGATCCGCTCCAGCGGAAAATACAGCTCCTGGCCGCCATAGCCTCTGATTAAACCGGTTGGAAGCTTGTTGGTCATGATCGCGTACGCATCAATATGAAGATTCGGAATATCATAGGCACCTGTTGAATTGGCATGCGTACGATACAAACAGGCGGGTTCCGGAGCCCGGATGTAGGCACCGACATTGTCAATCATTTTCATTCGTAAACCGGTAACTTTTCCATCCTTTTTCACCGCTGCTTCAATGTAAGTGACCCTGTCCGTTCCACTGGAGCTTGCCGACAAATGCTCCTGCCGATCTTCAATCCACTTTACCGGACAACCGGCAATTCGGCTCGCTACGGACAGTAGAACCATATACGGAAATGTTCCAGCTTTTATTCCATAGCTTCCGCCGATATCTTTTGGAACAATGATTCTCAGCTTGTTGCTTGGAATTTTCAGCGCTTGAGCCATAATGGCCTGAATAACAAAAGGTCCGTGAAAGTTAGCGTGAACTGTATATTGTTTTTCACTTGATTCATAATGAGCGATAATACCGTAGGTCTCCACAGGCGTCGCCGTATATTTCGGAAAAAGATATTTATGTTTAATGATGGCATCCGCTTCTTCAAACGCCTGATCCACTTCACCGTAATTAAACGTACGGTGATTGGCTATGTTGGAGCCTACATTTTCATGAAGGACTGGTGCATCCTTCTCCAGAGATCCTTCAATGTCAACAACAGGAGGAAGGGTTTCGTATTTTACTTTAATAAGTTCCATTGCATCCTCTGCAATATAGCGGCTTTTCGCAATCACGACCGCCACAGGCTCACCAACATACCTGACTTTATCGATAGCAATGGGATAGTATTGCACCGGAGCGCTGACACCTACACTAAATGGCTCGAGATACTCTTTCACCTGTTCACCGGTAATCACTGCTTTTACTCCTGCCATTTTCTCAGCCTCAGCCGTATCAATCGACACAATTTTTGCATGCGGACTCGAACTCCTTAAAATGGCGGCCTGAAACGTCTGAGAGGGTGTACCGATGTCATCGATATATTTGCCCTGTCCGGTTAAAAGTCTCATGTCCTCTACCCTCGTGACCGCTTTCCCAATAACCTTGTCCATTTAAGAGACCTCCCTTCTCAAAAGCTTTTTAAAGTCTGCCATTGTATCAATATCAAAAGGATAGTTTCTTCCCATTTCAACGATCTTTACTTCATCCGTATACTTTTTCACTAAATCCCGTCCGCCTTTGTCACCTTTGATTTCTAGCAGCCTGTTAAACATTTTCCGGTGAAACAGGACAGGGTGTCCTCTTTTGCCAAAATAAGAGGATTGATACACAGAATGACTGTGGTCAGCATGGGATTCTTCCAACAGCAGGTTGATCTCCCGGGAGGAAATCAGGGGCTGATCTCCTAACAGAAAAATGGCCGCTTCCGCCTCAGCAGGCAAAACATAAAGGCCTGATTTTACAGAAGCTGATAACCCTTGGTTTGATTGATAATTCAAAAAAATTTTATTTACTCCTGCCATCGTCGCCTCGGCGAGTAGACCATCCACATCTGGGTTAATCACGACTGCAACACCATCGACGTCGGAGTTTACTGCCGCTTCTATCACATGCTGTATCAGTGTTCTCCCTTGATGGCGCAGCATCATTTTAGGCGTACCCATCCGCTCAGAGCTGCCGGCTCCCAATATGATTGCCCACGTTTCCCTCTTTTCAGCTAAAATGCCAGTTCACCTACTTTCGTTTGCAGGTACTTTGTAAAACTTGTCTTTTTCATAACCTGAAGGGATTGTCCGCTCCCCTTCCCTCGATGTACCATTACCATTTCAGCAAGGATACTGAGTGCGATTTCTTCAGGTGTTTTTGCTCCAATGTCAAGCCCTATTGGACTATAAAGCCTGGAGAGCCGGTCCTCATGAAACTTCTTGCCAAGACTGTCCATCAGCTCGTACGTTCGTTTGTTTGGTCCAAGGACTCCAATATACGCAGCATCTGTTTCAAGGATGTGCTCAAGCAACAGAAGGTCCTGATCAAAATGATGAGTCATGATCACCACAAAAGAATGGTTTCCTATTTCTGGATCTGGCCATTTTCCTTTTGGAACGCATAGCAGTTGATCCGCCTGGGGAAAATTCTGTGTGTTCACAAAAGACGGACGGTGATCAATGATGGTGATGTGCCAATCCAATTGCTTCGCACCGTTCACGAGTGGTACTGCATCAGGCCCTGCTCCGAATAACGTCAACCTCGGGGAAGGTGTGATTTTTTCTGTAAAAACGAGGACCTTTTCATTCTCATAAGCAACTGTGTCAAGCCCTGATTTCACGTGATCCGTATTAGGTGCTACCACCCACTTTTTCCCTTTTAAAGAGGGAGTTTCTGCTTCGATGATTGTCGTCAAGATGGTTTCATGGATAAGGGCGTTTTCATAGAGTTCTAGAGTGCGTTCTGTGTTTTCTCTAAGCTTTACGGGGTCAAACGGTTCCAAAAGAATATCGATCGATCCGTTGCAGCCAAGGCCAAGCCCCCAAAGATCATCGCCTTTGTCTCGAAAATCATAGGCCAGCGTTTTGCAGGAAGAGTGATCCAGAACTTCCCGGGCGTGTTCCACCAAATCGCCTTCCACACATCCTCCGCTCAATAAGCCTGTCAGCTTTCCGTCTTCTGCCCAAAAACATTTGCTGCCTTCCTTTTGATAGGTCGACCCTTCAGTACGAATAATCGTACCGAGAACTCCCCGAATGCCATTTTCAGCACATCGATTCATTTCGCGATAGATAGGAAGCATTTAAGCACCTCCTGCTGATATAGTGAATCCCGGTTCTGCTTCTAAATGAAATTGCTCACGGTATTCGCTCGGTGTAATTCCCAGCTGCTTTTTAAATGTGGTGGCAAAGTATCCTGAATTAGCAAACCCAGAATTATTGGCGATGACTTCGATAGGCAGTGAAGACATTCGCAATAGTGCTTTTGCCTTTTGTACTCTGACAAAAGACAGGTATTCAACAAAGGTCATTCCAGTATCTTCTTTAAACATTTTGCTGAAATAAGAGGGGCTCAAATAAACTTTGTCCGCGAGACCCTTTAGGGTTAGCGGCTCACTGTAATAGAGTTGCATATATTGGATAGCGCTCCCGATCGGATTTTTTAGGTCTGCTGTGAAATAATCTTCACCTGTTTTCATCACACGGTTCACACTTTTTCCAAGGACCGGGATCAGAACTCTGTCCAGCGTTTCAATCAATTCATTTTTAGAAAGCGGTTTCAATAGATACCCTAAAAATCCAGCATTAATAGATGACTGAACAAGTTCAAACATCTTTAACTGGGTAATCACGATGATGGGGAGATCAGGATACAGTTGAAGGGCTGTTTTGCCAAAGGCCATACCATCCATGTCGGGCAAAGAAAGATCAATCATCAGTGCACTTGGCTTACTTTGTTTCAGAAGCAGCATCCCCCGGTTAGCCGTGCTCGATTCATAGATAGATAGGAAGCTGTATTTGCTTTCTGTTATTAACAAGCGGACTTCCTTGCGGCTTTGTTTATCATTATCGACAATGAGTAACTCAGACACTTGTGCCCCCCCTCACATATTTAGGTTAACGCGATAGAGTAAAAAGCAGTTTTAAAATCTGACAATCATTTTTATAAAATTTAATTTTCTGATCATTCTCATACTAATGGACATAGTAAACGCCTGGTTCTAATTTCTTGCTTTGGATCTTTTAAAATCTTCTTTAGTATGAAATATACAATAAAATGTTTATTTCTCGGCTGCACTTGAAAAAAAGTATCCCAGGTCTTTTCCAGGATACTTTGAACGAATTTCCAGTATGATGAACTGGACCTGTTCTTATATGTTTTTCATCGTTTTACTGGACTTGGCTTCGGCAGAAATCTTTAAGTTCTGCCAATTCATCATCTTCTAATTCAAAATCTAAAGGATTGTTTGTGATTTCTTCGTATACGTGGTATTGAACAATTCGGGACTCTTGAGGCAGCTCAGCATAAATCAGTTTAATATATACGCCATTTTCCATATACAATTCATCATCTTCTTCTACTTCAATATGTATGATAAATTCGTATCGGTTCCCCTCGAGGATATTGGTAGGATCCTGCAGCTTTTCAAGTGTATGTCTAATCACATTCATAACAACATGTACCTCCTTATGGTGTATACCTTATTATACCCTTGGAAAGCCAAAGAACAACAACCGAAGAATTTTGTGTTCCTCTTACTCTCGTATTTGTCCCTTTCCTTTAATGATATATTTACTTGAGGTTAAGGCGGGTAACCCCATAGGCCCCCGTGCGTGAAGCTTTTGTGTACTGATGCCGATCTCAGCGCCAAATCCGAATTCGAAACCATCCGTGAATCTGGTTGAGGCGTTATGATAAAGAGCAGCAGCATCAACCAATTGAAAAAAGAATCTTACGTTCTCTTCGGATTCTGTGATAATGGCTTCGGAATGCTTGGAACCGTATTGGTTGATATGCTCAATGGCTTCCGTTGTGCCTCGAACGGTTTTTATCGCTAAAATATAATTTAAGTATTCGGTTTGCCAGTCTTCCTCAGTCGCAAGGAACAGAGATGGAAAGAGCTCGTGAATGTTCTGGTCCACTCGCAGCTCGACCCCTCTCTCAATGAGGATTTCCACCAGCTCCTTGATGTGTTCTTTTGCCCAGGCTTCATCCACAAGCACCGTTTCTATTGAATTGCAAACCGAAGGGCGCTGTGTTTTGGCGTTGAGAACAATGTCGATCGCCATTTGTGGATCTGCACTTTCATCGATAAACACGTGGCAGTTTCCTGCACCTGTTTCTAGAACAGGGACAGAAGCATGCTCCACGACCGCTTGGATTAATGCCTTGCCGCCCCGGGGAATCAAAACATCAAGATACTCATTCAGTTTAAACAACTGTGCCGCTGTGTCGCGGCTCGTATCTTCGATTAATTGAACAGAATCCGTTGGGAGGTCACTTTTCTCCAGTGCCTTATGGATAACAGAGACTAACGCTTTGTTTGAATGGATAGCGGATGAACTCCCTCTAAGCAGGACTGCGTTTCCCGTCTTTAAGCAAAGACTGGAGGCATCGACTGTTACATTGGGCCTTGCTTCATAAATCATCCCGATGACTCCTAGAGGTACAGTTACCTTTTCAATCATGAGTCCATTGGGACGTTTCAATGTTTCCAGCACGTTTCCTGTTGGATCCGGTAAAAAGGTTAGTTGTTCGAGTGCTTCGGCCATGTCTTTAATCCTTTGTTCATTAAGTATCAGACGGTCAACTAAGGAATCGTGTAAACCGGCAGCCTGGGCATGCTCGATATCTCTTTTATTTTCCTGCAAGATATAAGGTGTGTCTTGGATCAACTGGTCCGCAATAAACTGTAACGCCTGATTTTTTTGTGAAATACTCTTCGTGATGAGATCAGTGACCGCTCTTTTTGCTTTTTTCGCTTTGGTTATTAATTCACTCATACCATTCTCTCCTTTATCATGGACAACCATCTGTTGCGATGAACAACTTCAGGATGCATATTATTTGTCTTTTCCATCGCTTCCTGACTTGTTAATCCTTTAACCATTTGTAAGTCTTCAGAAGAGTATTGAACTTGGCCTTTACCAATGACCTCCTGAGCGGAATTGATGATCTCTACAACATCGCCGGAAGAAAAAACGCCTTTGATATCGAGGATTCCTGCAGGAAGCAAACTTTTTCCTTCATGCTGGATGGCCGTTGCTGCTCCTTCGTCAATTTCTATCACTCCGCTGATGGGAGAATGAAAAGCCATCCATTGTTTTTGTGTTTTTAATGCGGTTGCAGGGGAGTTACCGATATACGTTCCGTCCCCATTCTCATCTAAAATATCAAGCAGTTTTTCCTTGTTTGATCCTGTACCCACAAAGAGGTTTACCCCTAAAGACAGAGCGGTTCTTGCAGCCAGGAGTTTTGATTTCATGCCTCCTGTACCAAATTTAGATGCTGATGCCATGTTCGTCATCTGGATATGGTCATCTGTGATCTCGGATAGAAAATCATATCGATGCGCTGTTGGAACGGTTCGCGGATCTTGATCATACAGTCCATTGATATCCGTTAATATCATCAAAAAATCCGCATGTACGAGGCCGCTTACAAGGGCAGAGAGCATATCATTGTCTCCAAAGGTCAATTCATCGATTGCGACGGAATCGTTCTCGTTGATGATTGGCAATACGGACCGTTTCAACAGTTCGGATAACGTGGCATAGGCGTTGCTGTACTGCGCTTTTTTATAAAAATCACTTCGGGTTAAGAGGAGTTGGGCCACTATGATCCCATGCTTTTTGAATCCTTCACTGTAGGCTTGAATCAGCAAACCCTGTCCCACAGCAGCGGCGGCTTGTTTGCCTGCGGTTGTCACCGGACGAGTGGGATACCCTAAATCGGTAAACCCGGCTGACACCGCTCCAGAGGAAATCAAAATCACTTCATGACCCCTTTTTCTTAATTCTGCGATTGCGGTGACATGTTCGGTAAGTTTACTCTTGCTTAGCCCTCCGTTCTTGTTTGTGAGTGAACTGCTTCCTATTTTAACTACAATCCGTTTCTTGCTCATGCATCCACCGCTCCTTCCGATTCATTAAAAAAGACCCTTCCCATCCTTCGAAAAGGACGGAAAGAGTCTATTATCCGCGGTACCACCTTTATTAGCATCATTATAAACAATGAAGCTCTCTTAACTCCCATAACGCGGGAAACGGTTAGGTTATTCGCCTAACAGCTCAAGGGGTAGGTTCAATCATTTTAGTACGGTGGAATCTTTCAGCCTGATGAATTCCACTCTCTTTCGCCTAGTTACAGATTTACTGGCCCCTATTAACGCACTCATTAATTTTTAAGAATTATTATGCAGTATTATATTCAAAAATGTCAAGAAAATTCAGCTTTTTTATCATCAATCATTCTCATTTTGATGAAGATAATCACTTTCGTACCTGATGAACTCCTGCTCTTGAAAAGCAGCTACCATACCATGGTAACTAATATCTAATCCAACCGTTTCCTCTTCTTCAGTTGAACGAACAGGTATCCATAATTGAATGAATTTCAGGCCGACCCATGTTAGAACAAAACCCCAAACGCACAAGACAAGAAGTCCTAAAAGCTGAACGCCTAACAAATGCCAGCTCCCAGTCGTGATCAGTCCTTTATCAGCAGCAAATAATCCTACTGCCAGGGTTCCCCATATGCCAGAAACGGCATGGACGGGAAACGCGCCTACGGGATCATCGATTCTTTTTACCTCTAACCAGTACGTGGCGAACAGCATCAATAACCCGGATACCGCTCCAATAAGGATAGCGAAGGGATCACTGACAAAAGCGCACCCTGCTGTGATGCCGACCAAACCGGCTAATGATCCATTAATGACCGAAGGCGCATCCGAGCGCTTATAACGAAATAGTGTATAAAGCATGGTCGCGGCACCGCCTGAGGCTGCAGACAGCATTGTTACAATGGCGATATGGCCAATTCTTGCGTCAGTGGCACTTAATGTACTTCCTGCATTAAAACCAAACCACCCAAACCAAAGTAAGAAGGCACCTACAGATGCTAAAGGAAGATTACTCGGCAGGGAGACGGTACTTACTCCTTGAGGAGTGAATTTCCCTTTTCGAGGACCGATAAATATAGCTGCTGCCAAAGCAGAAAATCCACCCAGTGCATGAATTACTGCGGAACCGGCAAAATCCTGCATTCCGAGTTTTCCTAGCCATCCTCCGCCCCATACCCAATGTCCTGCAACCGGGTAAATAAAAATGGTCATGATGACGGCATAAAGGATATAGGCACGAAAATTAATTCGCTCAGCTACAGCGCCAGATACGATGGAAATGACGGCAATAACAAAAGCAGCCTGGAATAGCCAAAAGGTATCTATGGAAATTAAAAATTTCAAATGTGATAGGTCGCCTTGTATCAAGAAACCATTCGTACCGATCAATCCCAAGAAATCTTTTCCATACATTAAGCCAAACCCGATGAGATAAAAGCAAAGGGTACCGATTGTTATATCTGCAAATACCTTCATAATGATATTGACATTATTCTTATGTCTTACAAAACCCGCTTCTAATAAAGCAAAACCGCCCTCCATGAGAATAATCATAGCTGCAGTCAAAACAACCCATATGGTATCGACTCCAGTATTAAGTGTGTGAATGGTCATGTGGCATTCCCCATTTTCCTGTACATATTGATTTCTCTGATCATCTCACCAGATAAGGTAATTTCATTTCTTGATGTTTCTTCGTTAAGGACGTGAATGGAATGATCCAGCTCAAAAATGCTTTGTTTTATCTTGTCTATTTGATGAAGCGGCTCTTTTACATGTGCAATGTATTCAACGGCTTGATGATGGCTTGGTGAACGGCCAGTAAATAATTTTCGAAATGGGGATAGTGATTGATAGAAGGTTTCTTCGGCGTTTTTCTTTTGGATGTATTTATTTATCTTATTTTTAATATGCTCGATTTCTCGTTGTTTTTTCGTTCTAATGAATTGCAGCATCTTTAACAGTTCTGCAGGTGAAATATGAATGCTAATATTTTGATGGACTTCATCGCGAACTAACATGTAAATACCCCTTACAATTCAATGTTATATTTTCTGACATTATATCGATAAGTTTTCTATACGTCAATCCTAGAACGGAAAAATTCATTAGATGATTCTAAAAATTATTATTATTTTTAATACGGTACGTGAAATTTTCGGTTCAACCTGTGCCCAAGAAAAAAGAGCATTCGATTTTACTCGAAAGCTCCAGCTTACCCTATTAATCTCCAACTCCAAGCACATCGGTGTTTGCTGGTTCGTAACCCATCTGTCTGGCCATCGCCATGATCTGGCCTTTATGATGAAACTCATGGGTTACCACATGGAGCAGCAGCTGTGCCGCTGTTATGGAAATCGTGTCTCCGTTTTCCCGCCAAGGGATTCTGCGTATGATGGGATCGTTCATTTGCTTCTCTTGCCTTTTCAAAACTTCATCAACATAGGCATCAGCCAGTACAAATCTCTGTTTGATCTCTTTCAAACTCACCTTGGAAATGTTTTCTTTTGGTGTCAGCGGTGTTTTTGTAAGCAATAAAACATAGGACCCGAGCCAGGCATGATAGCAGTCTGCCGCATGAATCAGGGTGTCACGTATGCTTTGGAACCCGAACCCCTCTATATTTCTTGTGAGATCGTCTGGGTGAAGCTCTTTACAAAAGTTCAAGACGATTTCTCTCGTCTCTTTAACCCATTCATATTCAATTTTATTCATATTTCTATCCTCCTTCATTAACATTAAAAAAGAGCTGCGGAAACAGCTCTTTTTTAATATTCTAATTCGCATCTCCATTTACCTTCTCTGCCTGCCAATAGTAGCTGCTGAATACATCTGCAAAAGCATCGGCAGTTCTGTATAGTTCGCGGAAATCGTTATCAATTCCACCCATTTCAATCAGCATGGCGTTGTTCGAGAGATCCTGATTATAGATGCCGTTGCCTTGGGATTTATTTTTAATAATGACCCCCCTGCTGAGATGAGGATATTGTTTGTTCACCAGCCTGTTCAGTTCTTCTGCGATCTGCAGGTTCTTCTCAAAAGACGGGTGTTCTCTTCCCACGATAAAACATAACCGCGCATAGGGCTGGTTCTTAATAGTGATCGTGGTCATTTTCCTCGGCTGGGAATCGCGATGGATGTCGATCAGATAGGAGAGATTCCGGTCTTGTGAGATGGCATGCTGGACCGTTTCTCTGGAAAGTGCATACGCTCGATTGGTGCTCCACTTTCGGGCGTTCAGCTTCTCCCCTACGTTTGTCGTGTCATGGTCTACACCAATTCCTCTGCTCTCCAGATCCTGTTTTAACCGGTCGCCTACCGCAATGATATTGGTCTTTGGATTGGAACTAGTGAATTTTCCTCCTTGCAGAATCGGCCGGAATGATTCATAGCTGTGTGAATGGTAGATATAAACGACTTCGCCTTTCGTTTTTAGTTTCGGCGGTGGAATATTCTCCTGTGGCTTATCAATATCGACATTCTTTTTATTCGGTTCGTTCGGTTTTAAAATCTCTTGAAGCGGCAATGTTGGTTCGATCGGAAGGGTAGAATAGGTTGTCCCTTTTCCAGCGATATAAATTTCCGAATCATAGATCGCAAAGCCCGGCAGTTCTGTTCCGATCAGACTTCGAGGGTCCCCTGGCCTCAGGTTGGTCATGAGCTGCAGCATAATGGAAGAAGCAGCGGGGGGCTTGCTTTCTTTTGGCAGGACCTGTGTATAATAAGGGTTTTCTGAACCAATGGCATAAACTAGCGCCTCAGTCGTAAAGTTATTGAACCACTTCTTGACCAGTGAGGATGAAACATCGAATTTAATCTCTGAAGATGAGATAAATCCTGCAACAAAGAAAAGCAGGATGCTCAGGAGAGAAACTTTGATCCCCGTTGAGAACAATCTATTATTGCTGTCTCTCATCCCATTCCTCCTCCTCTTTAAGATCAACCGCAATATAAGCTAAACAAACCATGATGAGTCCGGTTACCAAGAAGCCGACTGTATATAGCGAGGGCAGATAAAGATAACTGAACCCTGTCGTGGAGATCATGATAAGAAGCCAGAAGTACACCGCTTGAAGTCTCATAGAATTCACCTTCTTCCGTCCGTTTCTAGTAAACAATATTCAATCTGAGAGATTTTATTCTAAAAAAGATGGAAGAAAGTACAAAAAACAGCTCTTTTGACACAGCTGTTTTCGTAGACCAAATGCCAATTGTGTTTTTGAGGTTTGGTTTCTCACAAAAATTACTCATGGGCGGCAATTTAAAGTGTTGCAGGTAAGAAACCCGAGCTTAGCTATGGCAGGAGGTGATCCTTGCGACAGAAAAGAATCAAGCGATATTGAAATCTGTTTGCTCATACAAAAGAGAGTGGAAAGGCAGCCAGATTAAAGCAGGACAAAAAATTTCCAAAAGAATTAAAGGTTGACTTTGATATATTTATACAACGTTACCTTGTCTCGCAAGGAAAAGCATTCCAGGAATGGCCAGAGTTAACGATTACGAAACAAAAGAAGACGAAACGGAATAAAAAGAAGTGTGTGCAACTAAGGCTTCTCTACCTTTATCACAGGTGGTTTTGGAGGCGGTAACAATTTAGGTATAGGTGCTGGTTTATCGTTCTTTACTTCCTTCTTTGCCACGTTAGAACCTTGTTTTTCTTCAGCATTCTTGTTTACCATAGAATTTCCACAGCCAGCCAAGAACACTGTTAAAACAATAGGACAATGAATCCCTTACGCACAATAGAACCTCCCTTCTCCTACGAGACATCTTTTCCTTTAGTCGTTAATGATTTAATTATTGCTTTAATCCAATCAATAAATGAGTCCGATAATTATAAACCTTTTTTAATTTCCATTAATCTCCTAATCCGGGAATAAACTATGATCTCTGAACTGTCTATAGGTGATTCTGTGTTTATTTTTCCAATGCTGCTGCACAAATCAAAAGCAAGTATTTTGTTTTAAGCAATGTCTTTTTGAAATCAATTCTGTTCAAAAAAAAGAACTCAATGCTCAATTATGAGTTCTTTAAGCATCTTCTTTTAATTAATATCTGTAGCCATTTATGTTCTGTTACGTACGAAATGAGGTTCGATGAGATCCGTATCCGGCGGGGTATAGCCAAGTTGTCTGCCTATTTTTACGATCTGTCCTTTATGGTGAAACTCATGGGTGATGGTGTGCGTAAATAGCCATAAAGGGGTTGTTTCCATGCTGCCAACCTTCAAAGAAACTTCAATTGGGTGATCCCACTTGCCATGAAATTCATTCAGAAATTCATGAACTATGGCGTCCGTTTTCCTAAAAACCTCGCGCATTTCCTGTACATCGTTAACGGACTTCGGTTGTAAGTGATGAATTGGCTTTCCGAGAGCACGAATCCCCAACCATGTCCAATAACAATCCGCTACATGAGCATGCAGACTGCGAATTGAATCACCGCCAAAGGAATCAAGATCTTTAACATAATCTGCAGGTAATAACGCTTCACAGTAATTAAATAATGATTCCCTCGTTCGTTGTATGCAATCATACTGGCTTACGAATACATCCATCCTTACTCTCCTCCCTTTTTCTGCCTCCTTTATTGGTTTTCGATATTTTATTCTCTAAATGCAGATGAAATCCTTTGAAAAATTGATCATCTAACCTGCCTTTTAATTTAATTATTGCGATGCCGATCAAGGATAAAATCTCTGTCAGCTGAAAGAGCTGCTGAGCGGCTATGGTGTCAACGATGGGAACCCCGGATAAATCAATAAACAACTGGGTGATTTTCATCCATACATTTTTCCGGACAGAAATATCACTTCTTTGACTGGTTCTTTTTAACTGCAACTTTTTACAGGAATAAAACTATTTTCACATTGACCGGGGTCGGATCAAATGTGATAATGATAATCGTTATCATTTAAAGTGAAGGAGGAACTTCATGTTCATTCAATGGTTAAGAGTAAATCGTATAGCCTCTTTTTTGCTTACCGTGCTTCGATTGTATCTGGGAGTTAAGTGGATTCAGGCAGGATGGGAAAAAATCAGCAGCGGCCATTTTGATGCCAGTGGTTTTATGATGGGAGCTATTAAACAGGTCTCTGGTGCCCATCCAGCTGTTCAGCCTTGGTGGGGTGATTTTTTACGAGAATTCGCTTTGCCGAATGCCGGGATCTTTAATGTCCTGATTCCATGGGGCGAATTTTTGGTAGGACTTGGGCTGTTGTTAGGCATGTTTACGAGCTTGGCTGTATTCATGGGCCTAACGATGAACTTTGCATATCTCTTCTCAGGCACAACCTCTGTCAACCCGCAGATGGTCTTAGTCGGTATGATTGTTCTCGCTTCAGGCGCCAATGCCGGGAGAATCGGTCTTGATCACTGGGTAAGGACTTATCTGGAAATCAAATTCAGTAAGAAGGAAGCTTCTGCTGCTCCATTATCCCACAGTGCGTAATAGAATAAAAAATACATGATAAAAAGCAGACCTTCGAATTCGAAGGTCTGCTTTCTCTGTTTATTCACTGAGATCTACGTTATGGTATACCTGCTGTACGTCTTCCAAGTCTTCAATCGCATCGATCATCTTTTCAAATTGAGCTTTTGCATCCTCAGGAAGTGACAGATCGTTTTGTGCAAGCATTGTTAGTTCAGCAACTGTAAAATCAGTGATGCCGGCGTTCTTGAACGCCTCTTGGACGGCGTGAAATTGGTCAGGCTCCGCATACACGATAACAGAACCATCTTCTTCAATGATATCGCGAGCGTCTACATCCGCTTCCATAAGAATTTCCAGTACTTCGTCCTCTGTTTTGTCTTCGATGCCGAATACTGCTGTGGCCTCAAACATGTATGCTACTGAACCGGACACACCCATGTTTCCGCCGTTTTTAGTAAAAGCTGCACGGACATCTGCAGCGGTGCGGTTCACGTTATTGGTCAATGCATCTACTATCACCATTGATCCGTTCGGTCCGAATCCTTCGTAACGGAGTTCATCGTACGTTTCGTCCGATCCGCCCTTTGCTTTCTCTATTGCCCGGTCGATGATGGTTTTGGGAACACTGTATGTTTTCGCCCGTTCAAGAACGACCTTCAATGCCTGGTTCGATTCAGGATCGGGTTCCCCCTGCTTTGCAGCCACGTATATCTCGCGTCCGAATTTAGCGTAGATCCGGCTCGTGTTGGCATCTTTTGACGCTTTTTTCTCTTTAATATTGTTCCACTTACGTCCCATTATGTTTCCACTCTCTTTCAACATCATTTTCATTTCTTATTATACATAAAAAGGACTTATTTCTCTATTCTGCGATTCGGTTATAATAGATGAGGACGATGAAGTAAAGGATGCTGAAAAAATGCAAAGATGTATTATTATTGGAGCGGGGATCCTCGGCGCTTCTGCTGCTTATCTTTTAAGTAAAAAGGGTGCCGATGTCATTCTTGCCGACCGGAAAGATCAAGGGCAAGCCACCGATGCAGCAGCAGGCATTATTTGTCCCTGGCTGTCACAGCGCAGGAATAAAGCATGGTATGCCCTGGCGAAAAATGGCGCAGCTTTTTATCCGAGTTTAATCGAGCAATTAGAAGCTGATGGCGAAACTGAAACAGGTTATGCCCGGGTAGGTGCCCTCAGCCTGCATCATGAACCTGAAAAGCTGAAGAAAATGGAAGAACGGGCATTAAAACGAAAAAAAGAAGCCCCCGAAATGGGAGAAATTAAAATCCTCAGCCCTGAGGAAACACGCGCCCTGTTTCCTGCTCTAAGAGATGATGTTGGAGCCGTTCATGTAAGCGGCGCCGCACGTGTCGATGGGCGTGCTCTTCGTGATGCTTTACTTAGAGGAGCCAAAAAAAACGGAGCGGTCTTGCTGCAAGAAGATGCCTCCCTCTTATTCAGCGAAAAAAAGGTGACGGGGATAAAAGCAGGCAGTGAAACCTTTGATGCCGATAAGGTTATCGTATGTGCGGGGGCTTGGGCGAACGAACTGTTCGAGCCCTTAAATATCCGTATGAACGTAACTTATCAAAAAGCGCAGATCGTACATCTTCAGCTTCCTGACACCGATACACGCTCGTGGCCGGTGGTTATGCCGCCAAGTGATCAATACGTTCTGGCGTTCAAAAGCGGCCGGATCGTAATTGGAGCCACTCATGAAAACGATCCGGACGGCTATGATCACCGCATAACTGCAGGAGGCCTGCAGGAAGTGTTTGCTAAAGGACTCAATACGGCCCCTGGTCTTTCCGGAGCTTCTTTTACCGAAGCTAGAGCTGGTTTCCGTCCTTTCACTCCTGGCTTTCTCCCGGTGATCGGCAAATTGCCGGACTGGGAAGGCGTGCTGTTTGCCAATGGGCTCGGTGCTTCCGGATTAACGATGGGTCCGTTTATCGGAGAGCAGCTTGCTAAACTGGCCTTGGGAATGGAACTGGATATAGATCTATCCCTCTATCCGGTTGAAGAAACCATCCAATCCTAACAAAAAAAGCAGCGGATTTCCGCTGCTTTTTGCATGCTCAAGAGTTGACTTTCGCGGCCATACCGCTGAAAAGACCTTGGGCATTCTTATTAAACATCTTTTCCAATTGCTGGCCGCTTACTCCTCTTTCCTTTAAAACCGGCAGGATGTTGAGAAAAAGGTGAGCCGGTGTCCAGTTCTCAATGATAGCAGCAAGCTGGTCCGGCAACACCGGCGGTCTCCCTAGCCAAATATTCACCGTATCATGAGACAGCAAAATCTGATTTTCATAGCCGTCATCGAGCAAGGCGATTAGCATGTCGATCCGTTCCTGATCAAATGGGGCTCCTACCAGCCCTTGCGGTCCGAATCGGTCAAAGCCAATGCGCACTCCTTGGTCCAAGACTTTCTTATGATAAGATGGGTCCGTATTGCCGCACATGTGTCCGATAATAATATTTGCGGGATCAGCACCATGGTCAAGAAGAAGCTTTGCCTGCTCAGGGCCCATCGTTCCTTCTTGTGTATGCGTTAGGATGACGATCCCTGTTTTTTGCTGAACGCTGGCTGCTGCCCGGAAAAACATGGCTTCATAGTCGGTGATCTCGTCCTTGCTGGATGCCACTTTAATAATCCCTGGTTTTATACCCGTTCCCGCAATGCCTTCTGTGATCTCGGCCAGAAACATTTCATAAATGTCCTGTTCAAATGATCTGAAGTCCGGTGGCTTCTGAGACCTTTTTTAAAAAAAGAGGGTTCCGTCCGCATTCATTCGGGGTGGGATCTACGACGGTATCTACTCCATGGGATGCCATCACCTGGGCAATCTCTACAGCTTCCTTAAGCGCTGCTTCCTCATTAAAGCTTCCAAGCGTAACATCGCCTTGAAAGCCGGGATAGCCGAATATAAAATGCTCATGGATCAGTGTCTTACCAAGCTGATTTGCAGAGATAGGACCAGTTACTGTTTCTACTATTGAACTCATCGCCCGGATACTGTACAGCCGGGTGGCTATAGAGAAGCGATTCAACTTCAGTCGGCCAAACTTTAAAGCCTGAAGCATTGATCATCCGCTTGACGCGGTCGACCATAAAATAATTCGATGATCTCTTTTTCTGATACCCTGCCGCGATCGGTATCATTTAAAATAATAAAAGCTTTAACTGATTCACCTCGTTTTGGATCGGGAATGCCGACGACACAGGCCTGTTAGCCGTCATCGTCAAATCTGCCGATATCCCCTGTCCGAAAAAAGGCTTTGCCGTCCCTTTCAAAGAAAGACTGCTGTGTTTCTTCTGGACGGTTGTAGTAGCCCTGGAACACTTGCGGTCCGGAAACGACAATTTCACCGGCTTCTCCCACTCCCAGTTCCTTTAGGGTGACGGGATCCACTATTCTTGCATCAACATCAAAGGAAGGTATACCGAGGCATTGCAGCTTTGACCGGTCAGGCGGGTTAAAATGGGTATGAGAGATCGTCTCTGAAAGGCCGTATCCTTCGACAAACTTTAACCCAAGCACTTGGTAAAGCTTTTCCCCGACTGCTTCCGGCAATGCCGCTCCGCCTCCAGCTATGCTTGTTAAGGACGAAAGATCATAATCACAGAGGTGAGGATTGGCCAGGAAATCGATGACCATCGTACTGATATTCACCCAATGAGTGACCTGATAAGACTGGATCGCTTCAGCTGCCGCGTTCCGATTCCAACGCGTCAGCATCACCATCGCAGAACCGGAAAAAATCGGTGCATGCATGCTATGGAGCATGCCGGTCACATGGAAAAGAGGGAGCGTGGTGAGATGAACGCTGTCGGAAGTAGTATTCATCCAGTTCACCGCGCTGACAACATTCGCCTGAATCGTCCTGTTCGTATGAACGCAGCCCTTTGGCAGACCGGTCGTGCCGGAAGTATACGGCAAGCAAACAATATCTCCAGCTTCTCCTCTATAGGCAGATGGCTGATAGCCTGCCTTGAGAGCATTCCTCCACAAATGATGGTGTTCTCCTTCAAACCGTTCGCTTTCCTCTTTTACCGTCTCTGGAAGATTCTCGCCGGTTCCTTCTGAAGGAAGGTAGTCAGAATACGCAGCGATGAGAAGGTTTTTCAGACAGGCTGCCGTTAGAAGCGGGCTGATTGAATCATATAACTCCTGCCCGATCACGGCTGATTCAATTTCACAATCTTTAATATAAAATTCCAGCTCATGTTCCGTGTTCATAGGATTAATGGGTACGACAACTGCCCTTGCTCTCATGATGGCATAGAAGGCAATAAAATACTGAGGTGAATTTTGCATAAAAAGCATCACCCGGTCACCGGCTTTTACCTTCAGCTCACTTTCCATATAGCCTGAAAGAAGATCGACTTCACGGAGGAGCTCCTCATATGTATAAGAAGCCCCGTAGTAGATCAGCGCTGTTTTTTGGGGATACCTTCTCGCGGAAACAAGGAGATTATCGTAGAGTGTTGTGTCTGGTACCGTCAGTGTTTTACTGACCCGCTTTGGCCAAAAAGGATAATGGCGAGTATTCACAGCTTTCCCCTCCTGATAGTTGATCGAAAATGGGATCTGCATGCTATTTTGTGATTATGGCTTTAAGAGCAGCTTTCCTTTAGTTTTTCTTGATTGCAGCAGGTCGTGAACCTGTGCCGCTTCTTGTAATGGGAATACATCACCAATGGTCAGCTTCAGGCTTCCTTGAGACAAATAGGTGAACAGTTCTTGCAGGCTCGGCTTTAACAAGTCCGGTCTTCTCATGATCTGCGGAAGGAAGAAACCGATAACCGACTGATTTTTCCCCATGAGATTTGAAGGATAAAACTTGCTTGGCTCACCGCTTGCGACGCCATAGATCACGAGTCTGCCGAAAACAGCGAGACATTTCATCGTTTTATGAAAGACTTCTCCCCCAGCCATCTCAAGAGCGACATCCACTCCTTTTCCGTCTGTCGCTTCAAGGACCTGTTTTTCCCAGTCTTCTTCCGTATAATTCACGGCAACATCAGCACCCAGCTGCCGTGCGAGCTCGAGTTTGTCCTCGGAACTTGCTGTGGCAATAACCTTCCCGGCTCCAAAAAGCCTCGCAAGCTGGACAGCGATTGTTCCGACTCCTCCTCCTGCTGCATGGACAAGAACGGTTTCTCCTTCCTGCATTCGCCCCATCGTCTTCAGGATATGGTAGGCGCTTAACCCTTGCAGGGGCAAGGCGGCTGCCTGCTGGAAATCAAGATGATCCTCAAGAGGAATAATAAATCTTCCGTCGGCCAATGCGTATTCTGCGTAGCCTCCTGACTCGATCAAGGTAACTACCCTTGTACCAGGTTTTATATGAGAGGCTTTTTCACCGGTTTCAACGACGGTTCCTGCCACTTCTGCACCAGGAACAAAGGGCAAAGGAGTGGGAACGACATATTGGCCTTCTCTGCGTGCAGTATCTGCATAGTTCACGCCAACCGCATGAATTTCAATCAGCAGTTCATGGCCTTTTGGAACCGGTTTGTCGATTTCTACATTTTCAAGTACCTGCGGGCCTCCGTATTCTTTAAATCGTACAGCTCTCATTTATTATCCTCCTATTTGCCGGTAAACACGGGCTGTCTTTTTTCTTTAAAAGCGGAAATGCCTTCTTGGTGATCTTCAGTCGAAATCATGAGTGCCTGGTTTAGACGTTCCTGCTCAAGCATCTCTTCAAGAGTAGATTGATAGGAAGCATCGATGAGCTTTTTCATTTTTCCAAACGCTGCAACGGGACCGTTAGCGAGTTTCGCAGCGAGACTGTACACTTCATCCTCAAGCCTCTCAAGTGGAGTCAAATAATTGATGACTCCTAATTGGTAAAGTCTTTCTGCTGAGATCGGCTCGGCGCTGAAGAAGAACTGCTTCGCAAGGTGAGGGCCGATAAGCTTCGGAAGGAAATAGGAGCCTCCGCCATCGGAGATCAGGCCGACCTGAGAAAAACTTAGGGCAAACTTGCTGTCTTCCGCTGCAACGATAAGATCACACGCCATCGCAAGGTTAAAGCCGGCGCCTGCAGCAAACCCATGGACGGCTGCTATAATCGGAATCTCCGTTTCCTTCATCGCGAGGATACATCGGTTAAGTTTCCCGATATGCTCATATACATCGTTGGGACTGGCCTGCCCCATCGTCTTCACATCGCCGCCTGCACTGAAGGAGCGGCCGGCTCCTTTGAGCACGATGACTTTAATGTCGTCCCTTGTCTGAGCTCCCAGGCACGCTTCTGCCAAACCGTTAATCATTTCTTGGCTGAAGGAATTTAAACTTTCTGGACGGTTCAAGGTTAGAATCATAATAGGACCCTCGAATTCTACTAAAAGATGATCTTGATTCATTTTTTCTCCTCCTTCATTAGATTACATGATTAGCCAGCCGCCATCTGCCAGCACATCAGATCCTGTCATATAAGAGGCGTCGCTGGATGCCAGAAAAGCAATAATATTCGCGATCTCCTCCGGTTTGCCCACTCTTTTCAATGCCGTGTTCTTCTCGATAGCTTTGACAAATTGTTCATTCTCAAGGCCTGCTTGGGTAAGAGGTGTTTCGATAAAACCGGGAGAAACAGAGTTTGCCCGAATGCCAAATGGAGACAGTTCAAGCGCAAGCGCTCTTGTAAAGTTAATGACCCCCGCCTTAGCGGCACTGTAATGCGGGATAAGTGCACCTGCCTGATGCCCGGACAGTGAAGCCACATTGACAATAGCTCTGTTCTTCCGATTTGGGTTTGCGGCTTCTTTTTTAGAGCCCTCTGCCATAATGTTTCCAAGAATGCGGGAAACGAGAAACACGCTCTTTAAATTTGCGCTCTGAACCTGATCCCATTCACTGGCTGCTGTCTCCATGATTCTCGTCTGGGAGCTGCCTCCCGCATTATTGATCAGAACATGCAGATCACCGAATTGCTGATGGACATGTTCTGCCAACTGTTCAACTTCTTTTTCACTTGTTACGTCTGCAGCAAAGGTTTCGGGTCGAGGAGCGCCTGTTATCCTGCTGATCTCGACGGCCGTGTTTTCAAGCTTGGATCGGGTTCGTCCTACCAAGATGACCTGTGCCCCTTCTTTAGCCAGTTTTATCGCAGCAGCTTGTCCGATTCCGCTTCCGGCTCCAGTAATCAGTGCAATCGATTGTGAGAATTTCATGATCCTTCTCCTTTAGCAAACAAAGGCATTTGCTTCATATTGTTTCTCTGCGATCATCCGGTTTCTTGAAGCCCTCCTGCCAAACTGATGACAGCGGTTACAAGATTGATGGATTAGCATGTTGAGCTGATTTCTTTTCTCTCCGCCTGTCAGCTCATGTACAAGCTTCCGTGACAGCATTTCAGCTTCCCACAGGCTGTCTTCTAATACTGTATGGGTAAGGGCTGTTTTGAGAGCTGCCTTTTCCATTCCGTATTTCTTGACAGCTTTTATAGTACGGAAAACAGCAGATTCAGCTGCATAAAGCATGATGGCTAAATCCGCGAGAGCCATCAGTGCCTCCTGTTCCTGAATCAGTCCTTCACCAAATGCTTCATAGGCCAAGCCCGCAGAGAAAAGAAACAGATGGCGTATGGTTTCTACTGCGTGTAATTCTTCACCCATAAGAGATGTGCCTTGTTCAGCCTCCTGCTGCAAGGATTGTATCGCACCATGGATGGATGATTGAAGGTCGATCTCACCTTTTATTGCTTTCCTGAAAAGGTGGGTTGGTATGAGCAGCCGGTTAATTTCGTTCGTACCTTCAAAAATACGGTTGATCCTTGAGTCTCGGTACATCTGTTCTATCCCGTATTCTTTTATGAATCCTGCGCCTCCATGCAGCTGAAGCGCTTCATCCGCGACATAATCCAACGTTTCCGATCCATAGACTTTACAGATCGCACATTCTGCAGAGTATTCACTCATGCGTTTTCCGACGGTTTGTAAATCGGAAGACTCATCAAGATCATGAAGAGCATCTTCAAGCAGGCTCGCGGTCCGGTATTGCAGGGATTCTGCCGCATACAGGCGGGCAGCCATTCTGGCGATTTTCTCTTTCGTTGCGGGGAAGTCTGCGATCCGCTGCTTGAATTGCATGCGATCCTGAATGAACTGCACCGCTTTCTGATGTCCGAATTTAGCAGCTCCCATCGTGGCCGATCCAAGATTAAACCGTCCCAGGTTCAGAACATTAAAGGCAATCACATGTCCTTTACCGATTTCTCCAAGAAGGTTTTCTGCCGGGACGAGGCAATCTTCTAAAATGACCGATCGGGTCGACGAACCTTTGATTCCCATTTTGTTCTCTTCGGGTCCGAGGGACAAGCCGGGAAAATCCTTTTCGACGATGAACGCTGTAAACTTGGTGCCGTCCACTTTGGCATACACAATAAAAGTGTCGGAGAATACGGCGTTTGTAATATAGATCTTTGTGCCGTTTAAGACATAATGGGTTCCTTCTTCGTTTAGCACTGCAGTTGTTTGGGCTGCCAGTGCATCCGAACCGGCGTTCGGTTCCGTAAGACAATACGCGCCGATGTAATCACCAGAAGCCATTTTTGGAAGATACCTCTTCTTTTGATCAGGCGTGCCGAAATACGTGATGGGAAGTGTAGCGATGCATGTGTGATTGGAGTGCGCCACTCCGTATCCGCTCGAAGGGCCAATCATCTCCCCAACGATTCCCTTGCTGATCTTATCAAGGCCAAGCCCGCCGTATCGTTCTGGAATGCTGTGAGCCAAAAGGCCAAGATCCCCCGCTTTTTTTAATAGGGCAACAATGCAGTCAAAATCCTGGTTTTCGATGCTTTCACGAAAAGGGTAGACTTCCTTTTCAATAAATTGGCGGGCCGTTGTCTTAATCATGACGTGTTCCTCAGTAAAATCCTCAGGGGTAAACAAGTGTTCCTCATCCAGGTTTGAGAATAAAAATTCAGAGCCTTTCACTCTCGTTCCGGTATTTTCCACGCAATGCCCCTCCATTCTGGTTATGTTTGTTTCTGCATATGATCTCGTGCAATCGTAGCTTTCCCGTCTTCCAACACGGCAACAACGGGAGCAGCATCTTCCGTTGAGGCATATTGCAAATCGCTGTACAAGCCGTGTCTGGCAAATAAATGACCAACATAGGATGACTCAAGAAGCTCACGTCCCATTTGCTGGTTGCCTTTGTACAAATAATAGGCCATTCGGGCAGCATCACTCAGCTGCAGAGACACATCAGCCAGTTCGATTAAAGAAGTGATAAGATGCCCCGCTCCATATACATCTTCCAGGCTGACTTCTCCAGAATTACCGGAGCAGATGATAACGATTGTACTTCCCTGCTGGTGCTTCAGCAGAGCCTTGGCCGTTTCTTTATTGTTAAGCAAGGAAGAAATATATACTTTTTGTGCACCTTCCGTATTTCGGAGGGCCACTGTGCCGTTCGTCGTGGATAAGATGAGTGTTTTTCCCTGGACTTGGCCGCTCAGCAATAAAGGGCTCGGATATAGAAATCCGGTAATAGGCTTCGCGTGGAGCTCTCCCGCCAGTATGCAACCTCCCTTTTGATACATTTTTGATAACTCCCGCGCCTCGTTGTGGTCTTTCACAGGAATAACACCTTTTGCTCCTTGATACAACGCAGATACGATGGCCGTGGTGGCCAGCAAGACATCAAGCACGACGGCAACCTTGCTATTTTCCGCCATCTTTTCCGGTAGAATCTCTTCCTTTTTCAAAAGCAAATGGACTTTCATCTATTCACCTCATCGTCCGAAAGCGGTATGCGAGGCGTGCACAATTAAGCTTTTGACAAAGCTGTTGAACTGAGAAAAACGAGGATCCTGAGTTTGTCCTTTTTTATACCGGTAATAGATCTGCTGGCAGATCACCGCCAGTTTGAAATAGGCAAATGTTAAATAAAAGTTGATCAAGCTGACGTCTCTTCCGCTTTTTTTGGCGTATTCCTCTATAAATTGCTTTCTTGTATAAAAGCCTTCCATCGTGGTAACTGGCGGTTTTCCCAATCCCGTTTTCAAAAGATCGGGGTCATCGGCTTCAATCCAGTACCCCATCGCAACCCCGAGATCGGCCAGCGGGTCCCCGACCGTACTCATCTCCCAGTCAAACAGACCGGTCATGGTGTTTAAGCGGTGGTCAAACATGCTGTTATTCAGCTTGTAATCGTAATGAATCATGGAAGCGGTTTCATTTTTAGGGATATGGACGGAAAGCCATGTGGTCAAATGCTTTACTTCCGCAATATCGTCGGTTTTCGAACGATCATATCTCGAAATCCATCCCTGAACTTGCCGTTCCATGAACCCATCAGGCCTGCTGATTTCGGATAGTCCTGTTTTTTTGTAGTCAATTGCATGCAGCCTGACGAGCTGATTCACCATCTCGCTGGAAATCTGGCGGCATAAATCCTGAGTAACCTCGGTTCCTTCTGGAAAAGAGGTATCAACAACGATTCCGTGTTTCCTCTCCATCAAAAAGAACGGACTTCCAACCACTTCTTCCCCTTTAGAAAAAAGGAGAGGCTTTGGAGCCGGCGGGAACATTTCATGAATCTCAGACAGAATACGGAATTCCCGCTCCATATCGTGGGCTTTAGGCGCGACGGGTCCAAGCGGAGGCCTTCGCAGAACAGCTTCCCATTCCCCTATTTTGACTTGATACGTCAAATTGGAATGTCCGCCTGAAAACTGCAGGACTTCAAGCGGCTCTTCCGGCAATTCATGAATGGAATGCCTGAGGAAACGCTCCAGCGCAGCAAGGTCAAGTTCTTCTCCCTGGCGAACGGCTATCGTATCCTTACTCATATCTTCCTCCTCCCCACTCAATTGATCTCAAGTTTCTGACTCTTGAGGCTGCAATATTTGATTTCTTTCCAAAGCGTCCCGCAGAAAGTCTGGAATATTCGCGGTTTGCTGTTTTTTAAAATCAAAATATACAATAACGGCATTTCCTCTCGCAACTAATTCTTCTGTTTCTGCTTTATAGATTTCATGCACTAACGTAAAGCTTTTGGTGCCTATTTTACATACACCGGTACGCACCAGCAGTCTATCGTTAAAATATCCTTGTGCCATAAAGTCACATTTTGTGGAAGCTAGAATAAAGCTCCATTCGTTCGTGTTCATATCCAGTCCAAGCGATTCAAAGCACCGGACCCTCGCTTCCTCAAGATAAATAAAATAACTCGTGTTGTTGATGTGGCCCAGGGCATCCGTTTCACAGAAGCGGACGGTCAGTTCAATTTCATCCATGTTTACTCTCCCTTTCTGCCTCTTACCGATCAACGGTGCTGAAAGGCCGGTTTTCTTTTTTCGAAAAATGCCTGAACGCCCTCTTTGATATCTTCCGTTTGGAACACTTCCTGAAACAGGGACGCTTCTACTTCAATGCCTTCGTTTAATGATTTGTTCAGGCCTTCATCCACAGATTGTTTGATTCTGGAAAGCGCCTGAAGCGAATGGCGGGTGATCTTACTGGCCAACAGTTTGGCGCTTGCCAGTCCTTCTCCGGTTGGGACCACTTGGTTGACCAGTCCGATTCGTTCGGCGGCAGCGGCTGTAATCGGCTCACCGGTAAACATCATTTCTTTTGCTTTTGCTTCCCCTATTAAGCGAGGAAGACGCTGTGTCCCGCCCCCTCCAGGAAACAATCCGAGGGTGATTTCAGGCAGTCCGATCCGGCTCTGTTCCTCTGCTATCCTCATATCGCATGAAAGGGCAAGCTCACAGCCGCCTCCAAGAGTCAAACCGTTCAATACAGCGACGGTCGGTTTTGGAAAGGAATCAATGCGGTTCAGAATATAGTGAACCTCCATCACTTGCGCTTTCATGTCAGGGTTTCCCATCATCTCCGGAAACTCCTTAATGTCAGCCCCGGCGACGAATGCTTTTTTTCCCGCTCCTGTTAGGACGACGGTTACGGTATCTCGGTCATTCTCGAGCTCCATGAACGTATCATCCAGCTCCTGGAATACAGACCTGCTCAATACGTTCAGCGGCGGATTGTTAATCGTAATAACAGCGAGCTGATTTTGTTTGACCACTTCAAGATATTTTCCCATTATTGTTTCACTCCTTCAGTTTCATAGTTGTACCAGCCTTTGCCCCTCTTTCTCCCTAGATGCCCTTGCTTTACCTTCTCTTCAATACAAGCAAACGGTTTGTCTTCTGGATCACCGGTCTCTTTATAGCGCTGTTCCATAACAAAGTAGCCGACATCAATACCGGATAAATCCATCAGTTCAAACGGGCCGATCGGGTGGTTCAATGCTTTTCGGCAGATGATATCAATATCTCTAAAGTCAGCGATGCCCTGTTCATACAGGTAAACAGCTTCTTTTTGAAGTGCGCCTAATATGCGGTTGGCAATGAACCCGGATATCTCTTTTTTGAGCAGAACGGCAGTACGATTGATCCGTTTGGAGATCTCCATGGTCAGACGCGCCGTTTCTTCAGAGGTCTTGTCGCTCATCACTACTTCCACACAATCCATCACGAGCGGGGGGAAGAAGAAATGCATGTTGACTACCTTATCCGCACGGCTTGTCTCTGAAGCAACTAAACTATTGACGATGGTGGAGCTGTTTGTCGCAAAAATGGTGTGCTCTGGCGCTAGCTGATCAAGCTTCGAAAATACTTCCCGCTTTACATCCAATTTTTCTACAACAGCCTCAATGACAAAATCAGTATTTCTGACCGCATCCTCAAAGCTGGTCGTAAAACGCAGCTTTTGAAATGCTGCTTCTTTCTCATCGGCAGAAAGCTTTCCTTTAGACACCCATTTGTCCATAATTGCATGGAGTTTGTCCTGCGCAGCAGCAAGAGCCTGTTCCTGGACGTCCTGTATGATGGTTCCAAATCCGCCAAGAGCACACAGCATGGCGATCTGATGTCCCATCTGCCCTGCACCTAGTACTGTAATCTGCCGTACCTCTTCTGCTTTCATCTTATTGCCTCCTTTTTTCGTTTGAATCTTTCTGTCCGAGGCCATTGAGGATCACCTCTACAAAAGTTTCAGCAACTTCACGTTCAGACATACGTCCTTCAGGATTGAACCACTGATAGCTCCAGTTCGCTGCACCAAGGATCCCAAATGTTACAATGGACGCGTCCAGATCTGAACGGAGTTCACCGTTTTCCATACCGTCACGGATCAGGTTCTCCAGGTTGATGCGGAAGCGGTCTCTTTTAGGGATGATCTGTGAGAGGCGCTCTTCGTTCAGGTTCTTGATTTCTCTGAAAAACACTTTGGCGCTTGCCCCGGCCTGTCTGATGTTGCCGATCAGCGCATAAACGATCTCAAACAGCTTCTCTTTGCTGGATTTCATCTCGTCAGCAATGACACGTTCCTGCTGGTTCAACAGCTCATCAATATATCCGTTGTGGATGTTCATCAACAGCTCTTCTTTGCTTGAAAAATAATAATAGAATGTCCCTTTTGTCACCCCGAGCGCATCTACGATATCCTGGATGGATGTTTCACTGAATCCTTTCTTCTCAAACAGACGGATGCTGCATTCCGTAATTTTTTCCTTCATGTCAGTGTCCTCGCATTCTTTTATCAATCTCAGGAAAAATTATATCATTCCATTCCTCTCCTTTTAATGTCCGATCTATAAACCTATAAAAATGCTGCTATGTTGTCTTTACTCTTGCTTCATCGCGCAAAGCCCTTCTTAAAATCTTGCCGACATTCGTTTTGGGCAGATGGCCGCGGAACTCGATGACGTGCGGAATCTTATATGCCGAAAGGTTTTGCTTGCAGTAATGGATGATCTCATCTTCCGTCGCTGTTTTTCCTTCTTTTAGTACGAGGATAGCTTTTACATCCTCTCCTCTGTAGGCATCCGGAACCCCGATGACGACAGCTTCCTGAACGGCGGGGAATTCATAAAGGACTTCTTCGACCTCCCGGGGATAGATATTGTAGCCGCTTGCGATAATAAGATCTTTCTTGCGGTCCATAATATAGACATACCCTTCCTCATCCATTCGGGCGATGTCCCCGGTATACAGCCACCCGTCCCGAAGCGTATGTTCGGTCTCCTCCGGCATGTTCCAGTATCCTTTCATGACTTGGGGACCCTTGATGATCAACTCTCCCAGCTCACCTGTCTTCACATCTTCTGTTCCGGCTGCCAAGTCCACTATGCGGTAATCAGTGGATGGGAGCCCTATGCCGACGCTTCCTTCTTTTCGTTCCGAGAACATCGGATTGCAATGTGTGGTCGGTGATGCTTCAGATAACCCATAGCCTTCTAAAATCTTTGAACCTGTCTTTCTTTCAAACTCTTGAATCAGTTCCACAGGCATCGGAGCGCTTCCGCTGTTGCACACTTTAATGCTGCCAATCCCGTATTTTTCCGCTTTCGGATGGTTGGTGATCGCCACATACATGGTTGGGACTCCTGGCAAAACGGTAGGCTGTTCTTTTTTTATGGTTTGAAGAACCTCATCGATATCAAACCTCGGCAGCATGATCGATTCCGATGCGGTATAGATGGCGAGGTTCATGCAGGACGTCATGCCAAACACATGAAAAAGGGGGATGACGGTTAAATACTTCTCCTTGCCAATCTCAATGTTGAACTTAAAAAATTCATACGACTGCAATACATTAGCGATGATATTTTTATGTGTAAGCATGGCGCCTTTGGAACGTCCGGTTGTACCTCCGGTATATTGAAGGACCGCGACATCCCGTTCAGAGACGATCCCTGCAGGATCAATCAGTCCGCTGCCCAACTGTAAAAATTGAGAAAAAGAAAAATCTTGTGAAAGATCCTTTTGTTGTCCGTTTGGCTCAAGACTGACAGTGATGATGCGTTTCAAAGGAGAAGCCGGGTGCAATTTTTTTATTTGTCCATAAAGGGGTGCATACACAACAATGGTATCCGCCCCGCTGTCTTCAAGGATATGCTGCAGCTCCCGCTCAACGAGCATCGGATTAACTTGGGTAACAACAGCCCCTGCCGACAGCACCCCATAATAAGCAATTACATATTGAGGGCAGTTCGGCAGCATGATGGCTACACGATCTCCAGCTTCCACACCCGTCTGCTGCAAAGCGGATGCAAAGCGGTTTACGAGATGTTGCAGTTCCTGGTATGTAGTCTTCTGGCCGTAAAATGAAAGGGCATTTAAATCTGGATACCGATCTGCTGTCTGTTGAAGCAGCTGCGGTATGGACATATCAGGAATCTGTAAATCTGGCTGAATGGTTTCAGGATAATGGCTTTTCCAAACTTTGTTTTCGCTCATCATTCACCCTCCAGATTAATAAAATTGATGAGTTGGCTTTTCGGCAGAATTTGCATTCAAAAGATCAATCCGCCTCCATCCACCGATAAAGTGGTACCTGTGATAAAAGATGCTTCTTCGGAGGCGAGAAACAGCACGGCTGTTGCTACTTCCTCCGGTGATCCGATTCTCCCCAGAGCATTTGCGGAAGAGATGATCGGCCACTTTCTTTCATTGTTCTTCCAGTCATCGATGATGCTCGTATCGATCACTCCTGGAGCAACAGCATTGACACGGATATTATGTCTGCCATACTCAAGCGCAGCGTTCTGAGTGAGAAGGACTACACCGCCCTTTGATGCATTATACGCGGATACGTATTTTTGCCCTTTTAACCCAAGCAGACTTGAAGTATTGATGATCACCCCCCCACCAGCTTTGATCAGTTCGGGAACGCCATGTTTGATGCCGAGGAAGACTCCTTTTAAATTAATGTCAACAATGCGGTCCCATTCGCTTTCGGCGAGATCTGTGCTCTTCACTTCAGGGTTACCGATGCCAGCATTATTGAACAAAATATCCAGAGCGCTAAATTCGCTAATCGCCGCGTCGATCATCTTTTTTACCTGGATGGAGTCTGTAACATCTGTTTTAACAAAGAAAGCTGATCCATTTTGCTCTCTTATGAGATGGACCGTCTCTTCCCCAAGCTCTTCGTTCACATCAGCGACAACAATATTGGCTCCTTCTTTGGCAAAAAGAAGGGCTGTCGCTCTTCCAATGCCCCCTCCTCCACCGGTTATGATAGCTGTTTTCCCTTGCAGTCTCATACATGCCCCCTTATTGGATTCTTTACATGGCGTGTGCCCCGCCGTCCACGATCAGGACGTCGCCGGTTACATAATTTGAAGCGTTGGAAGCAAGAAACAATGCCGCACCTTTAAGATCATCTTCACTTCCAAAACGGTTAAGCGGTGTTCCACCAAGAATGGCATCCTTACCGTGCTCAATCAGCACCTTGGACATTTTGGTCGGGAAAAACCCTGGCGCAATCGCGTTAACATTGATATTGTGCTGTCCCCATTTCACGGCAAGATCCTTGGTGAACGTAATGACCGCACCTTTGCTTGTGTTGTAGCCGATCGTATCCATAAAGCGAGGATCCGTGCCACCCAGTCCGGCAACAGATGCAATATTGATGATTTTGCCGGATTTTTGTTCAATCATCACTTTTCCAGCAGCCTGGCTCATTAAGAATGTGCCCGTCACGTTAACGTCGATGACCTTTTTCCACGCTTCATAAGGCATTTCAGCAGCGGGTGCTCCCCATGTCGCTCCACTGTTGTTCACGAGAATATCAATCGCACCAAATTCCTTCAGTGTTTGATCGACCACAGCATGAACATCTTGCGGATTTGTAATATCGCACTTTAAAGCAAGTGTCTTCGCTCCAAGATTTTTTAATCCCTCTGCTGTTTCCTCACATGCTTCCACCTTCCTGGAGCAGAGCACGATGTTGGCGCCAGCTTCAGCGAACGCTTCGGCGATCTGCCGTCCTAATCCCCGGCCTCCGCCAGTTACAATCGCTGTTTTGCCTGTTAACTCAAACAGCTTGAGTACATTCATGGTTCGACTCTCCTTTGTTGCAGAAATTTAATGGACGAGCAATTCTTGAGGATATTTTTTCAGTTCAAGTCTTGCGAGCTGAGCACGGTGGACTTCATCAGGCCCATCAGCCAGTCTTAATGTTCTTGCATTCGCCCACTGGGCTGCAAGCGTAGAGTCGTCCGACACCCCTGCCCCTCCAAATGCTTGTATGGCACGGTCCAAAACACGGAGCGCCATGGACGGAGCAACGACCTTAATCATTGCAATCTCTTGTTTCGCTTCTTTATTGCCGACGGTGTCCATCTTATAAGCCGCTTTTAATGTCAAAAGCCGTGCCTGCTCGATCTCGATCCTCGAGTCTGCAATCCATTCGCGGATGACGCCTTGATCGGCAATTGGTTTTCCGAAGGCTGTACGTTTTTGAACGCGCTTACATAAGTCTTCAAGCGCTCTCTCCGCTGCTCCGATCAGCCGCATACAATGATGGATTCTGCCCGGGCCGAGTCTTCCTTGAGCGATGGCAAAGCCTTTTCCTTCATCCCAAATCATATTTTCAGCGGGTACTCTGACATTTTCATAAGTAATCTCTCCATGTCCATGCGGGGCATGATCATAACCGAATACCGAAAGCATCCTTTCGACCTTCACGCCAGGAGTATCCAAAGGAACCAGGATCATGGATTGCTGCTCATGCCGGTTAGCGCCAGGGTTGGTCTTTCCCATCACAATCGCAATTTTGCAACGCGGGTCTCCAGCTCCCGACGACCACCATTTACGTCCATTGACGACATAATCATCTCCATCCCTCTCGATGCGTGCTTGGATATTTGTTGCATCTGAGGAAGCGATTTCGGGCTCTGTCATAGAAAAACAGGATCTGATCGAGCCTTCTAAAAGGGGTGTAAGCCACTTTTCTTTTTGTTGTTCTGTTCCGTAACGGACAAGAACCTCCATATTTCCGGTATCCGGCGCACTGCAGTTAAAGATTTCCGGCCCGATAAGGGAACGTCCCATGATTTCACAAAGCGGGGCATATTCCTGATTGGTAAGGCCGGCACCATATTCGCTTTCAGGCAGGAACAGGTTCCATAGACCTTCTTTTCTCGCTTTTTCCTTTAATTCTTCCATGATCGGCGGAACCGCACTCCATCTGTTCTTTTGTTCATTAAGCTGCTTTTCGTAAAGCGCCTCATTTGGATAGACATACTGTTCCATAAAGCGGGTGATCCGTTTCTGCAAATCTTTCACTTTTTCTGAATATGAAAAATTCATGACCTTCATCTCCTCTCAACTTACTAACCGGTCGGTATGTTAGATTAATTAAAAGTATACTCCATCCACTCAAATAATCAAGAAATATACTTATTATTCAAAAAATTAATAAAATAGTCCTCTATGTAAATTCATGTGGGTATGGGAAATACTAATGCCGGAGGTGACAGCTTTGAGCAAAATAAAAAATGTCGTTCTATGGACCGCAGCGATCTTCTTTCTTTTTATTGCCTGGTCGGATTATGTAAAAGGACAACTAACGCTTTCAAGGCTCGAGGGACGTGTGCTGGAAAAATCTTATTCAGAATTGGCAGTTGACAGGGGGACAAATTTTGTAAGCGTGCCCCGATATACCATCCGCCTTTCATCCGGCCAGGCTGTTACTGTTTCATCACCGGATTTTCACTCGATCAAGCAGGGAGACCATGTCCTGTTTATTAAACAAAATGGAAGCATAAGTCTCTATAAAAGAGAAAGCCGATAATAAAGGATCGGCTTTTATACATGCTCTTTCACTTTTTCGTTAATAGGAGATATAAAACAAAGGCTGATGCCTCACAGAGCGCAATGATGAAGGCCATTGAACCGGCAGGATTACTGCTCCAGAGACCGACTAACGGTGCTGCAATTCCTCCTAAAATAAAGGGCAGCAGCCCTAATAAACGATGTCTAACTTTTCGAATTGTTCAATGGAATAGTAGCGATATCCAGAAATGGGATCCACCTCAGCAGGCGTGAACAAACCAATTTCGTCATAATAGCGGAGCGTTTTAACGGGTATGTTATGAAGCTGTGCCATCTGGCCAATAGAGAATCTGTTTTTCATGAAAACACCTGTTTATTACATGATGTACGTATCATTGCACCAACGGATCATAGGTTTACACCCTTCATTCCGGCTTCAGGATACCGTTCTCCGAATGCAGCTCCCAGTGGTGCAGCATCATTGATCCGGTCGAGGTCTTCTTGTTTCAGTTCAACCTTTATGGCATCTAAATTTTCTTCTAAGTAACGGGTTTTCTTTGTCCCGGGAATCGGAACAATATCATTGCCCTGGGCAAGCAGCCAAGCGATTGCAAGCTGTGAAGTACTGCAGTTCTTTTCTAGGGCGATCTCTTTTATTTTTTCGACAAGATCTAAATTCTTTTGAAAGTTTTCTCCTTGAAACCTTGGAGAAAACCGGCGGTAGTCATCCTCGGCCAAGTCTTCAAATCTTTTGATCTTACCTGTTAAGAAGCCTCTCCCAAGAGGGCTGTATGGAACAAAGCCGATGCCCAGCTCCCGGATCGCAGGTAAAATTTGCTCTTCCACATCCCGGCTCCATAAGGAATATTCTGTTTGAACGGCTGATATGGGGTGTACCTCATGTGCTCGCCGGATGGTTTCAGGAGAAGCTTCTGATAAGCCCAAATAGCGTATTTTTCCTTCTTGAACAAGTATGGACATTGCCCCCACCGTTTCTTCTATCGGAATGCCCGGGTCCACTCTGTGCTGATAGTAAAGATCAATATATTCGGTGCCAAGCCGTCTCAAACTGTTTTCACATGCTTCCTTCACATATTTCGGATGACCGTTTACACCTAAAAATGAACCGTCTTCCCCTCTGATATTACCAAATTTTGTAGCAAGAATGACATCACTCCTGCGGTCTCTTATAGCTGTTCCTACCAGTTCTTCATTCCTGCCTACGCCATACATGTCAGCCGTATCCAGAAAGTTTACTCCTAATTCAAGGGCATGGTGAATGGTTTTAAGTGACTCATGATCATCTTGTCCGCTATAAAAGTCTGACATGCCCATGCAGCCCAATCCAAGGGAAGACACTTCCAACCCCTCGTTTCCAAGCTTTCTTTTTTGCATATTGTTCATCCTTTCCAAATTAGTTAAACCCATTCCTGCAATTTACCTTTACCCTGTTTTCCACTATAAAAAAACGAAGAGAAGTGTAAGATTCTCTTCGTGCTGTAATCTGCTATTTTAACCACTTGGTGAATTCATGAAAGGATTTTCTTTTGATGGCTGAAGGAGCTTTGATTGGATAGCCAAGATAGATGAAACCAGCCATTTCACCTTTGTCTGAGAGCTGAAAATAAGACCTTACTCTGTCGTCATAACAAATGGCGCCTGTGCGCCAAACCGCCCCAAGACCTAGTGCATGGGCAGCGAGCAGCATATTTTGGATAGAAGCACTGACAGCTGCTGTTTCCTCTTTATAAATCACTTTTTGAAGAACTCCAGGCTCTACACCTACCGCAATAATGACGGGTGCACGAAGGGGTTTTTTCTTTACATTCTCCAATTTTTGCTGATCCTCTTCGGACAATGGTTCATTCATTCCGGATTTCGTGATCGCTGCCAGCAGCTCTCCAAGCTTGTTTCTCCCTGATTCACTGATCACGAAAAATCTCCAAGGATTCGTACGGTAATGGTTTGGAGCAAATGTCCCCGCTTCTAAAATTTTTTCCACCAGATGATCGGGAACAGGATCTTCCTTTACCAAACCTATGCTTCTTCTTGTATTAATCGCTTCAAAAATATCCAACCTGCATCATCCTTTTTAACTACCTTATGCTTAGCTATAGCTCCATTATAACGCTGCTCTTTTCCAGGAGCCATTGATTGTACCTCCAGGTTCAGCGAGCCATTCATGAACCTTTAAGCTGGCCTTTCTCAGTGCTCTCAACATGATGGATCTTCAAGCAGCAATGATCCAAATATTTGTTAGGACAACACTTTCTTTATTTAAACATCTTTCTGCAAACGTTACTGATAAGGAACGACTTCCACTTTTCCCATCTTGTACCTCTTTTATCATTAAGTATACACCGTCATACATCCAAAAAACGAATGCCTTTTTTTATTTTCGGAAACCTTAATAGACGAGCAGCAGGTCTGCTCAATTCCATGCGGGGGTGTTGTACCATGGCAAGAAACAAACTATTGGTACCTGGTTCTGAGAATGCGTTAAATCAAATGAAAGAGGAAATCGCCAATGAGTTTGGAGTGAAGCTTGGTGCAGATACGACCGCACGGGCTAATGGATCTGTAGGCGGAGAGATGACTAAACGTCTCGTTGCGTATGCAGAACAGCAGCTTGGAAATCAACCCCGTTAGTGTTGATTTCAACAAAAGAGACCCTTTATCGGGTCTCTTTTTCTGTTGGCGGTTCATTCACATCCTGCTTGAACCGAGCTACCTAAGAAATCGATTCATGTTTCGTCCAAAATATATTTCTTCCATCTCCTCGGTAATTCTTTTCGTTATGTCCGCTTGCTCCTGTTCGGTCAAAGTATCCCTTGTATAACCGAATAAGTAATTATTAAGGTCAAATTTTTTCAGCTTGCATTTTGTATGAAAAATATTTTCCTGATAGATGTTGGAGTCAATCATATCAAATTCATTTTTAAAATCTTCACGGATAAAATTTTGTATGGAAGAAATATCATGATCAATAAAAAGCTTTTGTCCATTAATATCTCTCGTGAACCCTCTCACCCGATAGTCCACCGTCATTATGTCTGTATCAAATGACTCAATGAGGTGGTTTAATGCTTTTAACGGAGAAATTTCCCCACAAGTTGAAACATCAATATCCGCTCTGAAGGTGCTGATTCCTTCGTCCGGATGATACTCGGGATACGTATGGACGGTCAAATGGCTTTTATCGAGCTGCATAACCACAGATTCCGGCATGGCGGCCGGCGTCTCTTCTATGTTTTCTGTCGGCACTTCCACAACAGGGCCTTCAGAAACTAATAATGTAACACTGGCACCTTGGGGAACATAATCCTGTTTGGCGATATTGAGCACATGCGCGCCAATCGTATCCGACACTTTCTGAAGAATCCTGGTTAATCGCTCCGCGCTGTACTCTTCATCAATATACGCGATATAGGCTTCCCGCTCTTTCCTTGTTTTCGTATAACAGATATCGTACATATTAAAGCTTAATGACTTGGTCAGATTATTAAAACCGTGCAATTGAATACGCTGCTTTTGTGTTCCGCTCATGAATGATTTCCCCTTATTAGCAAAGTATGGTCATGAAAATTTTACTCCATCAAATATTGTTAAGATACCCTCCATTCGGCATAAAAAAACAGTCCTATTGTAAATAAGACTGTAAATAGATGATTTTAAAACATACTTAGATCGTATCGTTTAGAGAGCATTTCCAGAATTTTAAGGCCGGCAATGCTGTTTCCTTTCTCATCCAGGGCTGCACCAAAGATCCCGATGCCGAAACGGTTGGGAACAGCACCCATTATCCCACCCGAAACACCGCTTTTTGCAGGTATTCCAACTCTTACGGCAAATTCACCCGAAGCATTGTACATGCCGCAAGTCACCATCAACGTCTTGCAGATTCTGGCGATCTGTGTGGGGATCAACCGGTTATTCGTTAAAGGTTCAACGCCGTCCAGAGCCAGGACAAGGCCTATTCTGGCTAAATCGAGGCAATTCATTTCGATGGCGCATTGCTTCGTATAGAGATCGATAAGCTCTTCTACGTCTTCATTGATGATGCCATGCTGTTTCATAAAATAACAAAGAGACCGGTTTAAATGAGCAGTTTCAAACTCTGATACAGCAACTTCTTCACAAAAAGTGATCAAAGGATTCCCGGCCAGCTTCCTGACAAATTGAAGAAGACGATTAAACCGGTCATCGGCAGAAACGCCTTTGATCATGTGTGTAACAACGAGTGCTCCTGCATTGATCATGGGATTAAGCGGTTTGGCAGGTTTGCTGATCTCCAGCTTTACAATGGAATTGAAGGGATCTCCAGTAGGCTCATACCCAATTTTGCAGAATACTTCTTCTTCGCCGCAGTCCAATAATGCAAGGGCGAGAGCCAGCACTTTTGAAATGCTTTGAAGCGTTATCTTCAATTTTACATCTCCCGCGGATAAACAAGTGCCATCCGGATGATAGATAGCGACAGATAAGTCATCAGGATCAGCTTTTTTTAATGCGGGTATGTAATCAGCTACTTTTCCGAACTTCGTATAGCCCTTGGCTTCTAATACTAATTGATTAAGCTCTTCACTCGAACGACAAGTCATGGCAGTTCTCCGGTTGTTCAACATATGGATAGTTTGAGCAATCCAATGCCGAATCATACTGATCATAGTTCTTCAAAAGAATTTATCGTGTTTGATTAACCTCTTGCTAATTCCATTAACGTACCAGAAGGATCTTTTACAAACAGAGATTCATCAAGCTGCTGTACACCGTATCCTAAATTTCTCAGCCGGGCGCAAGCTTCATCTCTTGCTTCTGATGAGGGATATACCACTGTAAACTGTTTCAGTCCGGCATGATGTTCATCAGGAGCAGGAGCCCCTTGGCCGTTCCAGATGTTTAATCCGAGATGGTGGTGATACCCGCCGGTTGAGATAAATAATGCATGGTTGCTGTAGCGGAGAACAACTTCGAAACCTAAACCTTCACAATAAAACATTTCCGCTTCCTGTAAATTAGAAACGTGCAAATGCAGGTGGCCCATGATGGTCTCTTTTGGGAGCCCGTCAAATGATGATCCTGCGCTCTCAACCAGCAACCCTTTAGAATCAAGCGGCTCTGTGGTCATCACTACTTGTCCATTCTCCCAT
Organism: Fictibacillus sp. NRS-1165; assembly: GCF_050468105.1. Lineage (NCBI taxonomy): Bacteria > Bacillati > Bacillota > Bacilli > Caryophanales > Fictibacillaceae > Fictibacillus > Fictibacillus sp. NRS-1165. The sequence goes on from NZ_JBDPNU010000026.1 coordinate 116,316, forward strand.
TTCCATTCTTCTGCATCACGGTCGGCATATATTTCAATTCCGTTCCCATCGGGATCCGCCAAATATAAGGCTTCACTAACAAGATGGTCTGATGCCCCCTGAAGCGGATAGCCAATACTAATGAAATGCCGCAGGACTTTGGCCAGCTCTTTTCGGTTTGGGACGAGCAGTGCAAAGTGATACAATCCCGACGTCCGCGGCTGTTTCGGTTTTGCATTCTCCGGCTGTACCACCGACAATATTGACTTTTGGCCATCCAATGTTAAGAAGACGGCTCCTTCTTCTTCCTTAAGTACTGAAAATCCTAATATGTCTTTGTAAAAAGACAGTGATCGATCCAGATCCTCAACGATCAATTGAACGTGATTTACAAATGTATGAGGACGTGTATGAAAGTTCATTCTATATGCTCCTTTATGTTTTGTAAGTAACTATTATTATATAATTAAAAGGAAATATCAAGTGATAAATGGATTTTTCCACCATTAATATGCATTATTAAGAGATTCTTCATCCTCCAGATTATTAATCACTACTTTCACGGGGTACACCAGCATCAGGAATTTTCCCAATCCGAGTTTACGATAGGAAGGCAGGATACAAATATCAATAACATATAATGTTGTGCCGATCGGATTATGATTCCGAATGTATCCATGACCTGTTACTTGTTCCACCTACAATATCACCATCCAGTTCAATCCATAGCGCACCTTCTCAAAAATCCCCTAATAACTTCTCCCTGTTCCACCAGAGCTCTTCAGGAAATGGAAAGCTTAAATGAAAACCATGCTGATTTTAATCCTCAACTCCCTTTTTAGATGTAAAAACGTCATATAAGACAATGAAGAATCGCTCTGGTACACTTGAACTACATTAAGCAGAATGGGAGGCTGTCATGAACGCACTTGTACATAAAGAGCAAAAAGGACTTACTGGACTTGTTTATACTCAATTCGATGAAGTCGCACCAAAACCTGGAGAAGTTAGAATTAAATTAGTAACTTCAGGATTGAATCACCGCGATCTGTTTGTGATGGAAAGACACCAGCCAACCGATCCTCCTTTAATCATCGGATCAGACGGAGCTGGAATTGTCGAAGCTCTTGGAGAAGGGGTAGACAATGTGAACGTGGGTGATGAGGTTATCATTAACCCGGGCCTTGGCTGGAAAGAAAAAAGCGACGGACCACCGGAAGGTTTTGAAATACTCGGTCTTCCCTTTCACGGAACGTTTGCTGAAAAAGTTACCGTTCCCGCTGAAAACGCCGTGCCAAAGCCGGCCTATTTATCCTGGGAAGAAGCAGGGGTAATGTCTTTAGCAGCCTTAACGGCATACAGGGCCCTTTTTACCCGGGGCAGACTGAAAGAACATCAAAAGGTGCTTATCCCTGGGATAGGCAGCGGTGTGGCTACCTTCCTTCTCCAATTTGCAAAAGCAGTTAACGCGGAAGTATATGTGACTTCCCGGTCGGCAGAAAAAGGACAAAGAGCAAAAGAGCTAGGGGCGGTACAGGCAATTAACAGCAATGACGACTGGAGCGCTCAGCTAAACAACCAAAAGATGGATCTTGTCATCGAAAGTGTAGGTGCGGCAACTTTTAATAAGTCATTGGATCAGCTGCGTACAGGAGGCACTATCGTCACATTCGGTGCATCTGCCGGTGACCGGATAGAGTTTGATTTAAGGAAGTTTTTCTACGGACAGTACAGCTTTTTCGGCAGTACCATGGGGAGCAGCGAAGAATTTACAGAAATGATCCAGTTTATTGAAAAACATCAAATCAGGCCGATCGTTGATAAATGTTCGAGTTGCATCAATTTAAGGGCGCATTTGAACGGTTGAATAATGCGGAACAATTCGGAAAGATAGGATTTAGAATCAGCAGCGAATCACATTAAAAAAGAAGCTCCGGATTTTTCCGGGGCTTCTTTTTGTTAATCGTCTTCTATTGGAAACCGACCTGGTGTATTGATGGTGGCCTGCCAGAGAGGATCAGGTATGACTCAGAGGCCCTTCCTTCTTCGATCTTTTGAACCCAATCAGGATCAATGATCAATTCTCTTCCCAACGCGATAAAAGGCAAACCGATTTTATCGCTTTTAACGCGTCCTCTGCTGTATAAATGGATCCGACTCCAATCACAGAACCTGTTTACCGGCTCGTTCCTGGATGATCTCGATACGCGGCCAAATATCGTCTACTCCCCTTCGTGGCACAGACCAGAAATCCATGAATCGAGCTTCCTTTTAACGAGTTCATCCACTAAAACTAAAGTTTCCTTAATCGATGACTGCCATCGGGAAAGCCAGCCTTTTTCCACACTTCCCCCCATTGGTCCTCCCTTTGGTTAGATTGCGGTGTAAAGAACTGCTGAATTAAATATCCGTTTGCTCCATGGATTTCAATTCCCACGAACCCTGCTTCAATCGCTCTTCTTGCGGATTCTCCAAAGTCCGGGATGATGTCTTCGATCCCGGCTGAAGATACTTCACGAGGCACAGGCTGTTCACCAGTGGGTGTCTTTTGTTCCGGAGGGACAGCAAAGCCATAACGATGCGGTTTTTTATAATCCATTTGCAAACGTATAAGCCTATAATAATTTTTGTATTTGTCGTTCATGTTCCTGCTCTTTTTTGCTTCCTTTTACACATCCATCATACTTTTAAAAAGTAATTTATGCATTAAAAGTGCCCGCAGCTAGAATTACATGACTTTGTATGCCTTTCCTATTTCGTGAAATACTAAAAACGTTTTAAGAAAAGCAACTAAAGATGAAAAGGAGAAGTCTCAGTGAAAAAAATATTTCCAATAATGATGGCCGTCTTATTTATTCTTGTTTTCAGCAGCGGATGCAATAATATGAAGAAGAATGAGCTTGGCCAAGATCAACCGCATAAAAGAATGGCAAATAAAAATTTAATGAAGACAGGAAATGGATACCTGACAAAAGAAAACATCCCCTACCAATCGAAAGCGGGGCACAAGAACGAAAAAGCCCAAAGACAAAACATTTCCTACAACAATCCGGATATGAGGATGGACAACAACCCGAACCTTAATGGAACGGTGCCTCCGGCGGCCCCTCCTTCTGGAAATCAGGGATACAGCCAGGAGATGATCCAGAAAGTTGTAGATCTGACGAATCAGGAACGAAGAAAACATGGGCTTTCCGATTTAGAGTGGGACCCTTCATTAACCAACATGGCGCAAGTTAAAGCGAACGATATGGAGAAAAATGATTACTTCTCCCATAACAGTCCGACACATGGGTCCCCATTCGACCAAATGGAGAAAATGGATATTTCGTACAGTTCTGCCGGAGAGAATATTGCTGTCGGCCAGCAGTCCCCTGAACAAGTGGTCAATGACTGGATGAACAGCGAAGGACACCGGAAGAACATCCTGAATCCAGATTATACACATATAGGTATCGGTTACACGGATAATGAGGATTTTTGGACACAGGAGTTTATAAAAAAATAAATAAAAGAACAGCCCATCGGCTGTTCTTTTATTACGAAGACGTTTGGATTTTATCATCATGCCTGCACATTTTGGTGGGATAGCCTCGTTCATCTGTGCACCAGGACTGGGATAAGAAGGCAAGAAAGATCGCCGTCCACTGATCCTCGAATTGCAGGAATAATGAACCGTCGTGCCATGTTCCATTATCATCTGCCCAATCTCTCTCATTTGGCTTGTCTTCATTGCCCTGGTTCATGTGGATATTGTGCATCCCATTGGTCGGCTGAAAACCAAACACTTTATCAGGCTGTGATTCCGGGCCAAATTTGGATCCATAAACATAGATTACTGCTTTTTCAGAAATCGCTCTCTGAACGTATTTATCAAGCATATCATTTAAATCGTTGTCTGGTCCTGTTGCGTCGCTTGGCAGCGGTGTCATTAAAGAGGGTTCAAAGAGTCCGTCCCTGATGTAATCGATAGCTAGTTCCCTGTTTTCATCCCCCAAAGCTAAATAGCTTTCAGGAAGCTGGGCTAATTTTTCGGTAAGGGATGAAGCAAAGTTTTCATTAACCAGGTATAAAACTTCGGAGTCTTCTGAGCTGGACATGACATTAACTGCAATCCGATAATGCACGCTGTTTTCGTCCACCACATGAATCTGATAATGAGGAGTATCCAAATCCCTCTCCATTCGGGACTCTATGACCTTTCCCTTCAGCAAGCCGTAATTTTTAACTGCCATTGAGAAACCTCCCGCCTCTTGGGCTGTAAATTTAGACCTTTTAATCCTTCGCCAATCTCCGTGCAATCCCTTTATTGATGAAACAAAAGCCAGCCTTACACGTATGTGTACGGCTGGCTCTTTCCTTTTTATTGGATACGGCTGAATGCATCCGTTAAAACGGGAACGATCTGTTTCTTTCTGGATACTACACCTTTAAGTACCGCAGTATTATCTTGCAGGTTAACCTTATAAGCTTCTTCGACAGCTCCAGCTTTGCTTCCGATAGCAAGTCCAGTTGAGTCGTTCGTTAAAATGTCAGTTACAACAAATAAGAACAGATCCAATCCTTTTTCTCGGACAACTTGGCTGATCTCATCTTCAATTTCAGCTTTGCGTTCGAATACTTCAGCTGTATCAACCGTATTTACTTGTGCGATTTCGACTTTGCTGTCACCCATCTGAAATTCCTTGGCATCCAGGGTGATAAGCTGGCTTACTGATTTGTCGCTTAAATCTGCACCAGCCTTTAGCATTTCCAAACCATAGCTTTCAGCATCTACGCCAGCGATCTCCGCAAGCTCCTTTGCTGCAGCAATATCTTGCTCTGTGCAGGTTGGAGATTTAAATAGAAGGGAATCAGAAATAATGGCCGACAGCATAAGCCCGGCGATGTCTTTTTCCACAGGGATTCCATGCTCTTTGTACATTTTATTTAAGATGGTCGCTGTACAGCCTACAGGTTCAGCGCGGTAGTACAATGGATCACTAGTTTCAAAGTTTGCGATCCGGTGATGGTCAATGACTTCAAGCACGCGGACTTTATCGATATCAGATGCACTTTGCTGACGCTCATTGTGGTCGACAAGAATAACTTGGCTTGTTTCATTTGCTACGGTTTCTACCAGCCGAGGCTTGTCCGCTTTAAAATGCTCAAGCGCATACTGTGTTTCACCGTTTATTTCTCCTAAACGCACAGGTTCTGCATTCAATCCCAGCTTCGTTTTGAGATCAGCATAGACGATTGCTGAGCAAATGGTATCGGTATCCGGGTTTTTGTGTCCAAAAATCAAAACTTTTTCCATAATCCTTCTCCTTTATCAACAAAATAAGTCTTTCCTTTTTCGCTTTTTATTTTAGCATTTACTCGCGTATGGGTAAAACAGAACTTGTATAGGAGTTTAGTAGTGTTTTAAAATAATTCTATAACAGTTGTTGATTATTTTCATCTGTTATAATACAATAAATTTAATTCAAAAACAGGAGGTAATGCTGAATGTTGACGTTGGAATTTTATCGTAATTTACCAAAGAAGCAATGCCGGGAATGCTGAAAAACGATTGAGGAACAGCATGAATCATATGTTTATGAATGTGAAAGATGTATGGGACAACATGAAGCATAGGTGATCGTCAATGAATAATTTAAGCAACAACTAATACCCTGTTTGCCGTGATTAGGTGAACAGGGTATTATCTGTTATAAAACAGTTTCTTGACAACAAATTTGTTAGAGAAAAACCGTCTCCCTTATGAGGAGACGGCCTCTTAGCCTGGATGAATTATACCAACACTGTGCTTCCCATTAAATACTTATCGACTTCACGGGCGGCCTCTCTGCCTTCCTGGATCGCCCAAACAATTAAGCTCTGCCCTCTTCTGGCATCGCCAGCGGCAAACACGCCATCAATATTGGTTCTATAATCTCCATGTTTGGCTGCAATTTTTTGGTTTTCGGTGTTGACGCCGAATTGCTGAAGTAGCGGCTGTTCAGGTCCTTCGAAACCAATCGCGATAAACACGAGCTGAGCTGGCCATACTTTTTCAGTGCCGGGAATTTCTTTCAGTTCGGGTTTTCCTTGTGCATTCACTGAATATTGCATTTGAACCGTATGAAGCTCTTTTAAATTCCCTTCCTCATCTGCCACGATTTTTTTCGTTTGAACCGTATATTGCCGTGGATCTTCACCGAATTTTGCCTGTGCTTCTTCATATGCATAATCCATTGTAAAAACGTTAGGGAGTTCCGGCCACATGTTATCAGGTGTTCTGGCTTCGGGTAGTTTAGGATACTTTCCGAACTGTACGATGCTTCTGCATTCTTGCCTGAGAGCTGTTGCAACACAGTCTGCACCTGTGTCGCCTCCTCCAATTACGATTACATCCTTGTCTCTTGCATCAATAAATTCTTCATCGGACGGATGCTGATTCAGGAGACGCTGTGTTGATTTTGTAAGATAGTCCATAGCGAAGTGGACACCAATCGCTTCGCGGCCTTCGAGATCCAGATCCCGTTGTTTTTGAGCACCGACACAAAGGATAACAGCATCATACTGATCTTTAAGTTCTTCGGAAGTGATGTCTTTTCCAATCTCCGTATTCAGCACAAAGTCAATTCCTTCTTGAGAGAGTAATTGAATTCGGCGTTCTACGATCTCTTTTTCAAGCTTCATATTTGGAATGCCATACGTCAGCAATCCTCCAGCGCGTTCTGCTCTTTCATAAATTGTGACAGAATGCCCGGCTTGGTTCAGCTGATCTGCGGCTGCCAAGCCTGCTGGGCCAGAGCCTACAACAGCAATCTTTTTGCCGGTTCGTTTGCCGGGGATCCGTGGTGTGATCCAGCCGTTCTCAAATCCTTTATCTATGATGGCCTGCTCGATGTTCTTAATGGTAACGGCAGGTGACGAAATCTCCACTGTACATGATCCCTCGCAAGGCGCAGGACAGACTCTTCCGGTAAATTCGGGGAAATTGTTTGTTTTTAGCAGCCGGTCAAGAGCTTCTCTCCATCTGCCCCGGAAAACCAGGTCGTTCCATTCCGGAATAAGGTTATGAATGGGACAACCGGAGGTCATCCCTCCGATCTCCATCCCAATATGGCAAAACGGTGTTGCGCAATCCATGCACCTTGCACTTTGGCGGTGAAGAGTCTCCTCACTCATGGGTTCCGTGTGTTCTTTCCAATCTTTTAACCGTGTGAGAGGATTCCGTTCTTTAGCTTCTTCTCTCGAGTATTCCATAAATCCTGTTGTTTTTCCCATTGGTCCTCTCCCCTTCCTAATTATGAATTAACTGAGTCTTCTTTTTGCGCGGGGTACTTTTTTTTACAGATGTTTTTTCTAAAAACGCAGTCATGACGGCCTCATCATGCTTTAAACCTGCCTCTTTTTGCTCGTCGATCCGATCGATCATCTCTTTATAATCTTTAGGGATTACTTTTACAAATTGAAGCCTGTATTCCGACCAGTTGCTAAGGATTAAAGCCGCTTTTGAGCTGAGTGTATAATGATAATGATTCAAAATCATCTTTTGGAGTTCTTTTTCCTCATGATCATCCTGCAAACTTTCAAGTTCAACACTGTCCTTGTTGCAAAGGGAAAGGAAGTGTTCTATCTCACCGGCTAGAACGTAGGCAGTTCCTCCCGACATGCCAGCAGCGAAGTTCTTTCCGGTTTCCCCCAGAATTACGACTCGGCCTCCTGTCATATATTCGCACCCATGATCACCGATGCCCTCAACAACAATATCTGCCCCGCTGTTGCGGACAGCAAACCGCTCTCCGGCTGCTCCGTTAATATAGGCTTCACCGCTAGTTGCGCCATAAAAGGCAACATTACCGGCGATGACATTCGTGTCCGATAGAAAATCAGATTCCTTTGGCGCCGAAACTGTAATTTTACCTCCTGAAAGTCCTTTTCCTACATAATCATTTGCATCTCCTGTTAGGTAGAGAGACATTCCTCTTGGAATAAAGGCACCGAAGGATTGGCCCGCTGAACCGGTAAACTGCAGATTAATGGTATCTTCAGGAAGCCCCTTCTCTCCATATATCTTGGAGATTTCACTTCCTGAAATGGTACCTGCTACACGGTTTGTATTATTTAAGGTAAAGGAGAGATTTACTTGCTCCTGATTCTCCAATGCCTGAGAAATGGCCGGAACTATTTCTCTCATATCCAAGGATTCACCGATCTTATGATTTTGCGGGGTCTGGAACGTTCTGACAGAACCCTCGACTGTATGGGTCAGATTGGCTAAGTTCAATTGTTTCGCTTTCCAATGGTTCTTCGTCCGTTCTGAAACTTTAAGGATTTCACTGTGTCCAATCATTTCATCCATCGTCCTGAAACCAAGTTCAGCCATGATCTCACGAACTTCCTGAGCTACAAAGCGCATGTAATTGACAACATGATCAGGATCACCCATGAATTTTTTTCGAAGCTCCGGATTTTGAGTCGCTACACCGACAGGACATGTATCCAGGTGGCAGGCACGCATCATAACACAACCGAGAACGACAAGAGGAGCTGTGGCAAAACCGTATTCTTCGGCTCCCAATAAAGCAGCCAGAACCACATCCTTCCCTGTCATCAGTTTGCCGTCAGTTTCAAGTACCACCCGGTCACGCAAACCATTCAGCATTAACGTCTGATGGGCTTCTGCCAAACCAAGCTCCCATGGAAGCCCAGTATGCTTGATGCTTGTTTTTGGTGAAGCTCCAGTTCCTCCATCATAGCCGCTGATCACTATGACATCGGCAGCACCTTTAGCGACACCGGCTGCAATCGTTCCTACCCCTGCTTTCGCAACGAGCTTAACGGAAATTCGCGCATGATGGTTGGCATTCTTCAGATCGTGAATCAGCTGTGCCAAGTCTTCAATCGAATAGATATCATGATGCGGAGGCGGCGAAATCAAACCAACCCCTGGCGTTGATCCTCGAACATCTGCGACCCATGGGTATACTTTGTTCCCGGGCAGCTGTCCGCCTTCACCCGGTTTCGCTCCCTGAGCCATTTTGATCTGCAGTTCATCGGCGTTAACAAGGTAATGGCTTTTCACACCAAATCTTCCTGAGGCGATCTGTTTGATCGCACTTCGCCGTGAATCACCGTTCTTATCCAGTTTGTAGCGTTTTGGATCCTCTCCGCCTTCCCCGCTGTTGCTTTTGCCTCCTAGACGGTTCATAGCGATAGCCAATGCCTCGTGTGCTTCTTGGCTAAGTGAGCCGAACGACATCGCGCCCGTTTTAAACCGGCGGACAATGTTTTCAACAGACTCGACTTCTTCAATTGGCACTGCTTGCTCCCCAGATGGGAAAGAGAATAAATTTCTTAAAAAGTTAAGTCGTTCTTCATTTGCAGCTTGTGAATACTGTTTGAAAAGGCTGTAATCATTTTTTCGGCATGCCCATTGCAAAGTATGAATCGTTTTTGGGTTGAACGCATGATGTTCCCCCGTCTTGCGCCATTGAAAATCACTGCCGGATTGAAGTGTTTCATCAAGCGTCTCCTTAAACGCGTCAGAATGCCGCTGCCGAGCTTCAAGTGCAATGGTTTGAAGATCGATGCCATCAAGCTGTGATGCCGTTCCTGTAAAGTAACGGTCAATGACACCTTGGCCAATTCCGACGGCTTCAAAGATTTGAGCTCCACGATAGCTCTGGATCGTCGAGATACCCATCTTAGACATGACCTTAACAACACCGTCTGTTACTCCTTTAATATAGCCATTAACCGCTTGATCATAAGAGACAGACAGATGACCATCCAGTATTGCCTGCTGGTATGTGGCAAATGCAAGATACGGATGAACCGCGTCTGCTCCATAACTGATGAGCGCTGCAAAATGATGTACTTCTCTTGTTTCCCCTGAATCGGCGATTAGGCTTACTTTGGTCCGAAGACCTTTGCGAACGAGGTGATGATGGAGTGCACTCGTTGATAAAAGAACTGGCATCGGAATGTTTTTACCATTCATTTCACGGTCTGAAAGGATGAGCAGCGTGTGCCCTTCTTCAATCGCTCTTTCTGCTTCGCTAAACAGTTCATTTAAACTGCGTTCCAAATCTTCAGAAAAAAGAGTATGCAAGGTCTTGCTAGAAAACTCAGGCCAAACATTTTGCTGTAATTGGTTGAATCTCCCGGTTGATAAAATTGGTGTATCCAGCTGAATGCGCCGGCAGTTTTCAGCATTTGCTTCAAGCAGATTCCCCTCTGCGCCTAAATAACTGATCGTTGAGGTGACGACCTGCTCGCGGATTGAATCGATCGGAGGATTCGTTACCTGCGCGAACAGCTGCTTAAAATAGTTAAACAGTGATTGAGGACGGTCTGACAGCACAGCTAAAGGTGTATCATTTCCCATCGACCCCACCGGATCTTTTCCTTCGGTGATCATAGGAAGCAAATATTTATGAATATCCTCATGCGTATAGCCGTACGCCTTTTGCCGTAGTACCAGCTGATCGACTTTTTCAGCACTCTCATGATAAGACCCGTTGTCCAGATGGATCAGGTTTTCATCAAGCCATGAGCGATATGGCTTGGCATGTGAAAGCTCAGTTTTAATTTTTTTATCGGAAATGATTCTCCCCTTTTCTAAATCGATCAGGAGCATTTTCCCGGGGCTTAAACGATCCTTGTAAAGAATGTTCTCAGGCTCCACATCAATGACCCCAACCTCTGATGAGAAAATAATATAGTCATCCTTCGTTACATAATACCGTGCGGGCCGCAAGCCATTTCGGTCAAGGATGGCGCCGATTTGACGGCCGTTGGTGAAGGAAATGGCTGTTGGGCCATCCCATGGCTCCATGAGACAGCTATGATATTCATAAAATGCTCTTTTCTCTTCTGTCATATGGGGATTCTCTGACCAGGGTTCCGGAATCAGCATCATCGCTGCATGTGCCAGCTCCCTTCCTGCCAGTACAAAAAATTCAAGTGCGTTATCGAGAACAGCCGAATCACTGCCCTCAGTATCCAGAATAGGAAGAAGTTTATCCAAGTCGTCTCCGAATGCCTCTGAAGCAAATTGCTGTTCACGCGCTTTCATCCAATTAATATTTCCTCTCAGCGTATTAATCTCGCCATTATGGATGAGGTATCGGTTTGGATGAGCCCTTTCCCAGCTCGGAAATGTATTTGTGCTAAAACGGGAATGCACTAAAGCAAATGCCGAAACAAAAGAAACATCATTCAGGTCAACATAAAAAGCATCGACTTGCTCAGGCGTCAATAGCCCTTTATATACGATGGTAGATGAAGAAAGACTGGAGAAATAAAAGTCGATCTGATTTTCTTTTCCCCACTTCTCCGCTAGTTTCCGGATGATATACAATTTGCGCTCAAACGCCAGTTCATTCTCAATAGAATCAGAAGCTTTAATGAATACTTGATGGATGGAAGGGCAGCTTTCTTGCGCGAGTGTTCCGATTTTTCCGTCAATTACAGGTACACTTCTCCATCCAATGAGGCCTTGGCCTTCCTGTTCAATGAAATGATTTAGTTTATTTTTCACGGATTGCTGTTCGTTTTCGTCTTTAGGAAGAAACATCATGCCGACCCCGTATCTTCCTTTGGCAGGCAGATCGAATTGAGGGCATGCTTTTTTAAAGAACTCGTGAGGAAGCTGCACCATTAGTCCAGCACCATCCCCGGTAAGCGGGTCGCTTCCCTGTCCTCCCCGGTGATCCAATTGGCAAAGCATGCGTAGACCTTTTTTTACAATATCATGGGTAGCTAATCCTTTTATATGGGCGTATAAGCCAATACCGCATGCATCATGTTCAAATTCGGGACGGTAGAGGCCCTGTGGTTTTGGTAATTGATTGAATGTCATTGTTCGCTCCCCCGTTTCAAATGTCTTTTTTATAGTGTAGGTTTTATAATTCATCCAAACAATATATAATTTAGATAAGATTAATCTATTTTTGAGATAATTATTGGAGGGATTCACCGTGGAGATACGTCAATTGCAATATTTTATCGAGGTTGCAGAGCGGGAACACGTGTCCGAGGCGGCGCAGCATCTGCATGTCGCACAATCTGCAGTCAGCAGGCAGATCGCCAACCTGGAGGCAGAGCTAAATGTGGAATTGTTTGAAAGAGAAGGAAGAAACGTAAAGCTGACTCCTGTCGGAAAACTATTTTTGACCCATGCATCATCCGCATTAAAAGCAATAGATTTTGCCAAAAAACAAATAGATGAATATTTGGACCCGGAACGCGGTACCATCAAAATCGGTTTTCCGACGAGCCTCGCCAGCCATCTTCTTCCGACCATCGTGTCAGCGTTTAAAGAAGAACATCCTAACATCGCCTTTCACCTCAGGCAAGGATCTTATCATTTTTTAATCGAAGCTGTGAAGACCGGCGATATCGATCTCGCATTTTTAGGGCCTGTTCCAGTCAATCAATCAGAAGTAGAAGGCCATATCCTCTTCACGGAAAGAATATCGGCGCTGTTACCCGCCAATCATCCACAGGCAGAGAAAGGGAGTTTGGTGTTAAGCGATTTAAGAAATGATCGATTTGTCCTGTTCCCTGAAGGTTATGTACTGCAGGAAGTAGTGATCAATGCCTGTAAAGAAGCTGGCTTTTCGCCGCTAGTCTCCTCGGAAGGAGAAGATTTAGATGCCATCAAAGGATTGGTTACGGCAGGGATGGGTGTAACTTTATTACCCGATAGCTCATTCTATGAAACCACTCCCCGGTATACCGTAAGAAAACCGATAGACTTTCCGATCGTCCAGCGCACAGTAGGTCTGATTACCCCTAAGAAGCGGGAGCTGGCACCTGCAGAAAACGTGTTTTACGATTTTGTCATTCATTTCTTTTCAAAGTTAGAACAATATCAATGAAAAAGCTGCCTTGTATGCAGCTTTTTTTAACTTGCTCTCTGTTCTTTTTGAAGCAGGGCAACAGCGTACAAAAGCAAGTATCTCTCACGGGGAGTCAGTCTGAGCCAATCTTTTACTTTGTACTTCATGCCTTTACCTCCTCTTTCCAGTAAATTGAAATGCATTGCATCTATTAAAGGACCATTATTGTTTAGTGTATCTATATATTACCACCGCTTGACATTCGCAAACGTATTCCAACTGTTAAATTTTCTCTTTTATTCTATCTAAATCTACAAAAAACAAAAAAGAATTCAAAATTCTTAACAAAAAATAATAAATTTCACACTAAGGAGGAAATAAAACAAAAGATTGTCGATAATTTATAGGTTTATCTTTATACTCGCAACAAAATAAGCATGCTGGACCGGATTGAGTCCGCATGCTTTCATGTTAATTTTCCAAACTTCCGGTCGGTGCTTTTAATGATTCTATACCTTGTTCCACATCGAGAGCGGTCGAGATGTTTTTCAAGGAGATTCCCGTCTCGTTCAGCGTAATGGCTACAGGTGGCTGTACTCCCGTTAAAATGACCTTGGCTCCCATCAAATCAGACATATTAACGATATCAACTAGAATTTTAGCTATAAACGAATCGACGAGCTCCACTAATGACATATCGACCACAATCCCTGTCGCATTAACGGATTGAATTTTGTTTAAAAGATCTTCCTGTAGCTGTAATGCGGACTGGTCGTCCAATACTTCCTGAATGAATACGAGCAAAGACTCGTTGATCTTTAGAATGGGGATACTCATTTGAAAAACCTCCTATAGTTTTAATGGAGCACCATTGTATTTTTTTGAGGTTCATATTCTAGGTCCACATTTCATGCACGTTCGTTCATCATCTTGCACCTCCTAGATCCTCACAAAGGAAACCTATTCTTCACACCTTGTATAGCAAAAGAGCGAGGAATCAAAATTCATCCTCGCTAATCAACGTGTAAAATGTTGTATTAATAAATTTATATTTGTACATATAACGCATTTTAAAATATTTAACAATTATAATAAAAACCAGCCCCTGTTGGACGGAACTGGATTCGTTTTTACGATGAGTCATTACCTTTTATCTTCGTATTGATAATTTGTGCCCACAAGGATTAAAATCTTGCCTGCTTCCAGTTCTGGTGCATAAGTCATGGCTTTGTTCTCTGGCAAACCTAAGCCTGCCAATTTGTTCTCAAAATTATTGGTATACGAGTCATTGGAAAATAAATTTTTTATTTTTTTCAAAAACGTTTCTTCTTGATTAACAATATCAACAGCAGCTCCGGTTTTGGTTTCAAGCTTACGTTTGAAACCTTCATGATTGATGACAAAAGAGATCTCATCGATATCATAACCATCCGACTTTAATTGCTCTACGGCATTTACCGCTTCTTCATCATAGTGATATACACCAAGGACATCCTTACCCATTAAGACGCCTCCTTATAAAAGCTTTTGGGTCTTTACTTACCCGGGCACAAGCTTTATAAACGTATGACAAAGGGATATAAAGAAAAATGGTCCTATGGTAGGGCTTTTAGCCATTCCAGACGATCTTTCCGGATTTGCTTTCTTCATCCAAATGAACAGAAAAATGGTGCTTTTCGTAAAAATGAACCAACCGGTTTACATGATCCCAGTCTCTAGGTGCGATGTCACCTCTAATATAGGGGATGTTCTGGTCCTTTGCTAATTCTTGTAAATATTGAATACATATTGAACCGTAGCCCCTATTGGCTGGGCCCCGTATGTCTCCGATAAAAATACTGTCACTGTCTTCATATATAGCATCGATGGAAAAATCCCAAATCCCTTGAAATGAAGTGGAGCAGTCATTCAGCATGATTTTACATTGGTGCTTGTTTTCTAATTTGTAAACAATGGTCAAATGTTCATCTTTTGTCTGTTCGACACCAAGGATATCCCACTTTTTGGCGATCTGTTTTAAATCGTTTTGCATTCGAAGCACTTGAAATTCTAAGCTGTTTCGTCCTTTATCAGCTGAAAGAGATTTTCTTTCCATTACGTTCTGCATCATGACCCTCCTTTCTCCTCGGCCGATCCTCTTCACACAGTTTGCCATTTTACTAAGAATTACAATGTTTTTCAACCCAAATGACGCTGTAAATTTTGCCAATATAAAAAAACCCTGAACCAAGTTCAGGGAATCATCACATCACATTTTGTTTTTTGATCGCTTGCTCCAGCCTAGTCAAGCCTTCTTTTAATGTCTCCAGCGGACAGGCGATATTGATCCGTTCAAAGCCCTCTCCTTCTTTACCAAAGATATAACCTTCATCGAATGCCAGCCTTGCTTCATTTTGCATAAAGCTTTCCAGCTTTTTATGATCCATTTTCAAATGAGTGAAATCAAGCCAAACTAAATATGTTCCTTCAGGCTCAATGATCTTGATTTCCGGGAGCTTCACTTTTACGAAATTTTTCAAATAGTCAAGGTTGCTCTCTAAATATTCCATTAACCCTTCCAGCCATTCCTCACCATGCTGATAGGCGGCTTCCGCGGCGATGATCCCTAATGAGCCCGGGGAAAAAAATCCGATCGTTGCTAAGTATTCATTAAATCGAGTTCTTAGCTTTTTATTTGGAATAATGATGGTCGAAAATTGGAGTCCTGCAAGGTTAAACGTTTTGCTCGGCGCAATGCCGGTAATCGTTTTGTCCTGAATCTCTGGTGATAAAGCAGAAAAAATCGTATGTTTATACTTCTTATAAATGAGATCAAAGTGTATATCATCAGAGAACACCAATACATCGTATTGAATACAAAGCTTCTCTAATTTTTCCAGCTCCTCTTTTGTCCAGACCCTGCCCACAGGATTATGCGGGTTGCATAGCAGCATCAGTTTAATGGAATTCTTTTGAAATTTACGCTCAAGATCTTCAAAATCCATTTCATATGTGCTTCCATTATACCGCAAAGAATTGTTGAATAATTTTCTATTGTTCTTTTTCACCATGTCACCAAAGGGATAATATACCGGACTTTGAATCAGTACTCCATCATTTACCTCAGTATAGGTGTGGATCGCTGCGGAAAGAGCAGGAACGACTCCTGGTGTAAAAACGATCCAATCGCTTTGGATATCCCAGTTATGCCTTCTCCTCAACCAATCCATGACAATTTGCTTTGTCTCTTGTGTAGCCATGGAATAGCCAAAAATCCCGTGATCGATTCTTTTTTTCATGGCATCAATGACCGGCTGAGGCGCTTTAAAGTCCATGTCCGCGACCCACATGGGCAAAAGATCTTCTTTACCAAATATCTCTGCCGCGTGATCCCACTTCACAGAGTGAGTGTTCATCCGGTCAATTTTTTCATCAAATGCTTTCATCCCTACTGAGTTCCCCCTTTATTGTTGCGCTAAAGAACGAAGTCTTTTATGAATCCAAATCGCAGCCTGGACACCATCTCCCATGGCGATGGTGACCTGTTCGGAATGGGCGACAACATCACCGGCAGCCCACACATTTTCAATATTGGTTTCTTTCGTTCTTGCATTAACAACGATATGTTTCTTCTCCAACTGTACCCCGAGCCTTTCTGCGAGTTCAGAATGTACTCTGTTCCCTCCGAAGGCGACAAAACCACGTTCGCCCACTATTGTTTCTCCACCTTGCAACCGTACGCCTTTGAATATGGATTCGTCCTCCACTATAATTTCCCTGATGCGTTTGGGTATATGATTAATTCCCAATTCCTTAAGTTCCTGCAGTGTTGATTTGTCCAACTCTTTCTGTTCATGATTTATAAATATGATGTCTTTTGTCCAGTAATTCAGGGTGATCGCCATTCCGGCTCCTGCCTGACCTGAACCAATCACAATCACCTTTTTATCTTCAACCTCATAACCGTCACAATCCGGACAGATAAACATCGTTTCCCCAAGACAATTTTTTAAATTTGCGATATCTGCGGGTAGCCTGTCCATAACACCGGTCGCAATCAGTACAGTTTTTGCTTTCAGTCGTTCCTCTTGATCGGTTGTAATCACCAAAACACCGGCATTCTTATCCATCGACAAAGCCTTTTGCACCTTGAATGCAACACCTACTCGTTCAGCCTGCACTCTTCCGTTCCGCCTTAACGTTTCTCCGCTGACTCCTTCTGGCCAACCCAAAATGTTCCGATAACTTTTGCACAAATTGGATCTTCCGTTGTTGGAATCAAGAACGAGCGTTTTGTGTTTATACCGGCCGAGCTGAATCCCAGCTTGTAAACCTGCGATCCCGCCTCCAATAATAATGCAGTCATATATGTCTGCCATAGTATCCCCCGATCTTTTCCAAAAGATTTTGTTGTTCCATTTTTTTCACTGCACAAACCATGTTGAAACTTGATTAGCGATTTCTCTTCACATGATCATTAGTTTAACCTGATTTAAGGCAAAGCATAGGAGTCAACATCAATGTTTGGAGGAGGACATCTTGAAAAATTACTTCTTAACATCTTCAGCCAGACGGATACCGCTGAACTGCCACCTTTTCTCCGGCTGAAAGAAATTTCGGTAGGATAGCCGAAAATGAGAGGAAGATGTAGCACAGGATCCCCCTCTTAACACCATTTGGTTACACATAAATTTAGCGTTGTATTCTCCAAGGGCTCCATCATACGGTTTGTTCCCCGGATAAGAAACGTACGGGCTTTTTGTCCACTCCCACACATCCCCGAATGCTTGATAAAAAGGACCTGTTTCCTTTAATCCGAAAGGTACCGGATGATAATTTCCATTGTCCGCAAAGTTGCCGTTTGTTTCTTGGCCCGCTAGGGCATGTTCCCATTCCTGTTCGGTAGGAAGGCGTTTCCCTGCCCACCTGGCATAAGCATCAGCTTCAAAATAGCTGACATGGCATACAGGTTCCTGCAGGTCAAGCATCTTCTCCCCTCCAAGTGTGTAAACATGCCATTCCTCATCCCGTTTAAACCAATATAACGGGGACTCCCATTGGTATTTACATACTGTATTCCATCCATCCGACAGCCAGTATTGCGGTTTTTTGTAGCCTCCATCATTCATGAACTCCAAATATTCTTTGTTGGTCACAAGATGTGAACAGAGTTTATAAGGCTCCAGCCACACTTTATGAAGTGGTGTCTCATTGTCAAAGCAAAACACTTCACCACTGTGTCCAATCTCTATGAGCCCGCCTTCTACAGGAACAAAAGAAGTAGTTCGAGGTGCAGGTATATTTTTCGTCAACGGTTCTCGATAAGACGGCAGAAATGGGTTTTGAGAAAAATTATGCTTAATATCTGTCAACAGGAGTTCCTGATGCTGCTGCTCATGATGTAAACCTATTTCCAGAACGCTGACCAGCTCTTCTTTCTTATCTTCGAATACGCTGGATGCAAGAAGATCGGCCATATGTAAATCTACATGCCGGCGATATTCAAGGACCTCTTCAACGGAGGGGCGGGTGATCAGCCCTCGTTGAATTCTTGGATGAAACGGGCCAATTGTTTCATAGTAAGAATTAAATAAATAATCAAACTGATCATTAAACCCCTTATAATCATCACCGAATTCCTTTAAAATAAATTTTTCATAAAACCAGGTGGTATGAGCCAGATGCCATTTAGGGGGACTCGCATCTTCCATCGATTGAATGATAAAATCCTCCAGATTGAGCGGCTGTACCAGCTGTTCACTGAAAGCTCGAACCGTTCGATAGCTCTCAAGCATGTTGTTCGTTTTTGTGGTATCCATTTTCATTCCTATACCTCCTCATGACCTTTCGATGGTACATTCCCTTCCTGTAAAGAAAAATAACGTTTTTAAAAGGACTCGGGTATAGGCTTGTCCATTTTTTCCACAGGGACAAAATATCTGCTTTTCCTGTAGGCTAGTGCTTCCATTGCAGCGATGAGCTCACCTTCACTTTCCACCTTGATGTTATACCAGGACGTTCTGTTATTTTTCTTTTCTTCCAACGCAACGGCTTTTAATTTACTGCCGGCTTTTCCTGCCGCCATAAAATTTACCGTGGTAGAAAGTCCGACTGATGTTTTGCCATATGAATTACAGGCAGCAGCGAACACGAAATCAGCCAATGCAAAAATGACAGCTCCATGAGCCGTGCCGTGGGAATTTAGCATGTGAGGCTGAACCTGTACCTCAGCAGCTGCTGTTCCTTCTCCAATGTCAGTTAACTTGATGCCTAAAAACTTCGCGTATGGTTCATTTTCGAAGATCTCAAAAATTTCTTTCCTAAACGTTTGGTGAATACGTTCGTCCGATATTTTCTGATCCATGATATCCTCCTTTAGTGTGTCTGCCTTTAGTATACAGAAAAGTCGGAATCGCATAAAAATTTTACGCATATCAAAAAACAGCCTGCTCTGCAAGAATCAGACTGTCTGCTTTATATTATCCTTTTACTGAACCTGCCAAGAGGCCTTTGACAAAAAACTTTCCAAGAAAAATATAGACAAGAAGCG
Organism: Fictibacillus sp. NRS-1165; assembly: GCF_050468105.1. Lineage (NCBI taxonomy): Bacteria > Bacillati > Bacillota > Bacilli > Caryophanales > Fictibacillaceae > Fictibacillus > Fictibacillus sp. NRS-1165. The sequence continues at coordinate 135,645 of NZ_JBDPNU010000026.1, forward strand.
TTGGCAGCGCTGCCAATAATGCGCCGGCCATCTGCACATTCCACTGTACAATCTGGCTCCCTGATAGATTTTGAAGGGCGACCATGATGGGCTGCTGCGAGGAAGTTGTAATGGTGACCGCAAACAGGAACTCGTTCCATATATTGGTGAACTGCCAGATCCCTACTACAACAAACCCAGTAATGGAGAGGGGCGCAATGATGTGCTGATAAATTTTAAAAATGCCAGCTCCGTCAATCTTAGCGGATTCGATCATCTCCTCCGGTATGCTGGCGTAAAAATTTCGGAACATAAGTGTTGTAATCGGGATGCCGTATACGACATGAACAAAGATCAGACCAGGGATGGTGTTATAAAGACCCACCTCACGCAAAAATTGAATGAGAGGTATCAATATGCTCTGATAAGGAATAAACATCCCGAATAAAATGGCAGTGAAGATCCAGTCAGCTCCTTTAAACTTCCACTTAGAAAGCACGTAGCCATTTAACGAGCCTAATAGTGCGGACAAAAGAGTGGCCGGAACGACCAGGGAAATACTATTCATAAAATTGGGGGAAAGTCTTTCAAACGCCTGCTGATAGCTGCTGAAGTCAAGTGAATGCGGCAGTTCCCACATTTGGGACAACGTAATCTGGTCAAGCGGCTTCAGGCTCGTAATGAGCATGACATAAACGGGCATAAGATAGAAAAGACTTAAGATGATCAGCAAAGCGTAAAGCAGCGACCGGTAAACAGAACGTACTGCCATTATGATTCACCCTTTCTGCTTGAAATAAGGTAAGGCACGATAAAGACGGCGACGGTTACAAGCATGATGATGGAAATGGCCGCACCATTTGCATAATAATTGCCCCTGAAAGTGGTCTCAAACATATAGACACCAGGAACATCTGTCACAAAATTGGCTCCAGGCCCTGTCATGGCGTAAATCAGATCAAAGATCTTCAGCGAAATATGCGCCATAATGATGATTACACTTACAGTGATCGGTGCAACAATGGGAAAAATGATTTTACGATAGATCTGGAGTTCGGAGGCGCCGTCCATCCGTGCCGCTTCTCTGATTTCTTCAGGGATGGCTCTCAAACCTGCTAAATACATAGCCACTGAAAACCCGGTCATCTGCCATGCTGCGGCAATGACGACTGCGATAACCGCAACAGGTACACCAAACTGAATTTTCCCCCATTCGACTCCAGGAATAATTTTTACCGAAGTGTACCAGAGGGAATCGAGACCTAATTTCTTCAAAAAGAGGTTGACTCCTGTGGCCGGATTGAGCAGCCACTGCCAGATGACGCCAGTGACGACAAAAGATAAGGCCATCGGAAAAAAGAAAATATTTCGGAAGAGTCCTTCCCCGCGAATCTTTTGATCAAGGAATACAGCAAGCATCAATCCCATGACGAGAACAGCAAGGATAAAAAATACCGTAAAGAACAGCGTATTCCTCAAATCGGCCTGAAACCGAAAGTCTTTAAATAGGAAGAGGTAGTTCTTAAAGCCTGCAAACGATAAATCTGGAACAAGAGAGTTCCAGTTGGTCAATGAAACATAGCCTGACCATGCGATGAATCCGTAGACAAACACTCCTATCGCTAAAATGGAAGGGAGAATAAAAACAATAGACATTAGCTGATCTGCATTTCTTCTTTTCCGTTTCTTTGCTGAAACGGCTAATGAAGAGCCTGATTGAAGAGAAGGCAATATTTTGGGTTCCATCCAACCGTTCCTCCTTAATTTTTAGTTGATATTAAGAAAAGAGGAAGGGATGTCCTCCTCCTCTTTTCTCTCATCCTTACTTTTTAAGTTCGCTGCTCGCTTGCTTGAACGAATCGATCAGCTGGTTGACGTTCTTTTGTGTGACAAAAATATTGACCGCCTGGTTCGCTTTTGTGACAAATCCTTCAGGAGCGGCTGAACCATGTGCCAGGCTGGCAGCCAGCTTGGCGGCTTTAAACTCTTTAATGGTCTGGTTTCCGTATTCATCATACTTGGAAACATCTGCGTCTGTTCTTGCAGGAATAGAACCTTTTAATGGATTAAAAGCATCCTGGCCTTCAACTGACCCCAAAACAGACAGGAACTGTTTAACATCCTTAGCATTCTTGACACCTTTAGGCAGCCCGAACGTATCGGTGATGATCATAAACTGATTGTCTGTTCCAGGTGTCGGAACCCACCCGAAGTCTTCGTTCACTTTTAGCTTAAGATCATTCACAAAATAGCCTTTAGCCCAGTCTCCCATAATGTTCATCGCTGCATCACCTTTGGCGACCATTTGAGAAGCATCCTGCCAGTTTCTTGAACTGTGATCAGAATTAATGTAAGAAAGCATCTTTTTGAACGTTTCAGCCGCCTTCTTCACTTTAGGGTCGTCAAACTTCATTTCGCCTTTCCATAATTTCTGATAATCCTCATTTCCCAGCGTTCCAAGAAGGATGTTTTCATAAATCATAGTCGCTGTCCACGGCTCTTTATCCCCTAGAGCAAGAGGTGTGATACCTTTTTTCTTTAATTGGTCAGCCACCTTGAAAAACTCATCAAACGTTTTTGGAGCCTGAAGATTGTTATCAGCGAAGATTTTCTTGTTGTACCATAGAACGTTTCCGCGGTGGATGTCTACAGGTACAGAGTAGATTTTTCCGTCCTTGCTGACCATGTCGATCAGCTGTTTAGGAAACTTGTCATTCCATCCTTCTTTGTCATACAGATCATTCAAAGGCTCCATCTTGCCTGCTGCAACCCATCCGTCGTTCAGTTCAGAACCGCCATGCACCTGGAAAGTAGCAGGAGGATCATTCCCTTGCATTCGGCTTGCCAGTACGGCTTTAGCGTTCGTTCCTGCTCCACCGGCGACAGCCGCATTCTCGATAGGGATATCAGGATTTTTTTCTTCAAACAGCTTAATAAGAGCTTTTAATCCGTCCTCTTCACCGGCTCCTGTCCACCAGCTGAAAATCTCCAGCTTGCCTGAATTTTTCTTTTCGTCTGGCTGGCCAGAGCTTGATTGGCTGCAGGCTGACAGGATCAGACTGAGAGCCAGTACAGCATAAATCCATACTTTCTTTTTCAAGTGAACCTCCCCCTTCATTTGCGTTGATACCGCTTACATTATTAGTATAAAAAGGATCAGCGGGTTCTTGTTCGCCAATTTTCTGTACTTTTTTATCTTTATCTTCACTTTTTTATGATTTTCCCACATCTGCTTTTTGCCGGACATATTGCTTAGGGGAAAGAAGGTATTGCTTCTTGAATACACGGCTGAAATAGTTCGGATCTTTATAGCCGACCATGTAACTGATCTGCTTAAGGCTGTATTGATTTTGATTCAGCAGTTTCAGCGCTTTTCGAAGGCGGATCTCGGTAAGAAATTCTATGAACGTCATGTCGGTTTCTTCTTTAAACAATTTTGTAAAATAGGTCGGGCTCAATCCAGCCATTGCAGCTACCTGCTCTAAAGATATGGCCTCGTGGTAGTGATCATCGATAAATTTCTTTGCCAGCTTCACCGGATCCTTTGCCTCTTTGTTGTCACTCCATTTTCTGCATGCGTTCCAGATCAGCTCCATCCACCCGTTTCTATTTTCAGGGTAGGAAAAATCACTGACATCGATTTCTTCCTGAGCCAATCTTTCCCTCAGTAAAATATATAAATCCAATGATTGTGAAGATGATATTTTTCCACCCAGCATGCTATTCGCTCCATTTGGATCGTTATTGCAGATTGCCTCAACGATTTCAGTGAGACCGGTATCTTTTGAAGGGTTAACCTGGGAAATATGAGCAAAGCGCCCGTTGTTCTGCTTTTTTAGAAAATAAACAGTCTTAGCCGCTTCCTCATAAGAGTGCCGAATCTCCTTCAAATCCGTATAAGGCTTCCCCACCCCCATCCATAATTTTTCAAATACTTCCGCTTGAATTCTCTTTGCCAGTTCCAAAGAATTGTTGATAGGGTTACTCACGTGGCTCATAAAAAGCAATACAAGCTGATTTCCATATGGCAGGGAAATAAACGGAAATGGAGATCTTTTATGAAGCAGAGAAATCACTTGCTCTGATGGCAGGCTCTCCTCACATTCCACGACAGAAATAAAGGAATTCTTCATATTTGGAAATAAGACAGCCAAAGGTTCAAGAACCGTATCGTTATGCTCATACTGCAGAATCTTTAATAGAATATTTTCTAAAACAATCTCTGTTGTAGCAGAATAGCGGTTTTGTTTATCCCGCTCTTCAGAAATGGACTGGCAAACTCTTTGAATCGCTTGGACCGTTTCTTTTGCAGTGCTGGGCTTTAGCAGGTACTCTCTTACCCCCTCCTTCATCGCTTCTTTTGCATATTGAAAAGATTCATAGGCCGTTACCATGATAAATTGCATCGCTGGATGCTGTCTTTTGATGGATTGAATGGCTTCGATTCCGTTCAAGCCGGGCATTTTAATATCCATCAGCATAAAATCAGGTTTGTGTTTTCTGGCCAATTCAACAGCTATTCTTCCATTGGAAGCTTCCCCTGCAATCGTGATATCGGGAAAGTGATCTTCGATTATCCTTCGTAATGCTTTCCGTTCCAGGCTTTCATCATCTGCTATGATTACTTTCAATAGAAGCACCGTCCTTCTTGGGAAATAGAAGTTTAACCGAGGTACCAGACCCGGGGCTGGAATGGATCTTTACAAGTTGATCGGCTTGATAGAAAAGCGCCATTCGTCTCATCACATTTTCCAGACCAATGCCGGTTGAATGGCCCACATGAATCGTTCCTGTCTGTTTCTTTAATGCACCGGCTGGCATTCCTGCTCCATTATCTTTTACTTCTGCTATGATTGTTTCTCCTTCATCATAAATGGACAAGCAGATCTCTCCCCCTTCCTCCATGCTCTCAACCCCATGGATAAACGCATTTTCAACAATGGGTTGAAGAATCAGCCTCGGAACTAAGATGTTCGTACACCCTTCATCAATGTCAGTGTGAAAGGCGATCCTGTCGGAAAACCTTGTCTGCTGAATATGAAAATACTCAATGACTACCTTTACTTCTTCACGCAAGAGAACAGATTGATTGATATCGTTTAGACTGTATCGGAGCAGCGTGGATACAGAATGAATGAGTCTCGACGTTTCCTCTGCCTGTTCAAAATAGGCCATCCTTGAGATGGTATTCAACGTATTGAATAAGAAATGAGGATTGACCTGATTCTGAAGATGTTTCAGCTCAAGCTCTTTAAGCAGGGAATCAAGCTCGGACTTTTCTTCCATCTCAGAGATGTACTGACGGATGTTTTTGCGCATCAGATTAAAGGTTTCACCGAGCAGCTTCAGCTCATCGTTGGACTGGATCAGTATGGGCTTCCCATCAAGCTTTCCGGCCGAGACTTCTGTAGCGGCTTTCGATAGAATTTGTACAGGATTATTGATTCCTCTGGAGAACCAAAGGGCAAAAAAGATGGCAAGCAAGACTGTCGTATTAAATAGAAACAAAGTAAACCACTTGAAAGATTCACTTCTCTTTTCGAGGTCTGCATAAAATGATTGATAATCCGTCAGTTCAAGATCGATCAGTGACAAGGTGGTGTCTTGAAGATAAGAAGAAGTGTTCCTCGCTTCCTTTAAATGCAATGAATATTGATCGATGTCATCTTGAATAGCAAATCCGATCGATAACTCGCATTCTTGTATTAAGGTTTGCACCATATGGATATAGGTTAGCAGCTGAATATGGTCAAACCCTTTCTGATCCTGTTGGAGCAATCCTGTCTTTTCGTTTAATTTATATCGTAATTTGTGAAACTCATGGATTACTTTTTTGTTTCTTTCCACCACATACTGGTTGGCTTTATCATAGAGCTGATCTGAAGTCTGTGAGATTTCGTTCAGAAGGAGTAATTGCTTAAAGCGAGAATCATACTCCAACAAGAAGGATCTGCTACTGAAAAAAACGGAGATGGAAACCACGTTAAAAAGAAGGACAAACACAAAAAAATAGAGTAATAGCTTGCTGCGGATCGTTTTCACCTTGAGTCCTCCCACAGCATTGCTGGTTTCGTTTTTTTAATGATATCGGTCTTAGTATATTGGAGCGGTTGAGGCAGCTTTCCTTTTTTCAGCGACAAAAGAGTTCGGACGGCCATTTCGCCCATTTGATAAGGATACTGCCCGACGGTTGAATTAATTTGTTCGGCACGGATAAGAGCCATGGTCCCGGGTAAAGTATCAAAGGATATAATGAATGGTTTTTTCTTGCTTTGATATTGTGAAGTGACCTGGCTGATCCCAATGCCATCCAAAGCGCTCGTCCCAAAAAAGGCAGTAATATCCGGATCATTCTTGAGTAATTCATAGGTAGCCTGCAGTGCCCCACTTTTTGTGATGTTCGATTCTTGAATCCCGACGACCTCTATTCTTTTATGTTTGGCAAGAACGTCTTCAAATCCTTTTACCCGCAGCTGCTGATTGGACGCGTCAAGCCGGCCCGTTACAATTCCAACCTTTTGTCTGCCGCGCGTATTTCTCACCAGTTCTTCTCCTGCAAGCTTTCCGGCCCTGTAATTGTCAGAACCTACATACACCTGGCGTTCACTCTCCGGGGCATCGGTGTCAACCGTAAGGAGCGGGATTCCTTTTTGTACGGATTTATTAACGAGGTAGTTAAACTTTTCATTGGAGACACCCTGGGTCATAATACCATCGACCTTGCCTGCAATGGCTTTATCGATAAAGGTAAGCTGTTCTTCATTGTTCGCCTGCTTTGGCCCCAGATAGTCCAAGTGAATATGACGTTTTGCTGCTTCTGCTTTCGCTCCTTTTTCTACAAGCCGCCAATATTCATTATCTATTTCCTCGGATATGAGGACAAAATGATAGACATATTTTTGCGAGTGTGCAGCGGAGGGCTTTACCTGAAACGTTTCTCTTCCGAAAAAGAGCATATAGCCGGCGTTTAAACAGAATACGGCTGTAAATATAAATAGGCCTATTTTTTCCAATCCCATATAAAACCTCTCTTGGAAGCGTTTTATATTTATCATAATGGATTGCAAAAAGATTGGATAGACCGATTTCCGGAAAGTTTTACTGTACAGATTGATTCGGAGCCTGCTCCTTGTTACGTTGTTTCTTCCTAAGTAACAGAACTGGAATCAATGTCATTAACAATGTCCCATAAAAAGGATAAATGGTTACGAGAAAATGGTTGAGTTCTTCGAAGTTAGGAGCAACCCACTGACAGCCAAGCACAGTCAAAAGAAAACCAAATGGAAATACGATTGGTCTGTAGTCGGAAAGGTTTAACCATTGGGACGTTCCTAGAACCAATGCATAATAAAACATTGATACTTTGATAAATATGCCCATAATCCATATGGCGATTGCGACTGATTCAAGGTGCTCAAAGAAGGTTGATACAGTGATGTACCGGATAGCGGTAAACAATGGAAAGGCATAGCCACTTGCAGATCCTCCAAATAAGAATATAGCTGTCAAATTGGTAATAACAAAGTTAACCATTATTCCTATCACCAAAATCATACTCCATTTCATTCCTTAATCACGATCAGATAAAAATGGAAGAATCAAAGTGATGAGGAAAGTCTCCCCAAACCATACCTGCGGTGCAGCTGCACCCATAATCACAGGCAAAGAACCATGCTCCATAATGGGTAACATATGCTTTGGGTCGAAGAAGGCGGAAGCATTCATATGGACCTTCAAGAAACCTTCTTCTCCAAACTTCACGGCTCCTTAAAGGATCGTTATGGAGTTACCTGGATGTTCACCGTAATGTAAATATGGAAAATCATATTCTAATGTCATGAAAAAGAGCTGAGTCCTCAGCTCTTTTTTTCAATCACATCCATTTAATTACGGTACATGAAAATATCAACCATGAAAAAACCGGCTCATAATTGAGCCGGTGATCTGCAGTGATCGTACTCTATTCTTGATCGGAAAGATACACGCGGTGATCTTTAAAAAACTCTCCAAGGTCTTTCCCGGTTTCTCTTTCCATGATGGTGACGAAATCTTTCGTCGTCGTCACACCAAACTTTTTCTCTTTAAAGTAGGCTTTCATCGCTGAGTAGAATGCTTTGTCCCCTACTTTTAGACGGAGATCATTAAGAGTGCGGGAACCGTAGCCATAAATCATTTGATAGTAAGCGCTAATCCCTGAATCTCCGTCCGCTGTAAATGTTGAGACTGGAGAGGAAAGATGATATTTACTATTTGATACGGCCGGTGTGGTGAGCTGATTTAACTCATTGTCATGTAAAGCTGCCGAATAGGTTGCAAAGGATTCATCCAGCCAAGGCTCATCATATTCGTTATCTCCAATAATCCCATAGAACCATTGATGCCCGATCTCGTGCGCGGTCACCGATCTTACCCATTCTTGAGAACGTTGTCCTGCTATACTGATCATGACGAGCTGAGGATATTCCATTCCGCCGAACCAGCCTTCCATTCCAACGATATCAAGTTCAGGCCATGGATAGGTGCCAAAATGATCGCTGAACAAATCGATGCTTTTCAGGCCGGACTTCAGCATGGAGGGGGCATAAGCGGCTTGTTCCGCTGTATAGTAAACATTGATTTTAACGTTGTTGACCAGCCCTTTTTTAACTTTGTAGGTGGGGTCCATCTCCATTGCAAAATCTCTGACATTATGGGCTTTATAACGGTGTACGGCCAAGTTTCCTATCGTCTGCGGTTTCCCTGCCTCAGTACCTGTGGCTGCGATGACTTGGTTTTTGTCAGTGGTTACTGTAACATCATAGTCTCCTGTTAAAGAATAGAAGGATTCACCGGCATGGAAGTACGGGTCTACATTCCAGCCTTCATTGTCATAGACAGCAAGAATTGGGAACCAGTTTCCGAGCGATACCGTATTTTTGAACCAGCCGAAGCGGTCCTGCTGCTCAGGAACGTTCACCGTAAAATTCATGCTGACAGTGGCTGACTTATCTTTTTTAATTTTTACAGAGGGAATATGCAGCGCGGTTCCATCAACGTTGTAAACTGAACGTTTGCCATCTACTTTCACATTGCTGACGTCCATGCTGCCTCCATTTTCTGCAAACATGTCGGCGTTCCCCCAAAGATTGAAATAGAGCTCATCTAAGTTTTTCTTCAAATTGTTCTTAAACTTTACAGATAGCTTCCCTGAAATTTGATGCTTAGCTGTGTCATAGAACACGTTCATCTTGTAACTGGGTTTGGAAGGTCCCATCACATTTAAGCTGCTGCCTTGTTTTGCACGGTCCTGAAAAGGAGTTTTTGCTGTCTGACTCGATATTTGCATTGGATGGTAGCCGCCTTTCATTACATGCGGCGGAGTGATGGTTTGTTTACCTTGAGCAGCGGCTGCAGCAGACCCCGTAAATAAACCTGCTGCAAGCAAGGCAGCTGTTGTGATCGTAACGGCTTTTTTTGCTGGTTTTCTCATGATATATCCTCCTTTTGTTTACTCCCTTACCTATTTCTGGATACAAAAGTCCGTCTCCTTGCAACAAAAGGCTCAATCATTCGACACAGATGGAAAAATAAAGGGAATATTCTCATGGGTCGATTGGATGCAATTGTAAAATATCATAATTTTTTGAAAATATTTCGGGACATCAAAGGATTACGAAAAGGGAATAATGGAAAGCGTGACGAAACTAGAAGGAATGAATCGCATTCTATCTATAGGGGGACAAAATGAAGATTAAATCCAACTACATACCAAAAACGAAAGTAACGTACGTCACAGAGAACACATCCATCAGCGAGAGCAGAAGACAGCTCACTCAGTCCGGTTATCGATGTATTCCCGTTCTTGATGAAAAAGCAGAAAAGTTTCGTGGGCTGATCTATAAAGAAACAACGTCCGATTACATCATTGATGACGCAGGCTCTACATCTGATCCAGTAAGCAAACTGATACAGGATAAGGACAGCTTCGTTTTTGAGGACACTCCCTATTTTAAAGTCTTGTTTTCGATCCGGCGCCTTCCTTTCATTGCTGTTATTGATGACAACGGCTATTTTCAAGGAATTGTTACCCATTCAAAAGTGATGGATATTCTTGAAGATTCCTACGGCATCAAAAAAGGCGGATATTCGCTCACTGTTTCGACAACAGAAGGAAAAGGATCCTTGAAAAAGCTGTTTTCTTCCATAAATGATGATTATAACATTGAAGGAGTATTCACTCAGGATGCAGGCAAACAGTTCGTGCGCCGGATCATCATTACATTTAACCGCTCTGTGTCAAAAGATCAAGTGGAGCAGCTCGTTCACAAGATTGAAAACAGCGGATTTAAAGTGGCAGAAATAGAAGATTTAAGAGAGTTTGAGAATGCTAATCTATAAGCAAGCCGAAAAAGACGCATAATATCAATCCATGCGTCTTTATTATTGTTATGGGTCTTATTTTGATAACGTAATCACCAAAGGGGCATACTGCAAATACAAAGATAAAGCTGAAAGGATTTTACTATGAACAAAGCCTTCCCGATCATCGTGATTCCAGTCTCAAGTGCCGATCATAATGGAACACACAGCAGTATTTTACACCAAAAATACAGTGAAGCCATTATTCAAGCGGGTGGTCTTCCCGTCTTGCTGCCATCTGTAGACAAAACGTTGACTGAACAAATGATCAAGCAGTGTGATGGGATTGTATTGCCTGGAGGAGATGACGTTGATCCCTTCTACTATCAGCAGCATCCCAAGCCAGAACTTGGCACCGTAAACAGGATGCAGGACGCATTCGAAATCCATGCTGTAAGGATCGCTGAACAGAACAAAAAACCTCTGTTAGGCATATGCCGCGGAATGAACATCCTCAATGTTGCCTTTGGAGGGACACTGATTCAGCACATTCCCGCTGAGGCGCAACAGGCAATTAAACATAAACAGCAGGCGCCACGAAATGTTCCCACACATGAAGTTGTAATCAAGAGCAATTCATTCCTGTACGAACTGACAGGAACAACGACTGTTCAAGTGAACAGCTTCCACCATCAATCCATTAAATCTGCAGCTCCGCCTCTTCTTCCCTGTGCTTTTGCCCCGGATGGAATCGTGGAAGCCATTGAAGGCAGGAACAGGGACCATTTTATTCTCGGTGTTGAATGGCATCCTGAAGAGCTTACCGCTTCTCCTGAGATGCTGAACCTATTTCAAGCTTTTATTAATGCAGCAAAAAGTGGCTTCCAATAATATAAGGAGGCCACTTTTTCTTTTAGATCTATTGATCCAGTTTCTCCAGCGGATCTTTTGCTGGACCTTCAACAACTTCTCCTTTATAAGAAAAACGTGATCCATGGCATGGACAATCCCATGAGCGTTCGGCATTGTTCCACTCAACTTCACAACCCATGTGAGTGCAGGTCGTATCAAGAACATAGAGCTTTCCTTCAGGATCCTTATAGGCGCCTGCCCTTTTACCATTAAAGGTCACTGCAGCCCCTTCATCCGGGCCCAAATCTGCTGGTGTTTTATCCGGCATTTCGAGTTTACCTTCAATAAGATGCTTCGCCACATCCGCATTTTCCCTTACTAGGGTTTTCAGGCTTGGATCAGCCTTAAATCTTGAAGGTGTAAAAACATCAGCATAAAGATTCTTTTTTTCTAAAATAATGTCTCTTAAAATAAGGGCCGCAGCGGTTCCGTTTGTCATCCCCCATTTTCTATAACCAGTCGCGACAAGGATGTTCTCACGATTTTCACTTATTTTCCCAACATAAGGGATTTTGTCCAAAGTGATTAAATCCTGTGCTGACCATCGGTACGGAATCTCAGATATTCCAATTACCCTTTCACTGAAATCATGCAGAGCATCGTAATGTTTGCTTGTACAAAAGTCCTGTCCAGTCTGATGGCTTTCTCCTCCTACAATAATCAACTTTTCACCATTATCATCTGTATATCTTAGAGAACGAGTAGGACTGTCCGCACTCAAATACATGCCCCCTGGATATGGATGTACAGCCTTCACTCCTATGGCATACGACCTTTCAGAATGCATCCTTGCAAAATAAAATCCCGCACCGTCATAAAAAGGAAAGTGGGAGGCTACAACGGCGTATTTGCAGGAAATTTTATGTCCTTCCCTTGTAACTACCCGCAGCTGATTATTCGCCTCGATATCAACTGCTGTTGTTCCCTCAAAGATTTCGCCCCCATTCTTTGTAATTTCCTGTACGAGGGCCGTTAAATACTTAACCGGATGAAATTGCGCCTGGTTTTTCATCGAAACCGCTCCGTTTACAGCTAAATCCAATGCGATCCGATCTGAATATTCGCTTTTAATGTTTAGTTTTTGATAAGCTTCATATTCTTTTTGTACTTGGTTGAGATAGGATTCGGACTCTGCATAAATGATCGCATCTTCTTCCGAAAAGTCACAGTCGATCTGATGGTCTTCAATCATGGATCTTATAAATTTCAGACCATCATGATTCGCTTCATAATAGAGCTTTGTTTGTTCAATTCCAAAATGCTGGATCAACTCGTCATAGATGACGCCGTGCTGGCATGTTATCTTTGCGGTCGTATGGCCGGTCGTTCCATTTAGAAGTTTGCCGCCATCGATCAATACGGCTTTAACCCCTTCTTTAGCTAGGAGATAAGCAGTTGTAATTCCCGTAATCCCACCGCCTATTACCACAGCCTCTGCTTCCAAATCAGATGTTAAAGCTTCATATTCGGGTATCTGGCAGGAGTCTCTCCAATAAGACTCTGAAAAATCGGGCAGTTTACTTTTTTTCATAAAATAGGGATCCCTCCTCGTTTCTTCCTATATTTCCCTCTTGTTCATTTTTCATGTGATATTGTGTTCCATCCATTACTTTTATACCCAAATAAGGATCAATTTAAATAAAAAAACCAGAACAACGAGTACGATGTTCTGGTTTTTCCGTTATTAAATTCTTTTAGCCCCTAGATACTTTGGTGCCCAATATGTATTGCTCATGGAAGCTATGCTGACTCCTTGTGAGGAAGTAGCTGAAATAAACTGGTTGTTTCCAATGTAGATACCGACATGTGAAGCTCCCGACTGATACGTTTGAAAGAATACCAAATCTCCAGCGCTTAATGCAGTCACCTTTGTACCTTCCTTATATATATCTGCCACTGTTCTTGGCAGTGTGATTCCCGCCGATTTTTTAAACACGTAATCGACATATCCGCTGCAGTCAAAGCCTGATGGTGTTGAACCTCCCCACACATATGGGGCGCCCAGGTAAGATTTGGCGGTGGAAACAAGTTGAGATTTGCTGTAGGACGGATAGATTCCAAGCGCCTTAAAAGTGGATGGCCCTGCAACTCCGTCAGCAGTCAACCCTTTTGCTTTTTGAAAGCTTTTCACAGCATTCAAAGTATAAGTACCAAAATAGGTTGTAGTCGTACTGTATGTAAAATAACCTTTCGTTTTTAACTTTGCCTGCAGATCTTTTACTTCTGTATGCGTCATTCCGTATTTTAACGTATGATCTCCCAGTGCTGCCTGTCCCACTACAGGATTAGCAGTTAAAATGCCTGCGATCCCCAACCCCATAAGTAATCTTTTCAAGTTGCTCTTTCCCCCTAAAATTTTCTTGCGATACCAATAAATTAATCATATAAAATATTTATAACAAAAGTATTTTAGGGAGATTACATTAATATTACAAAATACTATTTTATTCTTCTTTTTCTAACAAAAAACTGCGTTTGATAGATTAACCATTTGTGGATAGGACCGTTATTTTTTATTTACAGCAGGTTTTTCAGGATTGATGTATAATTAAGCTTTGTTCCGTTTTATTTGGAATGTTTCTACTCTTGTCTTTTGTTCAGAAAGGAGATCGTATGTTTAATCTAGCTCAACAAATTTTAGAAAGACACTTTGGCTATTCCTCTTTTAGACCAGGACAAGAACAAGTGATCAAAAGCATCTTTCAGCATCAAAACACGTTGGGAATTATGCCGACCGGTGGGGGTAAATCCATCTGTTATCAGGTCCCTGCAATGCTTCTCAATGGTGTGACCCTGGTCATCTCCCCTCTAATTTCATTAATGAAGGATCAGGTGGATTCTCTTGAAAATGCTGGTATTCCTTCTACATATATTAATAGTTCACTTTCTGATGATGTGATCCAGGACAGAATACAGCAAGCCGCAAACGGAGCCTATCAACTCATCTATGTTGCGCCCGAACGTTTAGAATCTCCAGCTTTTCGGCGTCTTCTTGCTAAAATGAATATTTCCATGATCGCCATCGACGAGGCTCATTGTATCTCTCAATGGGGCCACGACTTCCGTCCAAGTTATTTGCGCATCAAAGATATGCTTGCTTCCCTGTATCCTCGCCCCATCATCGTTGCGCTGACAGCCACAGCTACCAAGGAGGTAACCAAAGATATCTGCAGGCTGCTTGATATTCATCCGGAAAACACGTTTGTTACGGGTTTTGCAAGAGATAATTTAACCTTTTCCGTGATCAAAGATGAGGTTAAACGAGAATACCTGCTGCAATATGTAAAGAAAAACAGATCGAATTCTGGTATTATCTATGCTTCCACTAGAAATGAGGTTGATCAGCTGCATAGTTATTTAACAAAAAATGGATTCGCGGTGTCAAAATATCATGCAGGCCTGTCTGAGGAAGAAAGACGGGAATCTCAAAATCAATTTATCTTTGATGATACAGCGATCATGGTTGCGACCAATGCTTTCGGCATGGGAATCAATAAAACGAATGTCCGTTATGTCATTCATTATAATCTTCCTCGCAACTTAGAAGCATATTACCAGGAAGCAGGACGTGCCGGCCGGGACGGTGAACCGAGCGAATGTATCCTTTTCTTCTCCGCACGGGATGTCCAGCTTCAGAAATTTTTAATCGAACAAGGAAATATGGATGAGACTAGAAAAGGAAATGAGTATAAGAAGCTTCAGTATATGACGGACTATTGCCACACCGAACAATGTCTGCAGCGTTTTATTGTAGAGTATTTTGGCGATGAGTCATCAGCAGATTGCGGAAACTGCGGAAATTGTACCGATGAGCGTGAACAAACAGACATTACCATGCAAGCCCAGATGGTATTTTCCTGTGTAAAGCGCATGAATCAGCGATTTGGAAAAACAGCGGTAGCACAAGTACTGAATGGTTCTAAAACAAAGCGGATTCATGAACTGGGACTCACCTCTCTATCAACGTACGGTCTAATGAAAGACCGGCCGCAGAAGGAGATCATGCAGCTGATTGATTATTTGACGGCAGAGGGGCACCTTCAGTTATCTGACAGCCAGTATCCTGTCCTCATGCTGGCCCCAAAAGCTCTATTCGTCTTAAAAGGAGAAGAGAAGGTATATCGAAAAGAGAAACGAAAAACGATTACCAGCTTTACTGAAAATAATGAACTGTTTGAACGTCTGAGGGACTTGCGCAAGGAACTCGCAGACAGGGAAAGTGTACCGCCCTATGTCGTCTTTGCGGATAGTGCATTGAAAGAAATGAGCGAAAAAATGCCGGGGAACGAAGAAGAAATGCTGGAGATCAAAGGAGTCGGAAAAGTAAAATTTGACCGTTACGGACAAATTTTCCTCGACACTTTAAAGGAGTTCAACTCTGCAGCCGCTCATTCAATGAAAAAGCAAGGGAACGCTGATTCTCCTCAGAAGGACAGCCATCTGGAATCTTACCAGCTGTTCAACGAAAACCAGAATATTTCTGAGATTGCCAAACAACGGAATTTGTCGGTACAAACGGTTGAAAACCATCTCCTGCGTTGTGCAGAAGAGGGCATGCCGCTAAACTGGGATAGAATAATTCCAGAAGGGCAGGAAGCGATCGTCCTAAATGCAATTGAACTTCTTGGAAGTGAAAAATTAAAGCCACTGAAGGAAGAAGCAGGTGAAGAGATTTCCTACTTTACAATTAAAGCGGTCCTTCAAAAAAACAAGAGACAGCTCGTTCATAAGTAAATGGAAAGGTATAATCAAAGGACACTCTAGTCAGAGTGTCCTTTGATTTTTTCATATGCGCAGATATGTACTGCAGCCTCCCGCAGATCAGCTGCCAGGAAGTGGGCTTCCCCTTGTTCACCACCGATTTTAACGGTAGTGACACCGGCTTTTCTTCCTGCTTCAACATCCGTTTCGCGGTCTCCGATCATAAAGCTGTTCGTCAGATCGATATTATACCGTTCCGCAAGATCCAATATCATTCCTGGGTTTGGTTTTCTGCAGGAGCACCCTTCATGCGGCTTATGGCAGCAATAGGCGATATCCTTTATCACCCCGCCCGCCTTTTCTGCTTCCAGCACCATCTTTTCGTGAATTTTCTTGAGCATCTTTTCCTGAAGAAATCCCAGACCGACTCCTCCTTGATTGGTTACAACGAATAAAGAAAAGCCCATTTCGGTAAGCTCCCTTAATCCTTCGAGAGCACCGTCCAGGAAATAAAAGCTGCTGGGATGATTTACATGCTCGACTCTTGATGTCATAACTTCGTTGATGACACCGTCCCGGTCAATGAAAGTCATTCTGTCAATCCCCTCTATTTCCCATCGGTTTAATTACCAGAATCCTGGAAGTACTCTTTATAAAATCCTCCAACTCTGCCTGAATTATCTACCACAAAATAGAATTCTTCTGTTTCGTTCTTTACTTCGTACGTTTTTCCTTCGGTGAGCACTCGGTCTACCATATACTTTGCTGCATTTGTATGGATACAAGTAACTGTTTTGATCGCTTTTTTGTCTTGCCAGGATCGGTGGATCATGATTTAGCCTCCTATTTTTGTTTATCTTTTTTATTTTAAAGGAATCTTTCATTTTTTAAAAGAGACAAAAGAAAACCCTGATGATCAGAGTTTTCTTACTCAAAGTCATCCGGGTTAGCATCTTCAGTTCTTCTGTTCGACTTTTCAGGATCTCGCTGAGGATCAATATCTTCGTGTCGTTTTTCCTATTCTTTTTGTTCCAAGGATTCATTGTTGCCTTCTTTTTGTTTGTTCATGAATATCCCTCCTTAATCCATAAATTACTGTACCCTTTATTTCTTCATTTAAACAGGATGGCTCAGCAGAGATGGCCCCATATAAAAAAGCGCCAACCTGGCGCTTTTATTATGCCGTTCTTCCCTGTGATTTTAGTTCAATATAGGCTTCCTCGCTTTTTTTCTCGTCAAATTCATTCTCACTCTTAGAAACTACGATCGTTGCGATTCCGTTGCCGATCAAATTGACGATCGCTCGTGCCTCACTCATGAAGCGGTCGACCCCAAGCAGCAAAGCCAGTCCCTCAACAGGGATGACCTGCATGGCAGAAAGCGTTGAGGCCAGTACTATAAATCCGCCGCCTGTGACAGCTGCTGCACCTTTTGACGTTAACATCAGGATGGCAATGATGGTTAGCTGCTGTGTAAGGCTTAAATCGATATTAAAAACTTGTGCGAGAAATACGACGGCCATGGAAAGGTAGATGGAAGTACCATCTAGATTAAAAGAATAGCCGGTAGGTATTACAAGTCCGACTACAGACTTTGAACAGCCGAACCGCTCCATCTTATTCATCATCCTCGGAAGAACAGATTCGGAGGAGCTCGTTCCAAGAACAATAAGAATTTCATCTTTGATAAACTTCAAATATTTCCATAAACTGAAACCGTACATTTTACAGATGATGTTCAACACAATGATGACGAAAAGAAACATGGTCACATAGACGGAAATCATCAGCTTCCCTAAAGGCAGCAAGGATGAAAGCCCAAAGTTTCCAATGGTGAACGCCATTGCTCCAAAAGCTCCTAATGGCGCTGCTTTCATGATATACCCTACGACATTAAAAAAGATGTTCAGAAGCTTATCGA
The DNA here is from genome assembly GCF_050468105.1 of Fictibacillus sp. NRS-1165. Lineage (NCBI taxonomy): Bacteria > Bacillati > Bacillota > Bacilli > Caryophanales > Fictibacillaceae > Fictibacillus > Fictibacillus sp. NRS-1165. The sequence continues at coordinate 153,495 of NZ_JBDPNU010000026.1, forward strand.
AAAATTCGATCACTGGTTTCCCTTTTACTCCCAGAGCCGTTAATCCCACTCCAAACAGGATAGAGAAAAACAGGACCTGCAGGATATCTCCCTTAGCGAATGCGTCAACCATATTCTCGGGAACAATATGAGTAACGAAGTCTACCCAGTTGATTCCTCCATCTCCACCGCCAGAGGTATATTGAGAAACATCCCCTTTTTGAAGCTTGTCAAAGTCCAGCCCTGCCCCAGGTTTAATGATATTGACAATGATCAAACCGATGATCAGAGCAAATGTCGTGACGATTTCAAAATAGATAAAAGCTTTTCCTCCAACCTTGCCTACTTTTTTCATATCCCCCATTTTAGCAATTCCGAGAACAATGGTAAGAAAAATAATAGGTGAGATGACCATCTTAACGGCATTAATAAACGTATCACCCAGCGGTTTCATGTTCTTTCCGGCTTCGGGCCATAGCAGCCCCACAGTGATACCCAGAATAATAGCAATGATGACTTGAAAGGTCAGGTTCTTAAACAGGGGTTTCATGTTCTTCCTCCTTTTATAGTGAATAACAAACTGAAAGCGTTATCATCCTTAGCATTGATGATAACGCTTTCTGAATATTTAGTGAATATTTAGGTTATATTGTCCTTTTTGGTCTTTTTGGTCTTTCCATTTGCCAGTTATCTTTAGTCGTTTTTCATAAGATACCGGTTAACTGGCCGTCCTACTCCTCCATACTGCATATCCAATTTGATTTCTCCCCTTTTTTCAAGATACTCTAAATACCTTCTTGCTGTCACACGGGCGATCCCGACCCCTTCCGCTACTTCCTCTGAAGATTTGCCGCAGGATTGCGCCTGGAGATAAGCCATAATCTGTTTCAGTGTGATTTGATTTAATCCTTTCGGGATTTCCTTTCGATCCTGTTCAAAATGAGGTGTATGTATTCCGGATAATAGCGTATCCACTTCCTTTTGTGACATTTCACCGTCTGGGGAAAATTGCGTGTAATAATCTTTATACCGTTCCAGTGCCTGCTTGATTCTATCAAATTTAAACGGTTTGATGATATAGTCCATGGCGCCCTGTTGGAGCATAGTCTGTATTGTGTCCCTATCATTGGCTGCAGATATGATGATCACATCAACTTTTATCTTGTTTTTTCTTATCTGATACAGTGTTTCAAGTCCATCCTGCTGGGGCATGAAAATATCGAGGATGACTAGATCTGGTTGGAGTTCCTGAATGGTTTTAACCCCTTCCACTCCATTGCCTGCGGTTCCGTTCACCTCAAAGCCGCTCACTTTTTCAATAAATGTTTTATTCACTTCCTGCACCATCGGATCGTCTTCGATTAAAACAACTGAAATGGTTTTTCGGTTCATGAATGTCTCCTTCCGTTCATTGGGAACGTGATGTAAAAGCTCGTCCCTCCATTGGGATAGGAAGATAGTTTTATGTCCCCTTTGCCCTTATCCACAATCTCTTTAACTAAATATAAACCAAGTCCCAGTCCTTTTTCCCCTTTCGTAGTGACACCCTTGTCAAAAATGTATGGTTGGATATGTTCAGGGATTCCTGGACCATTGTCTTCGACCAACAGAGCACAGATTTCACTGTCCTGTTCAATACTGATATCGATATGTTTGTCCGGTGAATCTGATTCGTTTAAGGCATGTATGGAATTTTCTATTAGATTCCCGAGGATCATTACGATGTCATGTTCATTCAGCGGATAAGGAAGCTCCTCCAAACGGCTCAGGCTGTCGATCACTACATTGATTTTCAATTCTTTTCCCCTGCTCACTTTGCTTATGAGCAGTCCGGCAATACTGTCATTTTTTATATTTTTTGTCACGAAACGCGTGAGACTTTTCTGTTGCTCCGAAATATCAAAAACATACTGAAGGGCCCGCTCGCCCTTGTCCAGCTGAATAAGGCCGGCTATTGTATGCAGCTTGTTCAAATGCTCGTGATTTTGAATGCGGAGAGCTTCTACGAACGCTTTTACCCCCGTTAGTTCTTCCGCCATTTTAGCAACCTCTGTCCGGTCCTGAAAGATCGCAACTGCTCCTATCACGTTATGATTATCTTTTATCGGAATTCGATTGCTCATAATGATCTTACCGCTTACATTAATCTCTTGATTGTAAACCGGCTTTCCAAACTGAATGATTTCAGGAAGCCTCGTGTCCGGGATCACCGATCGTATCGGTTTACCTGTAAGGCTGCCTTCCACCTGAAAAATTGATTTTGCCTTTTCGTTGAAGATGGTGATGTTCTCTTTCACATCGACAGCGATCACCCCTTCATGCATTGCATGGAAAGCAGCTGTACTCTCCTCATACATCCGCACGATCTCATGCGGTTCCAGCTGGAACATCTGATGTTTAATATGCCTGGCCAGCATCCACGAACCAAGAAGGCCAAAGAGTAACGTTAAGAACATAATAAGGGCGGCCTGTGCTTTTAAACTTTGAAGAATTTCGAGGTACCCCGGAAGTATGTTTCCGACAATAACGACACCAACTTGTTCCAGTTGTGCATTCTTAACAGGCATAAAAGCACGGACAGCGATCCCAAGATCTCCTTTTGCTTTGGATATGTAGGTATGGTCTGCAAAGGCCGGTCCTTCGTCTTTTCCGGCTGATTTCGTTCCAATGAGCCCATACACTGGATGAGAGTATCTGTAATGATCCATGTTCAATACAACGATGTAATCTGCATTATTAATGACTCTTATTTTTTCCACAATCGGATTGATGACATCAGCCCCATCCTTCTTTTGGATCTGCATCTGTACTTCAGGAAGCTCAGCCACCGTCCGGGCAGTAATCATGGCACGGTTGCCGAGTTCCTCTTCCCTCATATCCACAATTTTGCCAGTAATGATGATGCCTCCAATTAAAAGGGAGAAGAGAACGATTCCGAACGATAAAATGATGATTTTCCAGCGGATGGGCAATCTTATAAATTTCATCTGGCCAAGCCATTCCTTCCATTAAATTCTGTGTAATATTGTAACATGGTTTTTAAGTTATGCTAGACTTAATGGAAAAAGAGTACAAAAGAGGCTGAACATGAAACAAATCTTAGGAATATCCGTTTTTCTCATCACTGGTTTATTGCTTTCGTTTTATATAGGCTTTCATCTTAATCATAAAGAACAACAGATGGCTTTTGATGATGATCAATCAGGCATCCAAAAACAGATCGTAATTAAATTCAGCCATGTGGTGGCTGAGAAAACACCTAAAGGACTTGCGGCACAAAAATTTGCCGATCTGGTGGAGCAAAAATCCGATCACAGAGTAAAGGTAGAGGTGTTTCCTAACGGCAGTCTGTATTCCGATAAAGAAGAGCTGGATGCCTTAAAGAGTGGTAAGGTACAAATGATTGCTCCTGCTACATCAAAGCTGGGGGGAGTTTCATCAAAGTGGCAAGTTCTTGACCTGCCGTTCGCGTTTCCTACAGAATCAGCGATCAATGAGGGATTGAACGGAGACATCGGAAAATCATTGCTTGCATCTCTAGAGCAACAAAACATTAAAGGCCTTGGTTTTTGGGTGAACGGTTTAAAGCAAATCACCAATAAGGACCATGCAATAATCAAACCGAATGATTTTAAAGACGAAAAGTTTCGTATCATGTCCAGCGTGGTGCTGAAAAAACAGTTTGAACTTCTCGGCGGGCAAAGCAAACCAATCGATTTTAATGAAACCTACCGAAACCTGGAATCAGGAAATGTAACTGGAGAAGAGAATACGATCTCTAACATCTATTCAAAAAAATATTACCGTGTTCAAGATTACATGACGATCAGCAACCATGGGTTTTTAGGATACGCCATATTGATGAATGAGGATTATTGGCATAGCCTGCCTTTGAAAGTCAGGGTGCTCATACAGAATTCCATTAATGAAACGGTCCAGTGGAACCAGGACCATTATCGAACCATGAACAAAGAACAGCTGCGTCTCATAAAAAAAGAATCAAATATACAGATACATGAGCTGACACCATATGAAAAACAGAAATGGATTGAGAAGCTCAATCCTATGTATAAACAATATGAACCGATTGCGGGCAGAAAATTGATCTCCGATATAAGACATCTTCAACGAAAATATGAGAGACAATCGTTTCGCTAGCAGACACGGTTGTATAAAAGTAAAACGCCTCTAAGTCTAGAGGCGTTTTAGCTGGAAACCGGATGTTTTGCCGTTTTTAAAAATTGGATGGTTTGTATATCGGTTGACGTAGGCAATTTAAAGGATTGTTTGTATGTTTCCTGCCCTTTTCCTGTAATGAACACCCAGTCGCCATCCTTTGCCTTATCCCATGCATGCTGAATCGCTTTGGTGCGGTCGGGTATAATCTCGGCGCTTCCGTCCGCAAATTCGTTGTTCAATTTTTTTAATTCATCTACCATTCTGTCCTTCGGGACTCCATTTAGGTCATCCAAGGTTAGTATGAGTTGAGAGCAAACATCTGAACAAAGGGAGACGATATCTTTTCTTTTGGCAGAATCCCTTTTTCCTCTGAATCCTAAAATATGAACTATTCTTTCAGCGTTCTCACGTTTTGCCGTTTGATAGCAATATTCGATGGCATCCTCTGTATGGGCATAATCCACTATAAATGTTGCTCCTTCTGGATGGCTGAACGTTTCAAAACGGCCGGGAACCCCTTTAAATGTAGATAGGTGACGGGCAGCTTCGTTTATTGATATCCCCATTTTTTCAACGGTCAAGAGTGCCCCAAGCGTGTTCCATACGTTATGCATGCCAGGCAGAGGCACCTGGATCTTTTGTGTTGATTTACCATGCCTCACTTTGATGACAGGAAAATACTCTGTACAAACGTTGATCAGTTGCATTTCGTCATCGGTTCGATTTCCGAATGTGAGCACCTCTTGAGCGGAATCAGCTAATTTGTATTGCAGCTTCCGCCCCCATTCATTGTGGGAGGCAATAATTGAAGTTCCATGTTTTTTCATCCGTTTAAAAAGCCTGGACTTCACATTAAAATACGCTTCAATGCTTTCGTGATAATCCAGGTGATCATTGCCTAAATTCGTAAAAATGGCATAATCAAAGTATATGCCCTCAATCCGCTGCTGCTCAATTCCGTGAGAAGAAACTTCCATAATGACTACCTCGTCTAAGCTTTCTGCGAGTAGTGACTGTATTTCGAGCGGGTCCGGAGTCGTGTTTTTCGACTTGATCACCTGATTATTTATAATGTTATTTACCGTGCCGATCATTGAGCACGTTCTACCTGACTGCTCAATGATATGTTTCAATAAGTACGCGGTGGTTGTCTTTCCGTTTGTGCCCGTAACCCCAATCATAATATGTTTTTTACACGGATGGCCATAAAAGTTGCTTGCCATTCTTGCCAGCGCTTTCCTTGAATCTGAAGTTTGGTAATATGGTACCTCTAATCCCGCTATTGGCTGCTGACCGAGGACCGCTATTGCTCCGTTTGCAATCGCTTGATCGATAAACCGATGTCCGTCTGCACTAAATCCATCAATGGCTACGAATAAATCCCCTGGCACAATTTTCCGGGAATTGAACTGAATCCCTGTAATCGGCAGCAAAGGATCATGGTTTTCAGGTTTTTTAACTGTAATCCCGTTTAAAAGTTCATCCATTATCATGACAGCGTGTGCCCCTTTTTCATCAAATTGAGCTGTACACATATCATTTCGTAGGACGAAGCCATTTATCGTACTTCGATTCGACATCATTCGATAGTATTTTTTGGTATTAATTCACAGTGTTGAGGTCGATTAATTCGTATGTAATTTCTGTTGCTCCCTCTTTCCATGTCAGTTCGCAGATTTTGGCAATGGCCACAGGTTTTGTTTCCCTCGTCTTCCGAATTTCAAGCGGGATATCAAGAGGATACAGCCGGTAGCCATCTTTTCTTAATTTATAAAAGTTGGACGACTCCAAACGGGTTTCTTTGTTTTTTGTAACAATGATTGTATTCAATTCCAACGGCATTCCCATTTTTCTCAGCCCTTTCTTTTCTTTATCGTGATCCTCCCTTTATTTTAAAGGGAAACGATCAATTTGCCTACATCCCAGAATGGATTTAATCATAAAAAAACCAGGGAAATTCATTCCCTGGTTTTAAAGTAATTACCCTTGTAATAAAAGTGATTCTGGGTCTTCAAGCATTTCTTTCACTTTAGCAAGGAAGCTCACGGCTTCACGTCCGTCAACGATACGGTGGTCATAAGAAAGGGCGATGTACATCATCGGACGATTTTCCATTCTTTCTGCATCGATGGCTATTGGGCGCATTTTAATGCCATGCATTCCAAGGATCCCTACTTGAGGCGCGTTTAAAATCGGTGTAGACATAAGGGAGCCAAAGATTCCGCCATTTGTGATCGTGAACGTACCGCCTTGAAGCTCTGAAAGCGTCAATTTATTTTCTCTAGCTTTTTTGCCAAGGGACAGGATTTCTTTTTCAATACCAGCAAAGCTAAGCTTGTCAGCGTCTCTTACGACAGGAACAACTAAACCTTCTTCAGCTCCTACTGCAATTCCAATATCATAGAACTTTTTAAGAAGGACTTCGTCTCCCTGAATTTCAGCATTAAGCAGCGGGAATTGTTTGAGCGCTCCTACAACTGCTTTCGTAAAGAAAGACATATATCCAAGCTTTACGTCATTCTGCTGTAAAAACGCATCTTTTCGGCGTTTACGGATATCGTTGATCGCTGTCATATCCACTTCGTTGAACGTTGTAAGCATTGCTGCAGTCTGCTGGACTTCAACAAGGCGTTTAGCAATCGTCTGGCGGCGGCGGGAAAGTTTCATGCGTTCCACTGGCTTTCCTGGTACGTCCGCTGTTTTTGGGGTGCTCTCTTGTTTTTTCTCAGGTGCTCTAGCAGCTTTCTGTTCAGGCTGGCTAGCTGGTTTTTCAGAAGCTGCTTTTACATCCTCTGGACGAACTCGGCCAAGGGGATCGCGCGCTTCTACTTTAGAAAGATCGATTCCAAGCTCACGGGCAAGTTTGCGTGCTGCAGGTGAAGCTAAAGGACGGTCAGTTTCTTTTCTTTGCTCTGATTCTGCAGCAGGTTTGTTTGGTGCGGCTGCCGGAGCTTCAGCAGCTGGCTGAGCAGCCTGTTGATGACTTACAGAAGGAGCTGGAGCTTCGCTTGCAACATCCCCTGCACCCTCACCATTCTCTTTAAGTACAGCGATAATATCACCGACTTCTACTGTATCGCCTTCTTTACGGAGAACTTCTTGAATAATCCCATCGTAGTCCGCGCTGATTTCAATGTTTACTTTATCCGTTTCCAGTTCGACAATGTTATCGCCTTTTTTTACGTTGTCACCTACATTTTTAAGCCATTGTGCAATTGTGCCCTCTGAGATGGATTCTGCTAGTTCAGGTACTTTAATTTCAATCACGTTCATTGCCTCCCTCGGAAGTTATCGTTTTGGTCTGGTCTGCTCGCAGAGCGACAGATACAATACGTTCTTGTTCTTTTTTATGAATGTCAGGGTCTCCGCCTGATGGACTGGACCGGTCTGGACGTCCAATATATTTTACGCTGGCACTTTCTGGAGAGACAGCGCGCAGCTTGGATTCGATAAAGGCCCATGATCCCATGTTTTTCGGCTCTTCTTGAACCCATGCCACTTCCTCTAAATGAGGGTAGCGGTCAAGAATCTCTTTAATCTCGTTTTTAGGGAAAGGATACAGCTGTTCGACGCGAAGGATATGAAGATGTTTCAACTCCTCCGTTTTTCCTTCAGCTTCAGCCGCTAAATCAATAGCAACTTTCCCTGTGCAAAGAACGACGCGTTTGATCTGTTCCGCATTTTTTCCTAACCCATCCTGCTCAAGAACCGGTTTGAATTCCCCTTCTCCAAGCAGGTTTCCTGCTGAAGATGTTCTTGGATTCCTTAAGAGGCTCTTCGGCGTCATGATGACGAGTGGCCGAACTTCTTCCTTGTCCAGGATTGCTGCCTGGCGTCTTAATATATGGAAGTACTGTGCGGCGCTGGTAAGGTTAGCCACTGTCCAGTTATTCTCCGCAGCAAGCTGAAGGAATCTTTCAATTCGCCCGCTTGAATGCTCGGGACCTTGTCCTTCATAACCGTGTGGAAGAAGCATGACCAGACCAGATTTTTGACCCCATTTTGCCCGACCAGCAGAAATAAATTGATCAAAGATTACTTGTGCAGCATTTGCGAAGTCGCCATATTGTGCTTCCCAAAGAACAAGTGTCTCTGGTGCAAAAACATTGTATCCATATTCGAAACCTAGAACAGATGCTTCAGAGAGCGGACTGTTATGGATGCCGAAGGCTGCTTTTGCCTGCGGAATCTGATGGAGCGGTGAAAACAGCTTGCCATTTTGGCTGTCATGCAGGACAAGGTGTCTTTGAGCGAATGTCCCGCGCTCAACGTCCTGTCCGGTAATGCGGATCGGCGTACCATCACCAAGGATGGTGGCAAACGCAAGCGTTTCAGCAAGTGCCCAGTCAACTTTGCTGCCCTCATCAAGAGCATTGGCTCTTCTTGCGAGGATTCTTTCCAGTTTAGGATAAACCGTAAAGCCTTCAGGTCTTTGTAGAAGAGCCTGGTTGATTTCTTTCAGCTCATCCAATGAAACAGATGTATCTACAGCAGGGAACCCTTTAACGTAGTCAGGAACTTCTACATCCTTTACTTCCCCGTCTTTAGTCACGCCTTTAACTTTTTCATATTCTTTCTGCAGCCTCTGCTGAACGTCCTTGTCCATTTCGTCCGCCTGTCCTTCTTTAATGACACCTTCAGCTTCCAGCTGTTTGGCAAACAATGCCCGTACCGTAGGATGGCTGTTTACTTTTTCATAAGTTGCAGGCTGTGTCACTGCAGGATCGTCCATTTCGTTGTGGCCAAAACGGCGATATCCGACCAAGTCGATCAAGAAGTCCTTTTGGAAACGCATACGGTATTGATAAGCCAGTGTAATGGCAGCGATACACGCAATCGGATCATCTGCGTTTACGTGTACGATCGGAATTTCAAAACCTTTCGCAAGGTCACTGGAATATCTGGTGGATCGTGAATCAGAGCTTTCAGTCGTAAATCCGATCATGTTATTTGCGATAATGTGAACGGATCCGCCAGTCTGATATCCTTTCAAACGGCTGAGGTTAAGAGTCTCAGCAACAATTCCCTCGCCTGGGAAAGCCGCATCACCATGGATTGAAATCGCGAAGGATTTATTTACATCCTGCTGCGGATATCCAGGCTCTGTACGAACCTCTTGTGCAGCACGTGTATATCCCACGACTACGGGATTAACAAACTCAAGGTGAGACGGGTTATTAGCAAGTGTTAATGTCGCTCTAGCTGTGTTTTCTTCGATAGAACGGTCTGCTCCAAGGTGATATTTCACATCACCCGTCCAGCCAAAACTAATCCCTCTTGAACCTTCAGAAGGAATCAGCTCCTTGTTTGGCGAATGATGAAATTCAGCGAAAATTTTCTCGTAAGGTTTTCCTAAAGTATGAGCAAGTACATTCAGGCGACCACGGTGTGCCATGCCGATCATGACATTGCTTGTTCCCCCTTTAACGCTCTGGTGAATCATCTCATCGAGCATTGGAACAAGGATATCAAGACCTTCGATGGAGAAACGTTTCTGTCCGACAAATGTACGGTGCAGGAATTTTTCAAAGCCTTCAACTTCCGTCAGGCGCTGCAATAATGCGATCTTTTCCTCGTTTGTCATTTCAGGATAGATGTATCCTGACTCTACCATGTTATTCAGCCAGTTGTGTTCTTCTTCAACGTGGACATGGCTGAACTCATAGGCCATAGATTTGGTATAAATTTCTTTTAGGCGGTTAATCGCTTCCCATCCATTTTGGACATCTCTTGGCGCCTCAGCCCAAATCAAAGAGGCTGGAATCGTTTTCAAGTCCGCCTCGCTCAGCCCATAATGGGATGGATTCAGTAACTTAATGTCTTTTGACACTTTTTCAAGGGGATGAATTTCGGATGCCAAATGGCCGTAAGTACGGATTTTTTCGGCTAGGTTTGATGCAGCAACGATTTTTTGGACTGAAACTCCGGATGGAGTTTGCTGGGACAGACTGCTGCGAGCATCTTGATTTGCTTCATCAGAAGATGGTGGCGGACCCCACTCTTCAAACTGTTTTCTTAGTTCCTCGTCTACTGAATTGGGATCAGCTGAATACTGTTCGAACAATTCAATGACATAACCAAGGTTCGGTCCGTAAAATCCCTGCCATGGTGAATCCTGGCTTGGACGGTTTGTGCTCATTGGTTGATACCCCCTGCTGCGATTTAATAGCAAATTTTAACAACTTAAATAGGAAGTTCTCAAAGTTCCTGTTTTTATAGCAAAAGCAAATTTATCATCATTGAAATACATCCCCTGAATGCTCAACAATAAAACGATTTTTTTGCAAATCACGGTCATTTCATTCTTTTGCAATAAAGCGAAAGCAGATCGGAACTTCTTAATTAAACGTTTTCATGGTTATTTTAGCACAGTATGGGCATAGGTCAAAAGTTAACTTTCAAGAAAATTGGCGATAAACGGCGATTTCCGGCGAAAAATACTTAAGTACCGTATGTTTTGTGCTTATTTTTAGGCTGTAACCGAGCCATCCACCTTGTTTTAGAAATTGAGAAGATTACCAGAGCCATCCAAATTAAAATAAAAGAAAAAAGACGGGTGTTTGAAAAATCTTCATGATAGAGGAAAACCCCTAAGATGAGCATGATCGTTGGTGCGATGTATTGCAGAAATCCAATCATAGATAAAGAAATCCGCTTTGCGCCCTGTGCGAAGCATAATAAAGGAATGGCGGTGACTACCCCCGCTCCGACCAGCAGCAGGGTCACTGTGGTGTTTTGCGCGGCAAAGGCTTCTGTGTACCCTTCTGATGGGCAAAAACAACATAGATAAGGGCCAGAGGGGCTACAAACATCGTTTCATAGGTCAGTCCAAGAATTGAATCATAGCTGCCCATTTTTTTTGTCAGCCCATACAAACCGAAGCTCAAAGCAAGGGATACCGCAATCCATGGGAATTTTCCATATTGGAAGGTTAACAGACCGACCCCGATGAGAGCTACCCCAAATGATGCGATCTGCCAAGAATTTAATTTTTCTTTCAGAACGATAATGCCCAACAACACGCTGACCAGCGGATTAATGTAGTAGCCCAGACTGGCTTCAACCACATGATTATTATTTACTGCCCAAATATAAATGAGCCAGTTGGCGCTGATCAAGAGGGATGAGGCCAAAACAGCGAGAAAGTTTTTCTTTTGAAAAAAAAGATTTCTAAGATTGCTGAAGAAATCTGAAGTCTTGTTCATCAAAAGGATCACGGCGATCATAAATACGAAAGACCAAAGGATCCGATGAGCTAGGACATCACCCGATTCCACGGAATGAAGAGGTTTCCAGTATAGTGGAAGAAATCCCCACATCAAATACGATAGTGCTGCGTACCAGATTTCGATAGACTGTTCATTTTGTTTTCCCATCATTGTGTACCTCAATTCTCTCAGTGTTTCCGTTCTTAAGTCCATTATAAGGGGGACCCAATTTATGACAAAACAGTTTGCCTGCACAACAAAGGAGAGCAGCTCTTCTTTGTTGAGCTGCTCCCTAAGCCATTCTTATAAAAGATTCTTAAGTTCCTCTTTTACGCTTTTATTGACTGATTCCCATAATGCTTGGTCAGTTGTCATCCGAGCTTTGAAATTTTTGTACATCTCTTTTTGTTTTTCATCAAACGAAGGGTCTTCCTTTGCTGGCAAAGTGCTTCGTTCACTCATGATCAGAGTCTGCAACTCTGGTGATCGAGGTCCCCAAACCGCTTTCTCATTTCCTTCCTGATCCATGAAAATGAATTTTGGAATAGCGCGGGCTGTACCGTTCGTTAGGTATTGGTCCATAAGTTCAAGATTTTCATCACGGACTAAAAAGCGCAGCTCGATCCCGGCATATTCTGCGATTCTCTGTATGATCGGAACACAAAGAAGTGCATCACCGCACCAGTCAGCCGTCAGAACCGCTGCTTTTAGTTCAAGAAGAGGAAACTGCTGATAAAAATCCCTGTCCTCATCAGAAAGTGTAAAGCTGTTGTAGATGGCCAGCAGCTCTTCCTTGTTGACTTGCATGCTTTCAAAGTATTCGTCTTTCGTTAACCCCTTTTGAAACCATTCGTTTAAATTTCCCATCCTGCTCACCTCTTTCAATCTATTGTAAAACGAAGCGCCTGGTTTTGAAAGCTTTGACTCTTAGCAAGTTAAAAAAACCGGCATCCACACTTAACGAATAAAGGTCTAAAAGTGAGAGTGTACGTTTTAATTTCTTTATGTAGACAGGCTCGCTTACCCGTGCTGCAGACGTTGAATACCCTCTTTCTTGAATGCGTCGTTAATCTTTTGTGCAAAAGACAGAGCATGCTCCCCGTCACCGTGGATACAAATGGTCTCTGCTTTAATTTCGATTTCTCCAGCTGGGGTGCCGACCTTGTTGTGCTTCACCATTTTTATCACTTGGCCGACGGCTTGGTGATCATCCGTCAGCAAGCTGTCGGGTTGGCTTCTCGGCGTCAGTGTGCCGTCTGGCTGATACGTCCTGTCTGCAAAAACTTCACTGCATGTTTGTAGGCCTGATGTTCTGCCTGCTTCTATCAACCGGCTCCCTGCCAAGCCATACAATATGATTTCTGGGTCTAGTTTATATATGGCTTTAGATATGCCCCGCGAAAGGTCTTTATTAATGGCCGCCATATTGTATAAAGCTCCATGAGGCTTGACATGACGCAGTCTTCCTCCTTCTGCGCGTACAAAAGCTGATAAGGCGCCGACCTGATAAAGCACGTAATCATATGCTTCTTCAGGGGTTATATTCATCATCCGGCGTCCGAACCCGGCCAGATCCGGCAGGCCTGGGTGAGCACCAATGGCGACCTGTCTTTCCAGTGCAAGTTTGACCGTATGTTTCATTATTGAGGGATCTCCTGCGTGAAAACCACAGGCGATATTGGCGGATGAAATATAATGCATCATCTGTTCATCATAGCCAATTTTATATCTGCCAAAACTTTCTCCCATATCACAATTGAGGTCTACGGAATACTTCATCGTTTAATCACTCCCTGTTCTTCAGTCTGATCCCGGCTTTCAGGTAGTCCAGCTCTATCTTTTGTATGATGTAGCTGATTTGTGCTTCCTCTTCCGTGATTTCTTGAAATACAATCGAGTCTCCGGGTTTTGCTTGTGCCAGCTTAGGCAAGTCAACATAAGCCACCTGTGCTATTTTCGGATATCCGCCTGTCGTTTGGCGGTCTGCCATCAGGATGATCGGTTTACCCTCTGACGGAACTTGAACGGTTCCAAACAGAACAGGTTCGGACAGGATCTCTTTTTGTTGTTGCAGCTTCAGTTCAGTTCCCTCTGCCCGGTAGCCCATTCTGTCCGATTGAGTAGATATTTTGAATTTTTCATTGAAGAAAGCCGTTTGGCTTTCCTTCGTAAAGAGGTCAAAATGCCTGCCTTTAACTGCACGGATGGTATTCATATTAAGATACATGGCTCTCGGTTCATGGCTGATAAACCAATTGAAAGACGTTGGATGAAAGCCGTTCCCGTCTGAATTCACCGGGAGTGTATCCCCTTCTTTCAAAGCTCTTCCTTGATAACCGCCCATTCCAGCTCGCAAATACGTGCTTTTGCTTCCCATCACACGGCCCGTATCATAACCCCCGGCTACAGCGATGTATGCTCTGCATCCCCACTTGCAATTGCCAAATTCCAGCACATCTCCTTTTCTTACAGAGATCGTTCTCCAGTTTTCAATCGGCTTTTCATTGAGTGACGGTGTGAGATCGGCACCGCAGATGGCAATAAACGTATCGATCCCAAACGTTAGTTTAGGACCGGTGAGTGTGACTTCAAGTGTAGCTTCTCCTTCTGAATTTCCAACTAAAAGATTGGCTGCAGAATGAGCAAAAGGATCCATTGCCCCACTTACAATCACCCCATACTGCTGATAGGTATAGCGGCCGAGATCCTGAAGGCTGGTCAGCATCCCCGGTTTGTTAATCATTATGGCCATGGTCAGCCTCCCAAGAATGGTATTCTTCTAATGTGATTTCGTAAAACTTAACTTGATCTCCAGCTTCTATCAGGGTCGGGGGATTCAGGGACGGCCTGAACAGTTCTAATGGTGTACGGCCGATCAATTGCCAACCGCCTGGCGTTTCAATCGGATAGATCCCCGTCTGTTTGCCTGCTATTCCGACACTTCCCTTTGGAATGGATAGACGCGGGGAAGAAAGCCTCGGTGCGGAAATGCGAGAGGACATTCCACCTAAGAACGGAAACCCGGGAGCGAAGCCGAGCATATAAACATAGTAGGTGTTCTCGGTATGTATTTTTATTACTTCTTCCGGGGACAGACTATTCAATTTTGCTACGTTTTCCAGATCAGGGCCAAAGTCACTGCCGTAACATACAGGTATTTTAATGACATGTCGAGAGGAAGCTTCTTCTTTAGGCATGGATTCCATTCGCATTTTGACCCGATTTTTGGCGAGTTCAAAAGCTGATTTTTCTGGGTGTGCAAATTTCATAGGATCATAAAGGACTGTAAGTGTGTTGTATGCGGGAACCGTTTCGATGAACCCATCAAAGGGGTTTTCATTAAGCCATCTGGAGATATTATGGATTTGCTGATTCATTTCGACAGAAATCCCATCTCCAAATTCCAGTAAAATCCCTGCTTCCCCGAAGCGATAGTATTTAATCTCTTGGAACATTGCAGCTTCCTTTCTCATTAATATTATTCACACTATACAAAGAATCAATTGAAAAAACAAGGAAATTGATGGCCACAGAGGGATATGGACTATTTTTACCAGCAGACTAAAATTCACTGAGAGAAAGGAACGGAACATGTCCCTTTCAATCAACTGGCATGTTTTAGTCTCACTTTATAGAGACAATAAAAAAAACGGCCTGCCCGGCCGTTTTTTTATTGATACATTTTTTCTCTTTGTTTTTGAAGATCTTCGTTTTCAAGGAATTCATCATACGTCATTTGTTTATCAAGAAGACCGTTCGGTGTGATCTCAACAATTCGGTTGGCGATGGTTTGAACAAACTGATGGTCATGAGATGTAAACAGGATAGAGCCCTTATAGCTGATCAGTCCATTGTTTAGCGCCGTAATTGATTCTAGATCCAAGTGGTTTGTCGGGTCATCAAGCAGCAGCACATTGCTCCCGCTAAGCATCATTTTTGAGAGCATGCAGCGGACCTTTTCTCCTCCGGAAAGCACTTTAGATTTTTTAAGCACTTCTTCACCTGAAAACAGCATGCGCCCTAAGAAGCCGCGCAAAAAGCTCTCTGATTGGTCGACCGGTGAGTATTGGCGCAGCCAGTCAACAAGGTTCAGATCGTTATTTTCAAAGTAGGAAGTATTATCTTTAGGGAAATAGGCCTGAGAAGTCGTAACTCCCCATTTAAAGCTGCCGCTGTCCGCTTCCATCTCACCCATCAAGATTTTAAAGAGAACCGTTACTGCGTTTTCATCTTTTCCGACAAACGCAATCTTGTCTCCTTTATTCATGGTAAAGCTCACGTTGTTTAACACTTTTTCACCGTCAATCGTTTTACTGAGGTCCTTCACCATAAGAAGGTCGTTGCCGATTTCACGGTCTATAGAAAAGTTAACGAAAGGATAGCGGCGTGTGGAAGGCCGGATATCATCGAGAGAAATCTTTTCAAGGAGCTTTTTCCTTGATGTTGCCTGTTTTGATTTGGAGGCGTTCGCACTGAATCGGGCTACGAAGTTTTGAAGTTCCTTAATTTTTTCTTCTTTCTTCTTGTTTTGTTCCTGTGCCATTTTCAATGCAAGCTGGCTGGACTCATACCAGAAATCATAGTTTCCGACATAGAGCTGGATCTTTCCAAAATCCAAGTCAGCCATGTGAGTACAGACTTTATTTAAGAAATGACGGTCATGAGATACAACGATAACCGTGTTTTCAAAATTAATTAAAAACTCTTCAAGCCATTGGATCGCGCGCAAATCCAAGTGGTTCGTCGGCTCATCCAGCAGGAGGATATCCGGCTTGCCAAATAGGGCCTGAGCAAGCAAAACCTTTACTTTTTCCGATCCTGACAGGTCAGCCATCTTTTTATAATGAAGTTCCTCACCGATTCCTAATCCTTTCAAGAGGATAGCGGCCTCGGACTCTGCCTCCCACCCGTTCAGCTCCGCAAATTCACCTTCAAGCTCCGCAGCTTTAATGCCGTCTTCATCTGTGAAATCGGGCTTCATATAGATCGCGTCTTTTTCCTGCATGATCTGGTATAGACGGGCATGACCCATAATCACTGTTTCCAATACTTCATTTTCTTCATATTCAAAGTGATTCTGTTTTAAGACGGCCAGACGCTCGCCAGGGGTTATATGAACATCTCCGGTTTGCGGTTCGATTTCGCCGGACAAAATTTTAAGAAACGTGGATTTCCCAGCCCCGTTAGCGCCGATCAAGCCGTAGCAGTTACCCGGAGTGAACTTTATGTTCACATCTTCAAAGAGCTTACGATCGCCGTAGCGCAGACCAACATTTGTTACTGTAATCATAGTTTTATTTCTCCTTCGCTAGTTCCATAATCTCAATGATTGTATCATACCATATCAACAGTGCAAACGTGCATACAAGATTATGGAGAAGCCGTTCTTCTTTATTAAAAAAGCGGAGAGCCGGTTCGGCCTCTCCGCAGTTTATGCTGCATGTTAAATTTTTTCTACTTTATTGTGTGTACAAATTAAACACCGATGTTTTCGTTTTGAAGTTTTTCTAGCTCTCCAAAAAATCCAGGGTATGAAACGGAAACAGCATCACTGTTCAATAGTGTGGTCTCTCCTTCACCCAGGCAGGCCGCAACGGCCAGCATCATTCCGATCCGATGATCTCCGTGGCTGTCAACCTCTGCTCCTTTGAGAGATGACGTCCCTTTTATGATCATACCATCAGAGGTTGCTTCAATTTCCACACCCATCTTTTGCAGTTCATGCACGACCGTATCAATTCTGTTTGTTTCTTTCACTTTTAGTTCTGCCGCGTCTTTAATCACCGTTGTCCCTGTGGCTTGCGTGGCAGCCAGCGCTATAATGGGGATCTCATCGATCAATCGTGGAATGATCGAGCCGCTGATCTCAATCCCATTCAGTCTGGAGGTCTTGACTGTAAGATCAGCGTATGGCTCCGCATCTTCTCCTTCAATATGAGAAACGGTGATGTCAGCGCCCATCTCTTTTAATATGTCGATGATACCCGTCCGGGTAGGATTCATTCCTACTTTTTTCAAAGTGATCTCGCTGTTGGGAATGATGGAGCCGGCTACAAGGAAGAAGGCAGCAGAGGAAATATCTCCAGGTACTTCAATGTGGGTCCCTGTTAATCCTTGACCGCCGTTTATGCTTGCTGTATTTCCGTCCACATCTACTTTGCATCCAAACGCTCCAAGCATGCGTTCTGTATGATCACGGGATTTGAAAGGCTCTGTAACGGAAGTTGTGCCTTCTGCAGATAGTCCTGCAAGCAAAATGGCTGACTTTACCTGTGCACTCGCGACGGGGGATTGATAATCGATCCCTTTGCATTGTCCTCCGCGTATGCTTAAAGGAACATAATTTCCTTGATCTCTGCCTTCAATGGCAGCCCCCATCTCCCGCAACGGGTTCGTTACCCTCTTCATTGGGCGTTTGGCAATGGATGAATCCCCAGTCATGCAGGAGTGAAACGGAGTGTTTGCAAGGATGCCGAGCATCAATCGGATTGTTGTACCTGAGTTTCCGACATCCAGTATATCCATCGGTTCCTTCAGGCCCTTTAAACCTTTTCCTTCTATTATAACTATATCTTTTTTCTGTTCGATGCTGACTCCCATTTTTCTGAAACAGTCTATTGTGCTTAAACAGTCATCTCCAGGTAAAAAACCCGTTACCGTTGTACGTCCGTCAGCGATGGAACCAAACATAACGGCCCTATGGGAGATGGATTTATCTCCGGGAATTTGAATGGTCCCGTGAAGACCGGAAACTGGCTTTAATCGTTTTGACATGAAATTTGCCCCCTTTGCTAAATGGCAATATATGTGGTGAATTGAAGGTCTTCAAGACTCTCTTTTGCGTTCTGGCGATCTTCTTCCGATTGGAAACTCACTCTCAGTACGCCGTAAATATCCTCTCTGGCCTCAATTACCCGGATATTTGTAATACTGATTCGTTTCTCAGCAAGTATAGAGGTAACACGTGAAATCACCCCAACATCATCTATGATGTCGACGTACAGGTCGTAAAAGGATGTGATGGCGCCTTTTGCTTTAATCGGCAGAGCATCCCGGTATTGCTTCGCACCGGAAAAGTACTCAAGGAGACCTTGGTCGCTTCCGCTTTTAACAAGATCCTTTACACTTTCCATTTCCATGATCCATTCATCGATAAAGGTTAAAATATTTTCCTGATTGTGCTTGATAATATCCTTCCACATGACGGGACTGCTTGATGCGATCCTTGTAATATCTTTAAATCCTCCGGCAGCAAGATCGTTGACTTGATTGTAGTTTTTGGAATAGTGCTGTACTTGGCGAACGAGGCTCGCTGCCACTACGTGTGGAAAATGGCTGACGACCCCTGTCAGGAGATCATGTTTTTCAGCCTCCATAACGATAAATTTTGCATGTGTCCCCTTCAGCCAATTTTTTAATTCTTCTATTCTTTGGTCCGGGGTTCCTGGTCCAGGTGTTATCATATAGAACGCATTTTCAAACAAATGGGCTTTGGCACTGCCGGGTCCTGACTTGTGGGAACCGGCCATCGGATGCCCTCCGATAAATGTAATGCCTTTTTCTCTTAAATAAGAAGCTTTCTCCATAATTTTTGATTTTGTGCTGCCTACATCTGTGATGAGGGCAGCTGGAGGCTGGGTAAGGGACGCAAACCAATCCAAAAGTCTTTCCGTTTCCTCCACCGGAGTTGCCAATACGATCAGATCCGCCATCTCAGCTTCCGTTTGGAGATCAGTACAGATTGAGTCAATGATGCGCAGCCGCTTTGCTAGATTGGCATGATCGTCTGAAATATCATGTCCGATGATCGTGCAAGAATGTTCTTTTTTAATAGCCATTGCGATAGATCCGCCAATAAGGCCCAATCCAATCAGCAGTACCCGTTTATTCACTGTTTTGCTCCTTGTCCGCCATGATAAATTCTTCTAGAGAGTCCAATAGGAGGGTGTCATTCACTTCTTGAACACAGGCTTGCCCGATCTCCTGGAGCAGCACCATTTTCACATGGCCCATTGTCGACTTTTTATCTCTTTTCATCGTTTCAAGCAGCGCTTCTGCTTCAAGCTGAGGAGGTATTACAGGATAGCAAAACTTGCGAAACCATTTATTGATCGCAATATAATGAAGGTTTTTGCCGGAGATGGATTCGCTGAGCTTCAGTGCGAACCGCATTCCGATGGACACCGCGTCGCCGTGGGAGATTGCACCGTACCCTGCTTTGCTCTCTATCGCATGGCCAAGTGTATGCCCGAAATTTAAAATCGCCCGAAGTCCACTTTCCCGCTCATCCTGGGCTACTACTTGTGCCTTTATTGCTATCGCCGTTTTCAAGATATAGGCTAGTTTTTCATCCGGTATTTTTTGTATTTCGGTAACTTCATTTACTAACCAATGATAGAATGCCTCATCAGCAATAAGGGAATGCTTGATGACTTCTGCAAACCCTGATCTCCATTCTTCTTCTGCAAGAGATTTCAAAAATGAAGTAGAATAAAACACAGCTTCAGGCTGATGGAAAACGCCGACCATGTTTTTCCCAAGTGGATGATTGATCCCTGTTTTACCGCCTACCGCACTGTCGTGAGCTAATAGAGTCGTCGGGAGCTGTATAAAACGGATGCCTCTCATATACGTTCCTGCTACAAAACCGGCCAGGTCCCCGATCATCCCCCCGCCTAGGGCAATAATCAGTGAATGTCTATCCAAGCCCTTCTCAAGGGCAAAAGTAAGACACTTATAATAATTATCAAATGATTTTTCCCTATCTCCGCTCGGTATCACGAAGGAATGAAGAGATCGGCTGATACATTCAAGTTTCTCTGCTGTTCCTTGAAAATAAAGGCGGTTTACCGTCTCATCAGAAATGATTAAGATACTGGTCACTTTTGGAGACAGATCCTGTATAAATGGAGCCAGGCCTTCGAGAACAGTATTTCCAATGAAAACGGGGTATTTCTTGGATTCCGTGTTAATCTGCAGTGTTTCCATTAGAACTCACGCGCCTGACGGTTATGCCGTTCAATGTTTTCTTTGATTCTTTCCAGGTTATCTGCACCGAACTGTTCCACGATCGCCGCTGCAAGCTCCCAAGCCACAACCGCTTCAGCCACTACGCTGGCCGCAGGAACAGCACAGCTGTCTGATCGTTCAATACTGGCCTGGAACGGCTCCTTAGAATCGATGTCAATACTTTGAAGTGGCTTGTATAGAGTTGGGATGGGTTTCATCACGCCTCTCACGACGATCGGCATCCCGGTCGTCATACCTCCCTCTAACCCGCCAGCGTTATTGGTTCGTCGGGTATAACCATCTTCTTCATTCCAAAGAATTTCGTCATGGACGAGGCTTCCTGGTTTATGAGCGGCTTCAAAACCGATGCCGATCTCTGCACCTTTAAATGCGTTGATACTCATGATGGCCGCTGCAAGCTTCGCATCAAGCTTCCGATCATAATGAACATAGCTTCCAACCCCTATCGGCATGCCCTCTACGATCACTTCAACGATGCCTCCTATTGAGTCACCCTTCTCCTTCGCCTCGTCAATGGCAAGCATCATTTTCTTTCCAGCCGCTTCATCCAAACAGCGTACAGGAGATGCTTCAGTTCTTTCCTGAAGGTCTTCTATGGATTCAAAGGAAAGCTCCTCCGCCACGACTCCTCCAATTTCAATCACATGGCCGCCTACTTTTATCCCAAGCTCCCTCAGAAGCTGTTTTGCCACTGCCCCTGCTGCTACCCTCACTGTTGTTTCCCTGGCGGATGACCGTTCCAAGACATTCCTCATATCTCTATGGTTATACTTGATGGCCCCGTTGAGATCAGCATGCCCCGGTCTAGGCCTTGTGATCTGGCGTTTTACTTCATCACTGTCCTCTTCCAGAGGTTCAGCTCCCATGATCTTTGTCCAGTGTTTAAAATCCCGGTTCTTTACAGTCAGGGTAATCGGAGACCCGAGAGTATAGCCGTGCCGGACGCCGCTGTTAATAATCGCCTGGTCCTTTTCAATCTGCATCCTTCTTCCCCGTCCGTGGCCTTTCTGCCTGCGGGACAGTTCTTCGTTAATCTCTGCTGCTGTCAGCGGCAGTCCTGATGGAATGCCTTCTAGTATAGTCGTGAGTTGTGGTCCGTGTGATTCTCCGGCTGTTAAATACCTCATGATTGTGCCTCCTTAAATTCTTTAGAAATACAAAAAAGCCCCTGCTATTAATAGCAGGGACGAATTCATTCGCGGTACCACCCTCATTGCGGAACACATGGAACCTTCCGCCACTTCATTCATGGATAACGGTATAAAACCGTCCTTCTCTACTGATCCCGTTACCGGACCGTTCAACAAGGAAGCTCGAGGGTGTAATTCGCATTCTCCTTTGTACTGGTTCGCACCGTCCACCAGCTCTCTTAAAAACAGGGAGAAGAATACTACTGTTGCCTGTCATTGCGATCGTTTAATTGTATTATATCAAGTTTTAACACGGTTAGAGCCGATTGTAAAGGGGGACGGACCAATTTTTTGAAAATTATCAAAGGCTTTGAATAAATCTGAAAATAACCCCTTGACAAGATACACTATCGTGCTTTAAAGTAGCAAACAATACTCAAAAAATTATTCGGAAAAGGGGCCGGCGCCGCCCCGATGAAAGAAGCAATTTTGAAGGAGTAAACACATTATGAATCATGAGGAGGAGCTTAGGATGTCAAAAGAACTGGTTGAGCTACGCAGTGAGATTGAAGCCGTCGATCAAAAGATTCTAGACCTGTTAAACGACCGTGCTTCCATCGTACAAGAGATTGGAAAATTAAAAGAAATGCAGGGTGTTAAGCGTTTTGACCCTGTTCGTGAACGCAAGCTTCTTGACTTGATTGCAGACCGTAATAAAGGGCCATTCGAAACGTCTACCCTTCAATATATTTTTAAACAAATCTTTAAAGCCAGCCTGGAGCTTCAGGAAGATGACCACCGTAAAGCGCTGCTGGTATCACGTAAGAAGAAACCGGATGATACGATTATTAACATAAAAGGCGAGCTTATCGGAACCGGTGAACAGCATTTTGTGATGGGGCCATGTGCGGTAGAAAGCTATGATCAAGTTAAACAAGTGGCGAAAGCATTAAAAGATCAAGGCTTGACCCTCATGCGCGGCGGAGCGTTCAAACCGCGTACTTCTCCTTATGATTTCCAAGGTCTTGGCATGGAAGGACTTAAAATTTTACGACAAGTAGCCAATGAGGAAAACCTGGCGGTCATCAGTGAAATTTTGAACCCGAACGATCTTGAGGAAGCTCTGGATTATGTGGATGTCGTCCAAATCGGTGCCCGTAATATGCAAAACTTCGAACTATTAAAAGCTGCAGGTGCCATCAACAAACCAGTATTATTGAAACGCGGCCTCTCAGCAACAATTGAAGAGTTCATGTATGCCGCCGAATACATCCTTGCTCAAGGAAATGACCAGATCATCCTCTGTGAGCGCGGAATTCGCACCTATGAAAAAGCGACGAGGAATACGCTTGATATTTCAGCCGTTCCGATTCTTAAAAAGGAAACCCACCTCCCCGTTATGGTAGATGTCACTCATTCTACTGGAAGAAGAGATCTATTGCTTCCTGCGGCAAAAGCAGCACTTGCGATCGGAGCTGACGGTGTAATGGCTGAAGTCCATCCAGACCCGGCTGTCGCTCTATCTGACTCTGCACAGCAAATGAATATTCCACAATTCCACGATTTTATGAACGAACTGAAGAAACACACAGCTGTTCATACTTCCTAACTCTATGAAGATGGTCCATTTGGGCCATCTTTTTTATTTATCCTACCATATCTTTCATCATTTGAAATAAAATAACCTCGCTTCGTCGTCCATATGATATAATTTCCATTATTACAGATTTGGAAAAGGAATGCGATATGGAATATGGAACAAACTCAAACGATCCAGCAAAAATTCTTATTGTTTATAAAATTAGTGCTTCCTGTATTGGTTACACAGATCGGATTATATGCGATGAATTTTCTGGATACCGTGATGTCCGGGCATGCAGGCCCAAAACAGCTGGCTGGTGTGGCGATCGGCTCAAGCATCTGGGTCCCTGTTTTCACGGGATTAAGCGGGATATTAATGGCACTCACTCCCATCGTTTCCCAATTTAATGGTGCTGGAAAAAGGGAAAAAGTACCCTACTCTGTTATCCAGAGCATCTATCTTGCGTTTGCACTGTCATTTGCAGTAGCCGCTATTGGATTCTTGTTGCTTCGCCCTATCTTAAATGCCATGGATTTGGATCCTCAAGTCAGAGAAGTCGCATATGGATACTTAAGAGCGCTTTCGTTCGGTATGATTCCTCTGTTTTTATATAACGTACTTCGCTGTTTTATTGACGCACTCGGCAGTACGCGGGTTTCCATGCTGATTACGTTAACGGCTCTTCCCATTAATGGAATATTCAACTATCTTTTCATTTTTGGCAAATTTGGATTTCCGGAATTGGGCGGTGTCGGTTCAGGCTATGCTTCTGCCTTGACGTATTGGTTCATTACATTCATGGCGATCTATATCATTCACAAAAAACAGCCTTTTTCTGAATATCAGGTTTTTGGAAAATTTTATCCACTCTCACTTGCAGCCTGGAAAAGCCAGTTGAAAATCGGTCTGCCCATCGGATTTTCCATCTTTTTTGAAACGAGTATCTTTGCAGCTGTAACATTGCTGATGAGTTCATTCAACACAGTGACGATCGCCGCACATCAATCAGCTTTGAATTTCGCTTCCTTTCTTTATATGCTGCCTTTGAGCATTTCCTTTGCCCTTACCATCGCAGTCGGGTTTGAGGTCGGGGCGACCCGCTATAAGGATGCAAAACAATACAGCTATCTTGGTATTGGAACAGCAGTCATTCTTGCCTTGCTCTGTGCCGGGGCACTGCTGATTTTCCCTAGCCAAGTGGCCTTCATGTACTCCAACGATTCAGAGGTCATACATTTAACCAAGCATTTTCTCCTTTATGCGATCTTTTTTCAACTCTCCGATGCGATAGCTGCTCCCATCCAAGGAGCGCTGAGAGGATATAAGGATGTGAACGTTACTCTCGTATTGTCCTTAATCTCCTATTGGGTGATCGGACTCCCGGTCGGCTATGTGCTGGCAAACCACACTTCGCTCGAAGCCTTTGGCTATTGGGTTGGATTGATTTCAGGCCTTGCGATGGGGGCGGTGACTCTTTACTTCAGGCTTGCACATATTCAGAAAAAACAAACCAAAACAGCCTCCATCCAATAAAAAAATCCAGGAAATCCTGGATGCACCATGATGCTTGAAATCTTATTTTCGAGTATGGGACGGATGCTGCCAACTATTTAGTGAACCAATGAAGAACCTTAAAAGCGTACGGAGATTAGCTCGCATATCCCCGTACGCTTTTCATTCGGCTCTTCAATCACATTTATGCAATTTTAAATAGCAGCTTGCGCAGGACAGGAACTAAATAACTGACAAGTTCTGCTGCGCTCGGCACGACAACTTGATGGCTGCCATATATATTTTTCATTAAGATTTGTGCTTCCTCCGTTACTTTTCCGTTAGAAATATACATACCAAGCGTATCGATTCCCATTTTCCGTGTGTTCACTACCGCTTCATACGTATCAAGGATGCCATGGCCCTCATAATCAAACGCAGCCGGTTCTCCATCCGAAAAAACAAGTAAAAACTTTTGTTTTTCCTTCCGTCGAAGCAGATCCTCTGCCGCTTTGCGGATGGAATAACCGTCCCGGTTATCCTCCTGTGGCTCCAACTGCAAAATTTCCGCTCCAGACTGATTTTTTAAAGAGCTTGTGAACGAGATCACTTCCTGAAAATAGTTTGGCTGACTGTCTTTTTTTGCATCAGAAGCATCTTCCCAAAAGCCTGTGATGGAATGTGGTATCCGCACCGCTTTCAAGGTCTCATGAAAAAGGACGATGGCCTTGTGTGTTTCTTCCATTTTGTCGAACATAGACGCCGAGCAATCGACGAGCAAAGTAAAGACGGCATCCAGCTCCTGAGGCGACTCCGCTTTTTTAAAGAACAGTCTTGGGTTTTTATCCGTTAAAAGACGTGTCAGCTTTTTGTTCAACCTGCCAAAATGAAGATCGTGGTTTGGCACGTTTTTTTTATGTTCAATGGTCTTCAAAAAGCTTTGCTTTAACAGGCTGACAGACGATTGAACAGCAGATTTAATCTGCTGATAATCCTGCATGTCCTGAAAGGAAGAGTTCTTTGGAAAGACTTTTTTTTCCACCGCAAAACGATTCATCTGTCCGTACGGATATAGACCTTGACCAGATCGCGGGGATGCATCGTCTACACCTGCACCGGTTTCCCCTTTAAAATCGTTGCCTTTTGAATCTTTTGCCCCAGCCTGTACGGCACCGAAAGCCTGGTCACCTTCTTCAGCTTTCCTTCCCCCTTCACCGAGCAAGTCGGTTGATGTACCTTGATCCAGGTCGAACTGAAGAAACGAATCAGACGGAGAAGACGTTTCGTTGTGCCAGCTTGGCATCTCCTCCCGTGCCGTTTCTTCGCTACTTTCATCTTCTGATTCGGTCATTGAATGAGGGGTTTTCGCTTCATTCTCTCTTGTGATGTCTTTGAAATGAAGGGGATCCGACTCATAGAACGAAAGATAGGAACTCGTCATGTCCCCTTCTTTAAAAGCTCTTAATGCTATTTTAATATCATGAATCTCTGCAATGATATGTGCTGTGCTCTCAGCAGTGTTTAAATTCACCAGGAAAGGGCGGAGTTCACCATACCATTCTTTGAGCGGTGTTTGAAGCTGAACGAGACGGTGGTTGGCCAATAAAAATATACTGCAGAAAAATGCGTCCATCCACCTTCTTTGCTGAATGTGCTGGCGATACTGCCTTTGAAAATGGGTGAGAAGAATTCTCTTCCTTTCTGAGAAAGCGGCCGACATCCCCGGCCGCTTGGATATACAAACTTTTTCAAGCCGGTAATCTTCAGAGAACAAGAGCAGATGCTTAAGGAATTGAAAATGTTCTTCAATCTTTAACGATTGCATGGCCTCTTGAAGCTCGTCATGGTCAGAGAAAAAGAAATTTCCAAAGCTTCTTAAATACACTTCGCTTTTTAACCCATCCAGCTGAACAGAGCCGGGATAGGTCATCCAGAACTGGCTGACATGAAGCACATGGCCTGGTTTATTCAAATACGAATGAAATGAGAATTCCACATCCATCTTAGGATCTTTAGAAAGCGTCTTCGCTAGATCAATCAGCTGCATATGCAAAAAAGGATCGATTTTTGTATCTGCAAATGTTAGAAATTTCATCGGTCACGCGACCTCCCGGACATCCGCTTCTATACAAACAGCGTGTCGGCAATGTTATGGATTAATGTTTTTTCACGAGCATCTTCTAATTTATCAGCGACCGCCCGCTGTATGGCCCGCTTTGGAGGCATATACGCCGACAGGTCTGCAGCATCAAGCAAGGCACGGATGGAGGCAGCATCTTCCGATAGCTGCCCTGTCTTCGTCTGCTGGACCAGATCTGATGAAAATTGAACGAATTGATATAAAATGTCGCTGTCTTTCTGCTCAGATTGGAATTGAAGCATCTTGAATAGTGTTTCTCCCTGAATATATGGAACTTCAATCACAACAAACCGGTTTTTTAATGCTTCGTTCAGTGGTACGGTTCCGATATATCCCTCATTGATCGCTGCGATGACACTGAAACCTGCTGCTGCTTTAACAATGTCACCTGTAAAAGGATTTGTCACGGTTCTTCGATAGTCTAAGATCCCGTTCAGAATCGGAAGTGTCTCGGGCTTTGACACATTGATTTCGTCAATGTACAAGAAATGGCCGAATGTTGCGGCCTTTGTCACGGGGCCTGGAATAAACTCAATTTCAGAATGTCCTTTTTCATAGGAGATTGTCTTGTGCCCCAATAACGCTTCCGCATCGAGATCGACGGAACAGTTGATGGAATGGAGAGGCTGCTGAAACAAAAATGACAAGTATTCAGCTAACTTTGTTTTCCCCGATCCTGTCGGCCCTTTCAGCAGTACGTTCTTTCCCATCAACAGAGCAATAACTGCATCTTTTACAATCTCAGGATCTTCTGCTGTATACCCTTCAGCACCAATAAGACCTTTAAACTCAGGTATTGTCGTTTCCCTCCGCCTGTTTCTTTCATCATTTAATTTTTCAGCAAGTGCGTTCGGTAATCGCAATTGATCTATGGTCATATAAATATCCCTTTCATCATTAAAACTATAAAAATCTATTATATAGTATATCTCATCTTCTTTCCTTTCAACTGCCTGGTTTAGGGTCCTGCATTGACATTCGGAAGGAACCGCCTTAATATTAGGACCAGGTACTAAATGCAGAATGTGATAAAGGACGTGTTTTTGTTGACGAAAAAAGTAGCTCTGATAACAGGCGGTACAAGAGGCATCGGAAAAGCGATCGCTTCCAAATTTGCCTCCGAAGGTTATGACCTCGTGTTAAATTTCATGAGAAAAAAGAAAGATGCAGAATTGACAAAACAAGAATTTGAATCCCAATACGGAATCAAGGTTCATCTGGTGAAAGCAAATGTCGGTGACCTTGGCCAGATCAAAGCTTTATTTGCCGAAGTAAAAGAAACCTTTGGACGGCTTGATGTTTTTGTAAACAATGCGGCTTCTGGAGTTTTGCGGCCCGTGCTGGAGATTGAGGAAAGCCACTGGGATTGGACTCAGGACATCAACGCAAAAGCTTATCTGTTTACCTCTCAGCAGGCAGCCATGCTTATGGCAGAAAAAGGATCAGGCGCTATCGTCGCCCTCTCCAGCCTCGGCTCGATCAGGGCGCTTCCAAATTATGTGGCCGTTGGCGTATCAAAGGCATCAGTTGAAGCCATCACCCGTTATCTTGCAGTAGAACTAGCATCTAAAGGAATTGTGGTGAATGCGGTGTCCGGTGGGGCAGTCGATACGGATGCACTTAAACATTTCCCGAACCGTGAGGAGTTGCTGAACGAGGCAAAACAAAAAAACCCGGCGGGACGTATTGTTGAGCCGAACGATATCGCTGAAACTGTATTTTTTCTATGCACACCAGCTGCCAGCATGATCAGAGGACAGACGATTATCGTAGACGGCGGTTTGTCATTGCTTGCTTAAATACAGTGAAAAAAACGCTTTAGAATATGAGCGTTTTTTTTTAAATAAAAAGATTGACTGACTGGTCATATCAGTAATATAATGATTGAGTGTTATTTAGTTAATAAAGTTAAATAAACAGAGTTTTCACTGGGGGAACATGCTGGGAAGGTGATTAAAACGAATCGTAAAAAGATAAAAGTCATTGAAAGCGGACTAACTTTATTTGCAAAAAAAGGATATGAATTCACCTCGATACAGGAAATCGCCACAGAAAGCAATATTTCCAAAGGCGCCTTCTATCTTCATTTTAAATCCAAAGAAGAACTGCTCCTGTCGATCTTTAAATACAACCATGAAAACATGAAGGCTCAAATTACAGCAGTGGATAAATTGAACATGGACCCGAGGGAAAAATTCAAACAGCAGATTCTTGTACAACTGAAACAAATCGCAGAACATAAAGATTTTATAATTATGCATTTTCGGGAACAAGCCGTCGCCATGAATGAAGATATTCACCGCTACATGAGAAAGATGCAGATGGAAATGAAGACGTGGTATGAAGATACCCTCATGGAGATTTACGGGTCTGAAGCTGCCCCTTACCTGTATGATCTCTCCCTATTGTTGGACGGAATACGAACGATCTTTGTGAAATTGATGATTGTCAGCCAAATACCTTTGGATATCGAGCGGCTCCCTGCCTATATTCTCAAGCGGATGGATCATTTGGTGGACGGAATTCTGCTTGAAGGTGGTCCTCCTTTAATGGAAGAAACAATGGTGAAGGCTTACTTTTCCGACCATTCCAGCTGCGCTGATGATGTCTTGAGGGAAATCGTCGCTAACATGAAGGATCAGCTCGATATACTCGGAATGGATGAAGAGGATTACGACTTACACCTCAAAGCCATTGATTATTTAAAAAGGTGCCTTGAACAGAAGGCACCCGATCGATTTTCCATTCAAGGAGTACTCGCCAATCTAAAAAAAGTTTCTGAGTTGAAACCGTATTGTAAAGAAATAGCACAGCACTTAAAGATTCAAATAGTATAAAAAAGAATGGAGAAGAACTATCCTATGAAAATTGAACAACAGAAACCTATCAACCGTAATATGGTCTTATTAGGCCTTATTATCGGAATGTTTTTCAGTGCAATGGAACAGACGGTCGTCGGTACTGCGATGCCTACCATTATCGGCGAACTAAATGGTTTTTCCATTTTTGCCTGGGTAACAACCGCCTATTTAATCACTTCGACTACGATTATTCCGATCGTCGGGAAGCTTTCAGATCTATACGGGCGCCGTTCACTTTATTTAATCGGTACCGTCATTTTCGTCATTGGTTCCGGCTTATGTGCAACGGCTACCTCCATGGAACAATTGATCTTCTACCGAGGGTTGCAGGGTCTAGGCGGCGGAATGATCATGCCCCTTTCCCAAACCATCATAGGTGATATTTTCACAGCGGAACAGCGTGCAAAATGGCAGGGTGTTTTTGGAGCAATCTTTGGGTTAAGCTCCGTCATCGGTCCGTTCATCGGTGGATTTTTAGTCGACACGATCAGCTGGCACTGGATTTTCTTAATTAATGTACCGTTTGGTATCCTGTCTGCCATCCTTATCTTCGTTGGGATGAAAAATGAATTGGTAAGGCCAAAAGACGAAGTCCATATCGATTATCTTGGAATCATCACACTGATTCCAGCCATCGTCCTGTTGCTGCTTGGGTTAACGTTTGGCGGAGATAAATTTGAATGGGTTTCAATGGAAAGCGGATTGATCTTCGGCTCTTCCATCGTTCTCATGATCGTTTTTGGGTTTGTAGAAAAGAGAGCAAAAGAGCCTGTACTGGATCTCTCCTTATTTAAAAACCGTGTGTTCGCAACAACCAACGCTTTAGGTTTCTTGCTTGGTTTGGGGATGTTTGGCGCGATCATGTTCGTGCCGATGTTTATGCAGGGGATCCTGGGTGTCACACCAACACAAGCAGGTTCCACCATGACACCTATGATGATCTCTCTTATCCTCGCAAGCATCATCGGAGGAAGACTTCTATTGAAACTTCCTTACCGAACCGTACTGACGGTCGGTATGATTATTACAGCTGTCGGGTTCTACTTAATGAGTACGATGGGTGTAGATTCTAAGGAATTAACAGCCTATGCTTACATGATTGTTATGGGATTAGGAATGGGTCTCGTCATGCCGACCTTGATGATCGCTATTCAAAACGAATTTCCAAAATCAAAACTGGGAGCTGTAACGTCCGCTTCTACGTTCTTCCGTTCGATCGGAGGTACGATTGGTATTACCGTCTTAAACGTAGTAATGAACCACTCCTTAGAGACAAAAATGAAAGATGTCGTGAGTGAACAATCGAACCCGATGCTTCAAGGGCTCTTTCAAAAACTCGCAGACAAAACGGATGCTCTGTTCAGCCTTTTAATCCATCCCGACCTTCTTAAACTGCCTGGCAGCATTAAAAATACGGTGATTCACTCCATACAGACTGCCTGGAGCAATTCATTCACCACCGTCTTTTTAACGGGCTTGATTTTTATTGGCGCGGGTATATTGGTCGCTTTATCTGTCGGTGGCGGGAGAATCAGCCGCCAGCGGCCAGAACAATCTGCACCGGCTGATAAGTCGATGGTTGTTGAAAAACCAGCTGTTGAATAAACCATTAAATAAAGACATGAGAAATTTACCTCATGTCTTTATTGTTTCTCTCATAAAATTCGCGAACAGGTTTCCCCACTTATCAAACTCGGTCAAAAACCCATCGTGGCCAAACATTGTATTTACCTCTTGAAAACGTGCCTCTTTATTTCCTGATTGGACCAAAAGAATAAACTCCTGCATCGAATCAACCGGGTAAAGCAGATCCCCGGAAAACCCAACACATAGCATAGGTACATTATAATTTTGTGAAGCGGCAGCTACTCCACCTCTTCCCCTGCCAATATCATGAGTATCCATCGCTTTTAATAAAGTGAGATAACAGTTCGCATCAAATCGGTCGGCTAATTTATCCGCCTGATAATGAAGATACGATTCCACCGAAAACACAGCTTCCTCCTGTATGGTTTCCCAATTTCCGGTTTGTTTCCTCTGAAAACGGTGGTCGAATAAACGTCCTGAACGGTAGGTGAGCATACCGATCATGCGGGCAATGCCGAGCCCTTTTCTTGGCCCGCAATCAGGGCTGTATCTCCCGTTATTCCATAAAGGATCACTTATGATGGCCGATCTGCCGGCCGCGTTAAAACCAATCGCATAATCACTTAGTGTCGGTGTCACGGCAATGGGAATTAAGCGCTCCATATAATCTGGATACAGCAAGCCCCACTCCAGTACCTGCATGCCTCCTAGCGATCCGCCGATTACAGCCTCCAATCGTCTGATCCCGAGAACATCTAAAAGTTTTTTTTGCGCATGCACCATATCTCTAATCGTGATGACAGGGAAATCCGGTCCGTACGGCACACCTGTGTCGGGATTGATGGAAAGTGCTCCGGTTGAGCCATCGCAGCCACCGAGCACATTTGTAGTAATCACCTGGTATCGGCCCAAATCAATATATTCCCCGCTTCCTAATAACCCTGTCCACCATCCTTCTCCTATCTCGCTGTCTAATGTATAGTGATTGCCTGTCAGTGCATGGCATACGAAGATCGCAGGCGCGTCCGCTGCACCAATCCGCTGGTAGGCGATATGTACATCGTTCAGCACCTTACCCGATTCTAATGTTAGTTCTCCTATTGCTGCTGTATGATTGACAGCAGGCAGCTTTGTATTTTCCAACAGATATCCCCCCAATTTATATAACAAAAAAGCACCTCTCTAAAAGATTCAGAGAGGTGCAATCATCCGTTTGGGCGTGACCTTCTCTTATCTGTCAAAGCTTTTTGCCTTGCAGGATTTGGCACCTGTTCAGAATAAATCTAAAGGTTGCCGGGTATCATCGGGCCAGTCCCTCCACCACTCTTGATAAGAGTTAATTATGAATTTTTCAAATAATAAATACTTTAATATGTTCCAAATTACCGTACTCTCCCACGTTTGTCAAATAAAATTTAAGGGAAAGAATTTATAAAGCATACGAAAAAGAGGGGGTTTATATGCCATATTATGAGAAAATTCTTGTAGGTGTAGATGGATCGGAATCTTCAGAAGTAGCTTTTTACAGAGCGATTGAAATAACAAAGGAATATCATGCCCAGCTTTTGATTGTCCATATCTCTGAGGAGCGGATTCCTGCGGCTCCCATGGATTCAGGTACTGTGGATATTGAAAAGGGATCTGGCAAAAACCATGGTGGAACCCTACTCGAAGATTATGAACAAAAGGCCAGAAAACTTGGATTAAAACATGTGAAGACTTTATCCAATTACGGGTCTCCCAAAACCGAAATCCTGTCATTTGCTTCGATGCATGACGCTGATTTAATTGTCTGCGGTGCAACAGGCTTAAACGCGATGGAGCGCATTTTTATTGGAAGCGTGTCACAATACATTACGAGGCATGCGACTTGTGATGTACTGATTGCCCGGAACAGCCATAAGATTGAGGTGTCGGGTCTTAGCATTAAAAGTACGAGTAAATTGTAAAACAGCCTCAATCTCTGCTGATGACAGGGATGAGGCTGTTTTTCATTATTTGCTGAATGTGTGGTTTCCGATCACTTTATTCACTGGTTTAGTGTCGAGCCAGCGGCTTACCGCTGTTGTTTTATTATAGAAGAAAAGCGAGCCATTTGTATTGTCATATCCCGCCAGTGCTTTTTCCACCGCCTTCTCAGATTGTGAAGAAGGCTTTTTCAGGTTGTTTTCAAATACCGGCTGAAACTGCCCTTTATCAAAAATGACGCCTTGAATCGAATCCGGAAAGCTGTCAGCCTCTACTCTGTTTAAAACAACAGCGGCGACTGCTGTTTTGCCTTCGAAACTTTCACCCATCGCTTCGGATTCAACGAGGGAAGCCAGCAGTCTTTTATCTGCGGAAGACGCTTTTGCCCGCTCCTGGCTAACCCCTTTAACAGCCGGTATATTTAATTGCTGACCAGGGCGGATGATATTTCCTTCCAGGTTATTGTCCCTTTTAATATCCTCGTAGGAAACGTCATAAGACTGTCCAAGCTTCCATAACGTATCCCCTTCTTTAACCGTATGTGCGCTTGCAGATGTTCCTCCCGCGATCGAAAGCGCAATGGCTGTTATCCCTGTAATTAAACCGATCTTTTTATACATAAAATTTTGTACCTCCTTGAATCGTTTCGTTTCGTCAAAAGCCTATGGACGATTCCTGTACACCCATTTTTTGCGGACTTGCTCAGCCCCTAAGGGTTATGTTTCGGATTTTTCATTTATTTTGTGACCATCCAATATACTGGTTATAGATCAATGACACCAGGAGGATGATAACGTGCCGTTCCTTAAAAGAATCGAAAAAATATTTTCTCCGCTCGTTTTTCCCTCTTCAGACGATTTGCTGGAGGCGATCCAAAAACTACAGGCGGCTGAAACTGACGCCGCTCCTTTTGTGATGAATCCAGAAAATAAACCTTATGGCAGGAAATTAATTTTTAAGAGCGACCATGTAGAAATTCTGGTCATGGCCTGGTCTCAGACCTTGGATTGCTCACCGCATGACCACGGGCGGTCGTTTGGGTGGGTACAAGTTATATCTGGATCCTCAAACCACACGCTGTATAAATTGCAGCCAGGGGGATTGCCCGTGGCGGTAAAAAAGGAGATTGAAAAAAAGGGCTCACTTTTGAATGTGGGAAGAGGCATGATCCATAAGATGGGTACTTATGAAAAGAAACCATTGATCACCTTGCATGTCTACTCTCCCCCCATTTCAGGTATGAAAGTATTTGACCTTGAAAAATGTGCAGCTTGCATTGTCTCCGAAGATTGTGGCGCATGGTGGCCGGATGAACAACGACAGCTGCTGAAGACGATTCTTCTTCCGCCACAGCATGCCAAGCCATAATTTTATTTTCGCAAATCCAGTGATTTAATAGGTTTTTCTATAATTTCTTACAACCTGTCCTATTTATCATCACTCATTCTCACTTTCTTAAGAGATTATTGCCTATAACGGACGATGTTCCATCAAAGGGTTGAAACCTCTTCTTAACATGTTAAGATAGGACCTTAAGTGAACTTAACACAGCAATAAGGAGAGGTTGCATGTTAAAAACAAAAAAAGTGCTTTTTATTGGAGCAGGTTCCATGGCCGAGGCGATTGCTGCCGGAATGGTCAATCAGGAAAAATTACCGCCCAGCAACATTGTGATGACAAACAAACAAAATGATCAGCGACGAATTGAACTAATGAAAAATTATAAAGTGGTTGCTCTTCCTTACAGTGAAGTCCAAGTACAAGAAGCAGATCTCATCATCTTGGCCATGAAGCCGAAAGACGCCGAAACAGCGCTCATTGAACTGAAACCGAAGGTAAAGGCTAATCAAATTGTAATGTCTGTTCTCGCTGGAATTTCGACGGGTTTCATGGAAGAAATTCTTCCTGAGGGACAGCCGGTCATCAGGATTATGCCGAACACCTCAAGTACCATTGGAGAATCCATCACAGCGATAACCGGCGGACAATCCGTTTCAATGGAACATATTGAACTGGCAAAAGAGTTATTTTCTGCGATCGGCCGTGTAAAAGTGATCGATGAAGAACAGATGGATGTGTTTACAGGAATAGCGGGCAGCGGTCCGGCTTACATTTACTATGTGTTGGAGCATATTGAAAAAACAGCCCAAGCTGAAGGATTCGATGAGGACCTTGCGAGGGAGATAGCAGCCCAAACGGTTTTCGGTGCCAGTAAAATGGTGTTGGATACTCAGGCTTCCCCTGAATCACTGAGGAAAAAAGTAACGTCGCCAAATGGTACGACCGCAGCAGGATTAAAAGCACTAAAAGAAAACAAAGCAGGCCAGGCTTTTGCCGAGGCCATTTTAAGTGCAAAAGAAAGATCGGCTGCCATCCGAAAAGAGTATGAAAAAGTGTCTGTATGATAAAAAAACATCGCCTTAAACGGGCGATGTTTTTTAAAATGCAACATAAGGTATAACAGCCATTTGTGTCTGTCATACTGATAAAAAGGCTGTTTGGGAGGAACATGGACGAATGGTAAAACAACGTGCAGGATATCATGCATGTATATTAGCCATAACGGCTTCTGTATTGATTTGGTCGGCCATCCGGCCAACCGGTCCGTATACTTGGATTCTTGAAGTGGCACCAGCCGTTCTACCGATTTTTAACCTCATATTTACTTATAAATATTTTCAGTTTACCACTCTTTCCTACTTCATTTTTTCTACTGCATTTTTTCTTTCGTGTTGATCTTGATGTTTATTGGCGGCCAGTATACGTACGATGATGTTCCCCTCTTTGAACTCGAGTCAGGACACCTTTAATCTGAAACGAAATCGATCGATTCGGACATTTCTTTAAGGGAGGCACGGTAATACACTTAAGAGAAGTTTTATTAAGACAGTGGGCCTTCCTCGCCGTTTCTGGCTTGTAATTCTCAGTATAAGTATCATCCTTTCCCTGGCGGCTGCATATGAGATCATCGAATGGATGGCTGCCATTATTGCCGGCCGTACTACCAAAGATTGTCTAGGAACCCAAGGGGATATCTGGGACTCCCAATGGGACATGTCACTGTCCTTTGCCGGCTCGCTTATTGCCTATGGATTGCTGTTCCGCTTTCATGATCACCAGCTGGAAAGATTACGATAAATATTTCTTTAAAATCCGATCCACGGGGGGACCGTATGCTTCTCCAAATAAATTTAAATGAACGAGCAGATAAAATAATTGATAAAGTCCTTTACGGTCCTGATACTCTTGATCCAGTGGCTGAAAATGAGTATAGGCTTGATAGAAATCACTTGAGAAACCGCCAAACAGCTCTGTGAAAGCCAAATCCATCTCATGATGGCCGTAAAGAACTGCCGGATCAATGAGAACAGGTTCTCCGTTCTTTCCGGTGATCCAGTTTCCTCCCCAGAGGTCTCCATGCAGCAGAGAAGCTCTCGGGTATTCAGGAATAACCTTTTCCATCCTCTCCATGAGTTTATACAGCTTTTGTTTTCGTGCCGTATGCATTCCTGTTTCTGCTGTTTCTCGTTCAACCTGCGGCAATATCCGTTTCTTTAAGAAATAAACGGTCCATGACGAAAAAATGCCATTTAGCTGGGGGAGGCTTCCGATGAAATTGTCTTGCTCTAAACCATACTTTTTGGGTACAGGGAAGCTATGAAGTGCGGCTAGTTTTTCTCCTAACATCCTTTCAGTGTCTTTCGTTTTCTCACCTTGAATCCACTCTGCCAGTAAATAGCCCGCTTCCCCTTCAGTCCTTCTGTCTTTATAAGCAAAAACTTCCGGAACATTGATGGTTTGAGTGTTCTTAATCTCATCCAGACCAGCAGCTTCACATTCGAAGAAACGTGCAGGTGCTTGATGATTCACTTTTAAAAGATACGTCTGTTTCTTTGTTTGAACAGCATAAACCTTATTGATGCTGCCACCGGTTATTCTTCTGATGTAAAAAGAATCTGCCGGATCATAAAGCTGGTTCAGATGTTCTTTCATTTTTTTCAACAACTCTGTCTCTTGATCACTATTCATAATTTCCTTCACCTGCTTCATATAGTTTGGAGACGTGATGTATCGTTTCTTTCGCACTTTTCTATACGGGAGGGATAATTCCCCATGCTTGATTTAGGTAAGATTAAAATGGAGCTGGAACGCCGCAGTCATGAACTTTTGTCCTGCCAGCAGGCGGATGGATCGTTTCGATTTTGTTTTGAAAACCCAGTTACAACAGATGCGTACCTGCTTGTCCTTTTGATCATTTGGAAATGGAGGGATGAGCCTTTAAAGCGAAACCTGGTAAATCGCATTCTCTCAAAACAGGGAACGGATGGAACATGGAGAGTATACCCTGATGAGAAAGAAGGCAATCTTTCAGTTACTATTGAAGCTTATGTAGCGCTTTGTTATTCAAAGTCTGTTAATATGGAAGATCCGCTTATGACAAAGGCAAGAGAATATATAAGCGCAAAAGGTGGATTCAAAAAGGCCAATCTTTTAACACGCGCCTTTTTGTCTGTTAACGGAATCGTTCCGTGGCCCCGTATTCCTTTTGATCCGGGGATTCTGTTGGATCCACCAATCCTTTCACCCATCAAATTCTACGATATGAGCAGCTATGCAAGAGCACATTTTGTACCGATCATTGCAGCCATGCGAAATGATTTTTACGTAAGCCATCCTTGTAACCAGTATCTCAGTCCTTTATCAGGTAACCGGGAATCCGGCCCATTTTGGCCAGAGTTCGAAAATGATACGGTTAGCCGGCTTTTC
Source organism: Fictibacillus sp. NRS-1165 (assembly GCF_050468105.1). Classification (NCBI taxonomy): domain Bacteria; kingdom Bacillati; phylum Bacillota; class Bacilli; order Caryophanales; family Fictibacillaceae; genus Fictibacillus; species Fictibacillus sp. NRS-1165. The sequence goes on from NZ_JBDPNU010000026.1 coordinate 191,417, forward strand.
AGCAATTTAGAAGCGACCTCTTCTTCCCTTCCTGCAAAAATGGAAAGATACATGCTGAACAGAATTGAAAAAGACGGTACTCTTCTCAGTTATGCGAGCAGCACGTTTTTTATGGTTTATGGATTGCTTTCCTTAGGCTATTCTAAAAATTCTCCAGCGCTTATAAAGGCGATTGAAGGAATCATTTCGCTTCTATGTTCTAATGGAACTCATCTTTTCGTCCAAAATTCTCCTTCGGCCATATGGGACACCTCATTAATACTATATTCTTTGTTAGAAGCTGGTGTTTCTCGCGAAAATCGCCAAATTCAACAGGGTATTCGATTTCTTCTCAATCATCAGCAGTCTAAAAAGGGCGATTGGACGGTTCATTGCGGACATACCGCTCCTGGGGGCTGGGGATTCTCTGAAAGCAACACACTCCATCCCGATACGGACGATACCCAAGCTGCTTTGCGATCTATTTCCACACATGTACGCATCTCTCCTACTTCCCTTCAGTCCTGGAACAAAGGAATCACTTGGCTGCTGGCCATGCAAAATGATGACGGAGGCTGGCCTGCATTTGAAAAAAATACGAACAAGGAATGGTTAGGATTGATCCCTGTAAAAAATGCAGCTGATGCATTAATCGATCCTTCTAATGCAGATATCACGGGAAGAGTCCTTGAATTTCTCGGCAGTTACACCGATCTGACGATAAACGATCACCCCGTTAAACAGGCGGTCAACTGGCTGAAATCCCATCAGGGGCCTGATGGTTCATGGTATGGAAGATGGGGTGTCTGCTATATTTATGGGACATGGGCTGCAGTGACCGGCCTGGCAACTGTTCGCGGATCGGTTATCCATGATCAAAGCCTTGAAAAAGCAGGAAAGTGGCTTGAATCGATTCAAAACAAGGACGGAAGCTGGGGAGAATCATGTTTAAGTGATGATGCGAAGACGTATATACCGCTCGGGTATGGAACGGTTGTCCAAACGGCATGGGCGATCGACGCCCTCGCCTCCATCCATTCTCGCCCCACAAAACCCATCGCCGATGGAGTGAATTATTTGCTGTCTCCAAATCTCATGGCACCAGCCTTCGATTACCCGGCGGGATCTGGTTTACCTGGTGCATTTTATGTGTTGTACCATAGCTATACCCGCATTTGGCCCCTCACTGCACTAAGCCATGTTTACCGAAAATATGTTTAGTCAAAATGCGGGTATAGCGGACCGAAACCAGTACCGTAAACCGCTTGAGCGATCATTTTATGGCCAATGTTATTAGGGTGGATACTGTCCCAGGATAACAGTTCTTTTTCTCTCCCGACGAATAAAGAGTAAATATCTGCGACCTTGACGTTTGGGTAATTCTGGAACGTCTGCATATGAGCGTTGAATAAGTTGACCCATTTATAGGAAAGATCCCATTTGTGATACGGATTGTAAATATTCGTCAAGCGGATAATGTAACTTTTCCTTCCTTTTTCTTTCATATGAATGATGTTCTTTAAGATCGCAGACATGTTTCTTTGACACGTTTTCAGCGTTTGAAGGAGTTCCACTTCTTCCTTTTTTAATAAATATCTCTTTCCGGCCTTGATCAAATCATTTCCACCTGCTGTAATTGTAATGATTTCTGAGTTAATCAATGATTTTCTGACGCTGGGCAGTTCGATGGAGGCTAATACATCATGTGTAGTAAAACCCTTCTTCGAGAAATTCGAGAGATGATAGGTCTTGTAAAGCGTATGTTCGAGGAGAATGGAATACCGCTGGACGAAGCTCCCACATTGATCAGAGGATCCAATTCCCACCGAAATGGAATCCCCTAAGGCGGTATAGTGAGAATTAATTTTCCATGATAAACCCATCGTACTCCCCACCTTTTACACTCGGTTACAATATAAATATGAATACACTAAAAAAAGGGTACGAAAATGAGGAGAGATTAAATCCTTGCTAAATTTTTTTAGAGAGTGTTAAATTCTATTTTATTGAGGGATGTACATGCCTTGAGCGCAGCGAGCCCGTTCTCATGAATCCTTTCATCCACTACATACGAATGAATGTGCAGCGAAATGCTGCTTTTTTTATGTCTTAGGGGGTATACTCTATAAGGGAAGCATCTTGATTGTAAATCATTTGTAAATGTTTTATTTCAAATTAAAAAAGCTGTTTATCTTTAGAATCATTAAAGTTATAATACGAATGGTTTGGGTTAGCAAAAAATTTAGGGGAAATTTACTTTTTCTTAACAAACGGAGGTTTTAGTACATGATATTTTCATCAAAAAAGGATTTATTTTTGGATTTACTAACAAGCATCGCAGACAACGTCCGCGACTCCGCTCAATACTTTGTGGATTTTAAAATCAAATCCGATGAAGATTTAAAGGAATTTGCAAGAAAAATGAAGGAATATGAGAACAAGGGCGATAAATTCATTCATGAGCTGATTATCGGTTTGAACAAAACCTTTATTACTCCCCTAGAACGAGAAGACATTTTAGAGCTTGCCAATAAGATGGACGATATCCTGGATGGCATGGAACAATGTGCTTCCAGATTTGAAATGTATAACATTACAAAACCTGACCAATACATGGTTCAATTCGCTGGCCATATCCTAGAAGCAACTTATGAAGTTGCCGAATCTGCTAAATTGCTGCACAAGAAAAAGCTAATGGACATTCGTCCGCATGCAATTAGGCTAAACGATCTTGAATCTGTCGTTGATGACTTGCTTCGTACAAGCATCAAAAACTTATTCAGCGTTGAAAAAGATCCTATTAAAATCATGCAATATAAAGAGCTTTATGAGCTTCTTGAGGCTATTTCTGACAGCACAGAAGATGTTGCCGATACTCTAGAAACCATTATCATGCGTAACGCATAAGGAGAGATTGGCAATGGATATTTTGTTTTTTCTTATCGTTTTAGTTGTTATCTTTGCTCTGGCGTTTGACTTTATCAATGGATTCCATGATACAGCCAACGCGATTGCGACTTCTGTGTCAACGAAAGCCCTTCCGCCAAAGGTTGCGATTGCGCTCGCGGCAACAATGAACTTTGTCGGAGCATTAACCTTTACCGGCGTAGCCAAAAGTGTTAGTAAAGATATCGTTGACCCATTCCAATTCAATGACGAAAAGATAGGTTTGCTCATTGTATTGTCGGCTTTGATTGCCGGAATTACTTGGAACCTGATCACGTGGTATTTCGGGATCCCTTCAAGTTCATCCCATGCCATTATCGGTTCAATCGCCGGTGCGGCCATTTCCGCAGCTGGATTTGGTGTCTTGAACTATGACGGTTTTCTAAAAATTATTCAGGCTTTAATCATTTCACCATTTGTTGCTCTAGCTGTCGGTTTTATTATCATGACACTTTTTGCAGCGATCTTTAAAAACTTCAACAAATCAAAAACAAATAAAGGTTTCCGTACGTTTCAAATTTTCACCGCTGCTCTGCAATCCTTCTCACACGGCACAAACGATGCACAAAAAGCGATGGGTATCATTACTCTCGCATTGATTGCAGGCGGATACCACGCCACAGAAGGCATCCCAATGTGGGTACGAGTCGCCGCAGCAGTTTCAATGGGAGTCGGGACTTCAGTTGGAGGCTGGAAGATCATTAAAACGGTCGGCGGTAAGATTATGAAACTTCAACCGGTTAACGGTGCAGCAGCGGATTTATCTTCTGCCCTGATTATCTTTACGTTTACTGCTTTAAAATTGCCAGTCAGTACCACTCATGTTATCTCTTCTGCGATCATGGGGGTAGGTTCTGCCAAGCGTGTGAAAGGTGTTAAATGGGGAGTTGCCCGGCGCATTGTTCTGACCTGGATCATTACACTGCCGATCTCCGCTATCATTGCAGCCATCATCTATCAAATTTTGCATCTGTTTGTATAAAAAACTCTCGGGAAGAAATTCCCGGGGGTTTTTTTGTGCGGTCTTTACTTTTCATGAAACAAAGACCCTTGTCTATACCTTTTTATAAAACAAGCATATACATATAGGGAAAAAAATTTGAGGTGAAAAATTTGTATAACACAAGGAAGAATAATGGTTCATTGCGTTATTTTCCGTACGGAGGCTATGATCCGTTTCATAAAGAATCCGTCTCGCATCATCCGGAAATGATTGAACATTCTCCTCCGCGTCCCCCGCTTCCTTCTTCTCCCCCATCAGGGAACCAGCAAGCTGGAGCAGCAAACCCGAACCCTTATTTCGCAGCGTATCCTCCCCCGCCGGGTCCTTTTATGAACCACTCTATGTTCCCTCCCCGCCCGCCGTATCCCTTTAATCCTTATTTAGGAGCTAAGGGAAACGGTAAATTTAATAAGCAAAAAAATAATCAGGCAGGCAATGGAATGTTCCCGAATCTGCAAAACGGTTTTCCATTCGGCCCCGGCGGCTTTCCCGGCGGGCAGCAATTCCCCTTTAACCAGCAGCCTTTTCAAGGCAATCAGGGCAGTACGTTCAACTGGGGCAAAACAATTAGTGGGATCAACTCGGCTATGGGTATGATGCAGCAGTTAGGTTCTATCATTTCTATCTTTAAATAACCATGGTACAAAGAGAGCTCTTGCTTTACTGAGCTCTCTTTTTTTCATTTTCAGAAAAAAAGTTGTTTGGCAAGCACTGCCCCTTCCAAATGATGAAGATCGGTCCAATGTTCTCTTTCTATGAATAAAGGATTGCTGTTTAGTAAGAAACGAAAAGAATCAGGCAGCGTTATACCATCGTGCCAATCGCCTTGCTCCGGAACATCTGAATGGAATGCCCCCCAGCAGCCCATCAGTCTTGGACTGTAAAGCCGGACAGCCTTTTTTTTCATTCTAAACAAGCCGATCCTTTCCTTGTTATAATGCGGGGAATAAGCGGAGGCATCAGGAGTAAATACCTCTCTCCAATAATCGGATCGCGACCCCGTATGTGGCTGCTGATCGGCAAATCTTAAAATACCAGGATGCAGTCGCTCATGAAAGAGCTGCAAATAAAGGCTTTTGCCTGTTTCGATCCTGCTGGCTAAATCGTTGAAGCCTGAAACTGATATTCCAGCAAGTTTTGTTTGATTGAGGCGCACCGGAAAGAGAATTTTAGTGAGTTGAAGAAGATTTTGAAGTTGAAAGGGAATGCTGTATAAAGCCTTTGAGTAGTTGCTATTATGGATAAGCCGGTCTTGGATAAAGTTCTGCTCATTAATAATGAGAGCCATGGTCAGAATGCGGCTCTCTCGTTTTTCCCAGAAATGCTCCCAAACGGGTTTCATGAAAACGGATGTCTCCAATCCTTTCAGCAAGTGAAATAAACTGCTTCTTCTCCTCTTGCTCTCCTCATATAAAAGAAGCTGAGGTAGACATCCTGAAAGATTAAACTGTTCGCTGTCTCCAATGTCCAATAAATTTGAAAAAGCTGCTCCTCATTGAGGAGTCTTGGTAAGAATTCTCCTTTTAAATCTGTCATATGATAGCAGGCATTCCTCGATACCATATGTGCAAGGAATGCCCAATGTACTTCACGGTGGTTTTTAAAGAAGTGATAGTCGCTTCTGTTCGAGTAATATTATTTTTGTTATGTATTTGAGTCTTCTCTTTGATAAAGCGGATCAAACTTTTTTCGCTTCCATAATAAAAAGAGGGTCCGCTTTGCGAACTCTCGTGATTCAATCGAGATCTGATCCATTTACGGTCTTGCTCCGGTATGGCCCATAATATGTTTTTCTTCGATGGAATGAGCTTGCGAAGGGTGCGGATAAAGAAGGCGGAGGGAATAATGACAGTCTTTGAAAAGGATCGATAACGTGTGTTCATCCAAGCACAGCCTCCTTAATCTATATTATTAAGAAGGTATGAGGGAGTATGAAAAAATAAACCTTTACCTGCGTCAAGTTGATCCGGAGGTAAAGGTTATTCATAAGTTCCTATTTCGATGCCACACCGCCAGAGAGGATGAATTTCATGGCATCCTCGGGCTTAATGTCCAATACGGTTATGCTGCTTCGAGGAACTAAGAAGGTAAAACCGGCGATCTGAAACGTTTGCGGAATATAGACCGCTACATGATCCATGAAATGATCAGAAAGGACTTCCGGATTCTCAGTCGTAATAAATCCGATGCTTTTTAAACCGGTCGCAGGCATTTCTACCAAGACTACTGTGGAAAACGATCGTTTCTCGCCCAGCAGTGACTGAAAGGTATCTTTAATGACAGAATAGAGAGTTTTAACGAGCGGAATTCTTTCCAAGGCAGAATCCAGCAAAGATATAAACCTGCCGCTGATATATTGCGACGACAGCCAGCCTAAAATGGTTAAAAGAACAACAGTCGCTAATATGCCGATTCCCGGAATATAATCGTTTTTCATATAGTCCTTCAAGGTGTCGCCAAGAATGCTGTCTAAAAAATCAAACACCTTAATGAGGACATAAAAAACCAGAATGATGGGAAGCGCAGTTAAAATTCCATTAATAAAATATTTTGCAATAGCTTTCAAATCCATACTCCTTAATTTAAAACGGTAGGCTTCTTTATTTTTTCTTTCAATTTTTTCTGAAGAAGACGCGTGACAGGCCCGATTGGAAAATCTCCTTCCTCATCACCTGTCACCGCAATGACGGGTGCGATCTCCATTGTCGTGCTGGAGATGAACACTTCATCTGCATGGATGAGATCACGGGTTGAAAATGCTTCCTCGGCAATGTCAATCCCTTGTTCGTTTGCGATCTTCAAGATATGCTGTCGGGTAATGCCGTTTAAAATTAGATTCGTGGCCGGATGCGTGTACAATGTTCCGTTTTTAATGATAAACAAGTTGGAAGAGGAACCCTCTGTACATGTTCCTTCCCGATGCTGAAGCGCTTCGTGGCAGCCATGGTCTGCCGCTTTTCTCTTTGCCATTGTGTTGCCCAGCAGGTTAAGGGTCTTTATGTCACATCTGAGCCAGCGGATATCTTCTGTAAGATAGGTTTTTATCCCGTTTTCCTGAGCCTGCACGGGAGGATCCATTTTTCTGGCAAAGCCGGTGATCAAGCAAGCGGAATCCCTGTCATATAGATGATTCCTTGGAGATGCTCCTCTTGTCATCTGTATGTATACTATGCCATTATGAATCTTGTTGGCTTCAATCAGCTTAACCGTCAGATCATTTACTGTTTCGAGTGTATATGGCAGTTTCATCTCCAGTTTAGCAGCACTGTCAGCAAAACGCTTGAAATGCTCCTCCATTGAAAAAGGCTTACCGCCATAAATGTAAACCACCTCATAAATCCCGTCTCCGAAATTATAGCCTCTGTCTTCCAAGTCTATGGATGCATGTTCTCTTTCAACAATTTTGTCTCCATAGAGTACATATTGAGTTTCCATTTTGATATCACCTCGTAATCGATTATATGACAGCACCGGACTATTTATCTACCCTCAAGAAGAGATTCCTGACAATGTCATAAAAAAACCGGGGGAAAACGTCTGTCTTTCTCAGGTTAACGATTAGGCGGTTTGTTTTTGTTTCAAACGTTTTTCCTCAAGCGTTGGCAGGACTTTCAGAAAAAGGGTGATTCCGATGCAAGCCATTACCATAAATATAAGGGTCATACCCATCCGGGGGATAAAATGTCCAAGGGTGATGCTTACGGCGGCTATGGCCATTGCTCCCCGATATACCATTCCGCTTACGGCCATGTAAGAACTGCGGAGTTCTTCTGGAGGAATGTCGGCCAAGTAGGACTGTTCAATTGGAACAAACATTAATTCACCTACAGTTGCGATGACCATGACGGTTAGCAGAAGGATAGCATGGCTGCTGTAAGAAATGGTTAAGTAGCCAACCGCATATAAACCCAGACCGAGAAAGAACACTCGCTTATCCTTAAACCTGGCGGCGAGTTTGCTGACCAGAACCGCAAGCAGTACCACAAGCAGTGTGTTTTCAGTCCTTAAGATCCCCAGCATGTTGAAGCCATCCACTGAGAAGTGAAACAGCTGCTGGGCCGGCATATCCTGGCTCAGACGGACAGATACATAGTTTGATAAATGAAATTCAAGAGACAAGACCAAAAGATAGGCAACGATAAATAATATAAACGTTGTATCTTTAAACACCAATCGATAGCTGGATAGGATATCGGCCAGCACGTTTTTCTTAATTTCCTTTTTTACAGGGACATAGGTTTCCTGAATAAAAAATATAACAAGCATAGCGGAAATCAACGAAACAAACGATAGCCCCACAAGCAATTCGAAAAGATAGTCCTTAAATAAATAACCCCCCGCCAATCCCCCAAGCGCAATGGAAAGATTGTTTGTCCAATATGTGATGCCGTACATAAATTTTCGGTTTTCAGGAGTGCTCACATCGATCAGCATCGCACTGGCTGCAGGTCCGGCCAATCCCCAGCAGATGCTGTTGACCGTCATCATGGCTATGGTTATGTAGGCAGCAGCCAAATCAGAATGAATCCACGGTCCGTTTGCAAATGCCATAACGATTACACTTATAAACCTTAATGTTTCCGCGATCGCCATGATTTTCTTGCGTCCAATCGTATCTGCATAATATCCTCCGTAAAAACCAACGAGAAACCCAACGGCTATGTTGATGATCAGTAAAATACCAGTCAGTGATTCTCCCACTCTCTCTGCTAAATAAATGGCCATAAAAGGATAAATCATTGCACCGATCGAGCCGGAAAGCAATGATTCAAAGATGCGGATTTTTATATTGGGGTGAAAATCTTTAAAACGCATATTCACCCTCCTCTCTTTTTATTGGTTTAGTAAATAAAGTGTTTGAATATCAGCTTACTAACTATATGTAAAATAACATTTACTGTCAATATTTTTGGCGGAAAACATTAAGTTTTCTAAACTTTCTAACTTGCATTGTCTTAAAAAAAGACTTCCTTTTTAAAGGAAGCCTCTTTCTTAGGATTCTTTTTTAGATGATACCACTTTGTTGTTCTTCACCGTGACGATATACCGCTCTTTACCGACTTTTACTTTAAATTCATTATCGTACTGATTTTTCAAGTCTTCATCCAGCTCAAACTTTTTGTTGAAATAGCTGTTAAGTGCCTTAAGGTTGTCTTTCCGCTCATTTTCCCTTTGGATCGAGGAAAAGAGTACAAAAACAAAAACGATGGTACTGATGACAAATACAATTTTTGCTTTTTTGCTCACAGCTTGCTTCCTTTCTCAATTCATTCCAAAATAAGTATACATCATCTTTTCCATGAAAAAAAGCAGACTTTTGTCTGCTTTCCTTAGGATTGCTTATTTCCACCAATTATCACCGGGAGCAGCAGGTAAATGGCGTTTATGCTCAGTGATTTGATACCTGTGTTCGATTTTTTCCTTCACCTCGGAAGAAACTTCTTTTCCTTCCAAATAGTCGTCCAACTCTTCATAGCTGATTCCAAGAGCGGTCTCATCAGGCACCAGTGGTTTGTCATCTTCCAAATCAGCTGTAGGTACTTTCATGTACAATCTCTCTTCAGCGCCCAATTCTTTTAATAATTCTTTTCCTTGCCTTTTACTGAGGCCTGTAAGCGGAACTAGGTCACATGCCCCGTCGCCATACTTGGTAAAAAAGCCGGTGATGGCTTCAGCTGCGTGATCAGTACCGATAACAAGCGAACGATTGGAAGCTGCTATATCATATTGTACTTTCATGCGTTCTCTCGCTTTTATGTTTCCTTTTAGAAAATCAGTGATTTTCTGTCCTGTTGCCTCTTGAAAAGCCTGAGCAGAAGCATCTACCGCTCCCTTGATATTAACGGTAATCGTTTTATCCGGCTGGATAAATTTTAATGCGTGCTGGGCATCTTCCTCATCCTTTTGTACTCCATACGGAAGCCGGACGGCAATGAATTGATAGTTGTCATCGTTAGTTTCTTGTCTTAGTTCATTGATTGCAAGCTGTGCAAGCCTTCCGGCGAGTGATGAATCCTGGCCTCCGCTGATGCCAAGAACAAAACCTTGAAGACCGTTCCTTTTCAGGTATTCCTTCATAAAGCTTACACGGCTCTGAATTTCTTCCCGAGGATTAATCTCAGGTTTTACGTTTAGGTCTTGTATAATTTTTTGCTGTGTCTCATTCATCATGCATCCACCTTTATCAGAGTGATAACTATATATTACCCTTTATAATAACTTCAAAACTATGTCAGGTTTTATCACATCATATTATAACACTTGTTATTTTATCATGTACTCTTTTTTTAGATTTTCTAATCGTTCCAATGATTTTAAAGCCCACTCGTTATCTGTTTCTTTTAACTCGAGGAGGAGGTCCTCGTAAGCTGCTTTCAAAGAACCAGAATAGTCAGGGATATCTCCTGCATACGGTTTAACCGTGTGCAGCGGTGCCCACGTCTTTTCATGAAATGCCAATGCTTTTCGCTGATGAAAAAATGGGACCTCCGATTGGTTTGGGTTATGGAGATCGCCTTGTTTCGGATGTTTAAGCACAGAAAGAATACTGACGAGCACTTTTCCGTTTTTTATTTGTTCAGCTTGACCTATGTACTTTCCTGTTTTATAAAGAGCCGTCACTTTCATTCCCGATTCAATCTGTTCCATGTTTTGCTCTCCTCTCCATTTCATTTGAAACCTCAAATGCCAGATCTTCATTACCGAACAGCGATAATACTCCAAGAACGGTGGAATCTGGAATTTCTTCTGATTCCTGTTTAGGAACCGTTTGTTCAAGCATATGATTTAACAATTCATTTTCAGCCTGACCAGGGTATGCCCGGAAGTAGAGCTCTTTCGGATCAATATCATGATTGATGCACCATTGGGCAAATACAAGAATCATCATTCCTTCATCTTGTTTATAATTTTGGATAATTTTGTGCTCGATCTCTTTAGGATCCATCATAACCACTCCTTGTTACATCCTCTTCCCTATCATAGCATCACTTCGAAAAAAAGAAAAAAGCCATCCTTTTAAAGCTGGACGGCTTCCTTCTCTTACTGCTGCTGAACAGGTTTTTTCCAGAACCCAACAAGTAATGCTGTGACAATGGCTCCAATTACGATGGCTAATCCGTAAAGGAGAGGATTTCCCTGAACAAATGGAATAACGAATACTCCTCCATGGGGGGCCCGCAGGCCGATGCCGAACAGCATGGTCAGTGCTCCGGCTGTTGCAGAACCGGCAACGATGGATGGGATGACACGCCCTGGGTCAGCGGCAGCAAAAGGAATGGCACCTTCTGTTATGAAAGATAGACCCATTACATAACAGGTTTTTCCGGCTTCCCTTTCCTGCTTCGTAAACTTGGTTTTAAAGATGGTGGTTGCAATGGCTAGTCCGAGCGGCGGAACCATACCTCCTGCCATAATTGCGGCATGAGGAGCGAAGTTACCCGCATCAATCATCGCTATACCAAACGTAAAGGCTGCTTTATTGACCGGCCCGCCCATATCAATAGCCATCATTCCACCGAGCAATAAGCCCACTAAAATCGCATTTCCTTTCCCTAATCCTTGGAGCCAGTCAGAAAGCGCAACATTTAATGCGTGTACCGGGCCATTAATGACAAAAATCATAATGAGCCCTGTAAATAGGATTCCGAAAACAGGATAAAGGAGCACAGGTTTAACGCCTTCAAGTGAGGAAGGCAGCCATGCCAGCAGTTTTTTCAATGCGAGGACGATGTACCCTGCCAGAAACCCTGCGATGAGACCTCCTAAAAATCCGCTTTGGCCGGTCGATGCCAAGAACCCTCCGACCATTCCCGGAGCAAATCCAGGACTGTCAGCAATACTTCTTGCAATGAAACCCGCAAGCACTGCTACCATCAGTGCAAATGCCGTTTTCCCTCCAATGGTATCCAGAGCAGCAGCAAATTGGTTGTAAGAAGGATCTTTAGGATCAGCAGAATGGATGCCGAACATAAATGAGATGGCGATGAGGATACCGCCGCCGACGACGAATGGAAGCATGTTGGAAACCCCATTCATGAGATGGCGGTATAACGCTGATTTCTGCTTTGCATTCTCCTTACTTTCAGAATTTGAAGATTTGCTCCCATGGCTGTAAACGGTTCCTTTTTTAGCCGCGGCATCGGTAAGAAGTCTTTCGGGGTTTCTGATGGCTTGCGCAACTGGAACCTGAATCACTGTTTTTCCGCTGAACCGGTCCATTTCCACCTGTTTATCTGCAGCCACGATGATCGCTGTCGCCTTTTCAATTTCAGATGATGTTAACCTGTTCTTCACACCGCTGGAACCATTGGTTTCCACTTTGAGCTTCATACCCATTTCTGCAGCTTTTGCCTTTAAAGAATCTGCGGCCATATACGTATGGGCAATTCCTGTCGGGCAGGCGGTGACTGCCAGAATGAGAGGCTGGTCTTGTTCTGTTTCAACCGGGAATTTTTCCTCGTCTTCTTCTGCCTCAGCCTCTTCCTTCGCATTGATCATCGCAAGGATTTCATCTTCATCCGCAGCACGAAGGAGGCCTTCGCGGAACGCTGTATCCATCAAAAAAGTCGACAGCTTTGATAATGTTTCCAAATGCTCATTGTTAGCACCTTCACTCGCAGCAATCATAAAGAAGAGCTTGGAGGGCTGGCCATCCAGAGAGTCGTAATCAAGCCCATCCACACTTCTTCCAAACGCAATGGCAGGGGTTTTAACTGCAGCTGTCTTCGCATGGGGAATAGCGATGCCTTCTCCTATGCCTGTTGTGCTTTGTGATTCTCTGGCCATAATGGCTTCTTTATAATCTTCCTTGCTGTTCAATTTGCCCGCTTCATCCAGCTTCTGAACGAGTTCATCGATCACATCGGCTTTTTTCTTTGATTCGAGATGAAGTTTGATCGTTTCTTTTGTAATCAATTCTGTGATTTTCATCCTTACTCCCCCTTTATTGCTTGTACATGCACTTCAGGCAAATACTTCTCTATTTCTGTAATGGTACAAAATCCAGTTGAAAACGCGGACGTGCTGCCTGCTGTGACCCCAAATTTAAAGGCTTCCAACAGCTTTCTGCTGCGTGTGTAATGGGCCAAAAATCCGGCAACCACGGAATCTCCTGCTCCGACAGAATTTTTAACAGTACCGGCGGGAACGTTAGCGTAAGCAGCTATGGTCTTTGAAATAAATACAGCGCCCTGCCCTGCCATTGAGACTAATACGTTTTCAGCTCCCTCATGGATCAGCTTCCGGCCATAAATGACCGCTTCTTCCGGTGTTTCAATAGCCGCTCCAACAAGTTCTCCGAGTTCATGATGATTCGGTTTGATCAAAAAAGGCTGATGCCTTAACGCTTTCTGTAGCGGTGTACCCTTTGTATCCAAAATGACATGTGCACCTTTAGCACGTAATCTTGATATGAGTTGACCATAAAACCCATCAGGTAAACTGGCTGGCAGACTTCCCGCTAGGACAACATAATCTGACGGATTTAATTGAGAAAGCAAGTTCTCTTCCAGTTGGCATAGGTCGGATTCCTTAAGGCCAGGAGAAATACCGTTAATCTCTGTTTCTTTTCCTGTATTCAATTTAACATTGATTCTGGTGTTATCCTCCACCCTGACAAAACGGGTCGCTATGTTCAAAGCATGAAGAGATCGCTCGATGAAATCACCGGTAAAGCCTCCGATAAAACCTGTGGCAATACTCTCAACACCGAGGTTTTTTAATACTTTTGACACGTTGATTCCTTTTCCGCCTGCAACAATATTCTGTTCGGCTGCCAGGTTGATGGAGCCCTCTACTAATTGATTGACTGTAACAAAATAATCAATGGATGGATTTAAAGTAACTGTATAAATCAAAATTCCACCGCCTTTACGATCGTCTTCTTTTCATAAGATGTCAGTTGAATATTGCTTTTCACTGTGATGATGGACGCTTCCTGCAGTGATGCCACTTTGGCAAACGTGCTCTTCCCAAATTTCGAAGGATCTGCCACCACAAATCCTTCCTGAGATAATTCGAGCACCTTCTGCTTTAATATCGATTCCTCGGGATCCGGGGTCGTATAACCCCACTCTTCGTGGATTCCGTTTATGCCGATAAAGCATTTATCAAACCTGTAATGTTCAAGGCTTTTTATGGCTCCGCTTCCAATCATGGCACCGGTTTTAGATTTGATGAGCCCTCCCAGGAGGTACGTCTGTATCCCTTTTTCAACAAGCGGACCAACGAGTTGAATGCCATTCGTCACCACAATAAGTTGAGATTGCTTTAAATGCGGGATCATCTGCAGTGTCGTTGTCCCTGCGTCTAAATAAATACATTCATGTTCATCGATAATGGAAGCTGCATATTGGGCAATGGCTTGCTTTTCTTCCATGTTCCTGAGCGTTTTCTCTTCGATTGAGGGCTCTTCGGATTTTTCTTCTATTCTCGACGCCCCACCATGTATGCGTTTAAGTTTCTTTGCTTTTTCAAGTCTGTCCAAATCCCTGCGAATGGTTGACTCAGAGGAACCGGTTTCCTGAACAAGTTCTTCTAATGAAACCACTTTTTGTTTTTCAATAAGTGAAAGAATGATTTCCTGCCGCAATGTAAATAACATACCAGCCCTCCTTCATAAGACCGATTATAAAGTAAGCCCTTTCAAAAATCAATCAAAAGCTTTCATAAACCTTCAAAAACATTTAAAAACCTTCATTACCCATAATTTTCTGTCATTATCGTTCAAAACCAGGATGAAAGATTTTGAATGAAAAAGGCAGCCAGCGATAGCTGATTGCCTTTGGTTTCTTTATTGAACTTTTGATTCTTGCATTTGATTTTCGATCTCATAACGGTTTTCTGGATGCTCACGGCATTCAACCGAACAAGATCGTTTATATTTGGTCTCACATTCTTCACAGCAAACATGCTGTCTATTGCAATCCGGATTGGCACAGTTCACATAACGGTCTTCTGTTTTACCGCAATAGTAGCATTTAGCGATAACGACATCTTCCTCTGTACGGTTGACAGGTACGGAAATTCGTTCATCGAAGACATACATTTTACCGTCCCAGAAACGGCCTTTTGTTTCTTCGTCCTTTCCGTATGTCGTTATTCCCCCGTGAAGCTGATATACATCTTCAAATCCTTCCTTCAAAAGGAATCCTGAGAACTTCTCACAGCGGATACCGCCTGTGCAGTATGTGAGTACTTTTTTATCTTTAAACTGGTGGAGATTTTCTCGAACCCACTTCGGAAAATCACGGGATGCTTTGACATCGGGGCGGATGGCGTTTTTGAAATGACCGATCTCATATTCATAATCATTTCTGCCGTCTACGATGACAACATCATCTCTTTGGATCATTTCCATCCATTCTTTGGGGCTTAACCTCTTGCCTGTCAGTTCATTCGGGTTTACATCTTCTTCAAATCGCCAGGTTACCAGCTCTTTTTTAGGACGAACAAACATTTTCTTAAAAGCATGTCCATCCGCTTCGTCAATTTTAAATACCATGTCTGCAAAACGGGGATCGCTTTTAATATCCCTCATATATTGCTCCGTCTGTTCAACTGTTCCTGAAATGGTTCCATTGATGCCTTCTGGAGCAACGATAATTCTGCCGAGCACGCCTAATTCTTTACAATACTTTAGGTGTTTACGGGCAAAATATTCATGTTCCTCTACAGGGACATACTTGTAATACAATAAGATACGATAAGGCTTTTGCATTTCGTTTGACATTATGATCACCAACCTGCAACGTTGAATTTTTTTGTTTGAAATGCATATAAAAAACCACCGGAATGACCCCGTGGTATTTATAACGTTTAAATGGCGCGCCCACCAGGATTCGAACCCAGAATACGAGAGCCGAAATCTCGTGTGATATCCATTTCACTATAGGCGCTTGGTTACCGTCACGAGATATATCATAAACAATTTTCGAGAATAATACAAGCGTTTTTTGAAAAATAAATTTCAAAAGATTTTTTACCGTTAATTTTTCAGTGATCTCCGATCATCATAACTCTCTTCTCTCCCATGGTAATGAGTAATCGCCGGTTCCCCCTGGCGCCAGCACAGCAGTACTTCCTCCTCACCGATAATCGCCGGGAAATCGACAAGACCGGTATGGATGTCTTTAAGTTCAGCTCCAAAAGAATGAATATTATGGATATACGATTGAGCTTCAATCTCCATAAAGTCCAGCTTGCTTTCGATGGTGAAAAACTCGTCATCAGGAGGGTTCTCTGACAGCCGCAATCTTTCTAATTCATCATAAAATTGAACAAACGAATGCTGAAGCTGCTGAAGGGCCTCTAACTCACGTGTTATGACCGGCAAAAGCTGATTCGCTTCTTCAACAGTAAAATATTTCATGCTTAAAACTCCTCTGGTGTAAAAGTTCACTTTCATTATAGCAACACTTTGGAGGCTTGGCATTAATAATGTTCTCCAGCAAGGAAACAATTGGAATTCATCCGGAGATTACGCCCGCACCACTTGTTTTCGAGGCTGTTTTAAATCCAAATAAAAATCTCTGATGATTTCATCTTCAAGCAGCTCTGAAAAATCTTTTCGATATTCCGAACTGATCAAAATATGCGCGACCAGAGGACTTGCCTTCTTCATCAGCAGCCTTCTGAGCGTCATCCATTTTTCCCTCTTCGTTTTTAAATGGAATTTCGTGATAAAAAGCATGATTCTATCATCTGTACTAAAGTCTTTTGCATTTCTGCTATATAAAGTAAGACTAGTAAATCCTTTCATCGTCGCTCACCTTGCCCTTCGCGTTCTTTTTACCATTATTATTCAATATTTTCAGAAATATACTTGTCCATGCAAAATAAAACTAGTTTACCTACCAAACTCAGTTAATAGAATGAAGATTGCTAACCTCACCCTTTTTTGTTTTAATTGAATTATCAAAAAATGGCAGCCCGGAAAAGGATAGGGTCTACTATCATCATCAAAATTAGAAAGCAGGGGTTTTTATGACTGAAGTGAAAGACGTTTCATTCGTTCTTGAAGAAACGACGATTGCAGATATTCAAAATGCATTTGATCGGGAACAATTGACATCCGAACAGCTTGTACGCCTTTATCTTCAACAAATTTCTCGTCACAACCTCCTGGGTTCGAAAATTAATGCAGTGATCGAAATGAATCCTGATGCTCTTCACATCGCAGAATCACTGGATGCTGAACGGTTATCAAAAGGCAAAAGAGGACCTCTCCACGGCATTCCTGTCCTGCTAAAGGACAATATCAATACAGGGGACGCGATGCATACGAGCGCCGGATCACTTGCCCTGGCCGATTCCTATGCCCTTGAGGATGCTGGAATAACAGCAAAACTTCGGGAAGCCGGGGCTGTTATACTAGGTAAAACGAATATGACCGAGTGGGCAAACTTCATGACTGAAAACATGCCGAATGGGTTCAGTTCCCGTGGCGGACAAGTATTGAATCCGTATGGCCCAGGATCATTCGATGTCAGCGGTTCAAGCTCGGGTTCCGGAGCTGCTGTCGCTGCCAATTTTGCAGTGGCTGCCATCGGAACAGAAACATCAGGGTCCATCCTGTGCCCTGCTTCCGCAAACGGCATCGTAGGCATAAAGCCGACTACAGGATTACTCTCCCGTTTTGGAATCATTCCTATTTCCACAAGCCAGGACACAGCCGGTCCTATGGCAAGAACAGTAACGGATGCGGCTATCTTGCTTGGGGCTATAACGGGAGTGGATGAACGTGATTCAGCGACAAACAAATCAGTCGGCTCCTTTGAAACGGACTATACCAAATATCTTCAAAACAAAGCGCTGGACGGAGCGAGGATCGGTATTTGTTACGATTATTGTACGAAAGATCTCACTCCATCTGAAAAAGAGCGTTTTGATCATGCCATCGAAACCATTAAACAGCAGGGAGGACAGGTTATCCTCCTGGACTCCGTAACTCCTCTGGAAACTGAGGTTTGGGATTATAACGTACTTATATACGAGTTCAAATCAGGGATTAACCACTATTTAAAGCAGCATACGAGTCTGGCTTCCATTACTTCCTTACAAGATATCATTGCCTTTAATAAAGATCACTCGGCCGATTGCCTTCAGCATGGGCAGGTTCTTTTGGAGCAAAGCGAAAAAACATCGGGTACATTAACGGAACCGCAATACTTGGACAGCAGGCTGAACGACCTTCAAAAATCAAAAGCGCTGGGAATCGACAGGGCAATGAAAGAATCTCAGCTGGACGCCCTCCTTTACCCTGGGGAAACTGGCTATGGGTTTTCAGCGAAAGCAGGTTACCCATCGATCAGTGTACCGGCAGGCTATGACAGCGATGGCAGGCCGTTTGGCATCGTATTTACATCTTCCGCCTTTAAAGAACCGGACTTAATCAGGTTCGCCTATTCCTTTGAACAGGCCACCCTTCACAGAGTACCTCCAAAACTATAAGGAAAAAACCAATCCTGCTGGCCATGCAGGATTGGTTTTTTTTCGAGATTACAGGATTAGTGAAGAATTACCCTAGCGGATACAACTTTTGAAATCTTATCAATGGCCTGACCAATCTCTTTAAGGGATACATCATAATGGGTAGTAAAACGGATCGTTTGCGGACCGAACGCAACAGCAAGCACCCCTTCTTCTTTCAGCAGCTGGAGAAAATGACTGGCCGAAAAACCAGTTTGCCCTATATTCACAAGGACAATGTTCGTCTCTACCCTGTTTTCAATAAAAAGGGAGGGCTGTTCCCCCAGGTGCTGCGCCAGCCTTTTTGCTTTTTCGTGGTCCTCATGAAGACGGTCAGCCATCTTCTTCAAAGCAATCATTCCGGGAGCAGCCAGTACACCGCCTTGTCGAAGCCCTCCGCCAAGACGTTTTCTCCACTTCCTGGCATGCTGAATAAACGAAGCAGGACCTGCCAATATCGACCCGGCCGGGGCACCCAGGCCTTTCGATAAACAGATTTGCACGGTATCACTATAGATTGAGAGATCCTTAACCGGTACACCGATGGATGCAGCCGCATTAAAAAGTCTGGCCCCGTCAAGGTGGACAGGTATTTCATGGTGACGGCATATTCTATAAAGAGCAGCCATATCTTTTGGGGACGTAACCGCTCCTCCAGCCCGATTATGGGTGTTCTCAAGGCAAACAAGGCTTGTCTCAGGATGATGGATGTCTTCACCTCTGATCGCGTGCAATAAATCTTCGGTTTGTATGGTTCCCCTGACGCCTTTAACTGCCCTTGGCTGTACTCCGGCAAAGGCAGAAGCTGCAGCCGCTTCATACATAAAAATGTGTGAGTCGGCTTCCATAATGACTTCACTTCCTGAAACCGAATGGGTAAGAATGGCAACTTGATTTCCTTGGGTGCCGCTCGTAACAAACAAGGCATTTTCCTTTCCAAGAATTTCAGCGGCCGTCTCTTCTAATTCATTAATCGAAGGGTCTTCGCCATACACATCGTCCCCTACCTCTGCTTCATACATCGCCCTGCGCATCTCTTCCGTCGGTTTTGTTACCGTATCGCTTCTCAGATCAATCATGGACAGCCCTCACATCTTTTTGTTTTTTTATCTATAGTAACACAATTATCTGACAATTAATAAGAAAAGCTCAAGCGCCCTGTTAAAGTTCGACAAGCGCTGGAGCTAGACAATTTCTCCAAGATCTTAGGTTTCGGTTAATGTTAGCGGCGGTCTGCGACCAATGCTCGGGGCTTTACATCATCCATAGGTATTGCATAATTGGCGGAGAGGTCCGCGTGTCTGTTCGTCTTTTGCACCTCAAGCATGATTTTCTGATAATTCAAGGAAAAGACTGCAAGGCTTCCAATTTGCGTACCTATCCTGATCCCTTCAACAGTGTCTATGCGGAAATGAACACCAGCCCATAATCGGGAAGCCGCCTCCTCTTCGGCTATTTGCTGCAATTTCTCTTTTTCATGAGGAAAGAAATGAGAAAGTATTGTTTTTGCACAACCCGCAACTGCTGCATGACCAGAAACATATGCAGGATAGCTTGGAGTGTTGATCACGGTTTGTAATGCCGGATCCAACTGTACGGGTCTTGCCACATCCCAGACATATTTAAAATGCCACACAGCACAAAGGGTATCGGAAATGCCCTGCTGCAACACAGACAGCAATCTTGCAGCGAGCGGAGGCGACAGGTGATACGCTTCGATCAGTTTTCCGGCGATGAGAGACCAATTGGTTGTTGGAAGCCCCGCATAATATTTTGCTATTTTCTCTTGCTTGGCTGTCAGGTTATTCAATGCTGATCTGACGATGGCTAACTCTTTTCCGGAAAAATCAATTTCTGATGGGTCTTTGACCTTCCATTCAATTACTTCTCCCTTAAAATCGGTAAACTCTCCCCTTCTATTTCTTTTTAAGAAATGGGTCGGCCAATTCCCAGCCGTCGCTTCAACGCCTGCAGTTACCGATTTCGTTTGAACATGTGATGTCCAGGATGGATACAATCTGTGTTTAGCCATACATTCCTCCATAGGTGTTAAAATTAGTTCTATACGTTAAACATATGGAAGAAATGAAAAATATTTCTCGGAATTTTCAGAATCAATGACTTTTCTTTTTTAGGGTTTCCTTACATAATAAGAGAGAATAAGAATACTAGGAGGTTGGAAAATGAATTATTATGCAGTACGTCTTCCGATTCTGGATGAAGAGAAAAGCCAAGTTTATCGGGAGGAACATCTGAATTACTTGTCTGCATTAGCAGATCAAGGGAACATCTTTACATATGGGCGATTCACAGACGGATCGGGCGGACTGGTTATTTATAAAGCGAAGGACCTGGAAGAAGCGACTTCACTAGCCAAGAAGGACCCCTACGTAACGTCAGGGGCAAGAGATTTTGTTATTAATGAATGGGCGATGAATACAGACGTCCTGTCCGGATGATGGATACGAGAAACCCAGTAAACGGCGGTTTACTGGGTTTTTTCACGTATATAGCGGATGAAGCCATCCTTGGAACCGTCATTTTCCAGCAGCTGCTTTACATAATAAACATCCTTTAGAGGACCGTTCTCTTCAAAAGAAGCCAATAACCAGGAAGACCTGGGATCTTCAGCCAATTCCTGATACCATACCTGCTCTTTTAATTGTTTCAAATTGGCCTGCAGATCAGGATCTTTTATTCTAAAAATATGTTTTTTAATGCACCCTGCAATCCCAGCACCTGCTAAGAGAAGCAAAAGTAGTCCAGTTAACATAGGAATCTCCTTATTCAGCCAGTTCAATAACTGCATAATGAAATTTGGATGACGGGCGCTTTATTACTGTAAATCCAAACTCCTCAAACCTGGAGCTCCTAAAATGGTCCTTTAATACAATTCTTTTCGTTGCCACACGTTTGGCTTCCTTTATCGTTTCTTCAGTCATTGGCACATAGGAAGCCATACCTTTTAAGCCTTTCAGGCCCGGTGAGTCGATGGACTCCTCGAACATCGGATCAAAATACACGACATCAAAAGAATTGTCAGGCAGCTTTTTCAAATAGGAAAAATGATCTTCATTCAGAATGGTAATCCGGCGCATCGCGGCATCCATTTCCGGCAAGCCGCTTTCCCATGTGCAAAGGCCGCTTTCGACCAAAAAAGCAATATAGCGGTTCTTTTCGATACCAACGATCTTTCCCTCGCTGCCAACAGCCAAACTGCAAACAATGGCATCCGAAGCCAGTCCTGCTGTACAGTCCAGCAACGTCATTCCTTTATCAAGTGCAGCTGCTGAAAGTAAAGGATCCGCTTCACCCCGCAGGATTTGTTTTACCCGAAACATAGAAGAATTGGGATGAAAAAAAAGCGGCTCTGATTGACCCAATGGATGCAGCGTTAATTTTTCTTTTCCTACCATTAATATATGATCATTAAATTGGGTATGTAAGGAAGATATAGATTGGTTTTTTCTTGAAACCAGCCGTCCGTTCACCATTCGGCTGATCTTTTCGGCCTTTTCAATCAGTTGCTCATTAAATTTTCCAGCTGTAGTTACGATCATATCCGTTTCACCTGTTACTTTTTATTTAATCTTATCATCTATATCACATTTATCAGCATAGGGCAATATTCTACTGGTCTGGCATGATCGAAAAGGAGGAATGAAATGAGAGACAAAGGCATCTTTCATAGAACTGGTAAGGGCGCTTTCAGATTCCGGAAGCTCATAATAGTTGTATGGGTAATAGCGGCCGCTGCTTTAAGTGTCCTTGCGTTCAGACTTCCAGATTCATTAAGCGGAAGCGGCTTTGAGATGGAAGGCACCTTCAAAAAAGTAGAAAATATCATGCAGGATGAGTTTCATCAACCAAAGTCTTCTGTCATGATATTGTTTCAATCCAGCCGCCATTCACCCA
This sequence comes from Fictibacillus sp. NRS-1165, assembly GCF_050468105.1. Classification (NCBI taxonomy): domain Bacteria; kingdom Bacillati; phylum Bacillota; class Bacilli; order Caryophanales; family Fictibacillaceae; genus Fictibacillus; species Fictibacillus sp. NRS-1165. Next base: position 213,729 of record NZ_JBDPNU010000026.1, read on the forward strand.
ATAATCCCGAATACAGAAAGATTGTAGAAGAGACATTAATAAAATTAAAATCTGTGGATCATGCGGTAAGTGTAACATCACCCTATACCGCAGAGAAGATGATTAAAGGCAAAACAGCCTATGCCACCGTGAATTTTGACAGAAGCTTCGGAGAGTTGAAGGAATCCATAAAGCAGATCAGAAACAAGACGAAAAGCACAAAGGATATTAAGATCGGGATCACAGGAGGCCCTGTCATTGCAGAGGATATGAACACGGCCAGCCAAAAGGACCTGGCCCGCGCAGAAGCAATCGGACTCCCTGCGGCATTAATCATTTTGCTCTTGGCGTTTGGCGGTCTAATCGCAGCGGGTCTGCCCATTATTGTCGGCTTGGTCAGCGTGGTCTGCTCAATGGGAATTCTTTTTATTGTCGGGCAGGAATTTAGCTTAACCATTTTTATTCTCAATGTCGTGCCGATGATCGGGCTTGCTCTTGGAATTGATTTTGCACTTTTGCTCGTCAACCGGTTCAGAGAAGAGCTTGAGCACCAGAGCATCGAGGAAGCTGTCGTTATCTCTGTTCAGACTGCTGGAAGATCGATTGCCTTCTCTGGGTTTTGTGTGTTCTTGGGACTTTCAGGGATGCTGCTGATTGAGATTGATATCTTCAGGTCTGTTGCACTCGGCGGAATGGTCGTTGTCATTATTTCTGTTATTAATGCTCTGACTTTTCTTCCTGCCGTTTTGGGAGTGCTCGGTAAACGAATCAACTCACTCATGCTGTTGAAGAAAAGAAACGGCCGTTCCGGGTGGAGAAGTTTCGCCTCTTTCATCATGAAAAGGCCTTTGATCATGCTCATTTGCTCGGTAGCCATCCTAATACTGGCTATCATGCCTGTCCATCATTTGAAGCTTTCCATTCCTGAGGCAGAATCACTTCCCCCTGATTATGAATCGAGGATCATGTTTGAGCGCTTTGAAGGTACTTTCGGCAAAAAGGAATTGTATCCAGTAACGATTGTAGCTGCCGCCCGCGGTAAGCTACTGACCGAAAAGCAATTAACGAACGCCTGTCAACTCGTTGAACGGCTGGAAAAGGAAAAAATAATCGATCATGTGGACTCCCTTTTCTCGTACACTGGTCATCTTACACCTTCAGAAATTATTGCAGCCACTCGAACCGAACAAGGTAACGAAAAGTTAAAACCCGTTATTTACCGCTATGTAAATGATAACAAAACAGTAATCCGAGCTTACCTTTCGATTGGAGTCACATCAGAAGCAGCTAAAGAGTGGGTGGAAAAATGGCAAGGCGAAGAAAACGGATTAAAACTTAGTCTCGGAGGGTCGACCAAGTTTAATCAGGAAATCTTTCATGAGATCGTGGACAAAACACCAGCCGGCCTTGCCATTGTCCTTCTGTCGACGTTCGTTGTTCTCCTTATCGCCTTTCAATCCTTGTTTATCCCTTTAAAAGCGATTGTCATGAATGTGCTTAGCCTCTCAGCCACATTCGGCATTTTAGTATGGATCTTTCAAAGCGGATACTTAATGGATCCTGTCGGTATCGGTTTGATGATTCCCGTCTTTACGTTCGGCATTGTGTTTGGACTCAGTATGGATTATGAAGTTTTTCTCATATCAAGAATTCAGGAAGTCTATCAGGAAACCGGAAATAATGATCAGGCAACACTTGAAGGTTTAACTTCCACTTCTAAGATCATAACCTCTGCCGCTGCCATCATGATCGTGATTACCGGTTCGTTCGTTTTTACCGATGTAATGCCAGTAAAGCAAATCGGAATCGCCATTGCTCTCGCCATCTTCATTGACGCCACACTAGTCAGGATGATTCTCGTACCTTCTCTCATGAGATTGATGGGAAGCTGGAACTGGTGGCTGCCTTTCAGGAAGCAGAATACGCAAAAGAACCATGCTCATTAGGGTGTCTTTGTCGTGCGTGATGGTGCTTTTAGATGACAAATATTTTTTGCAGAAAGACACCTGCAAAAAAAACATCTGTTGCCTGGAAACGATTGAATATATAATAAAAAGAAAAGACAGGCAGAAGGTGAATCATTTGATACTGATAATTTTGGTCTTATCCTATCTCATCGGTTCTGTTCCATTTGCTCTTATCATAGGAAAATGGAAATATGGAATTGATATCCGTGAGCACGGCAGCGGGAATTTGGGCGGCACGAACACCTTTCGGATTCTTGGTAAAAAAGCAGGGTTTATTGTAACGATCTCCGACATTCTTAAAGGAACACTTGCAGCATCTCTTCCGTGGCTGCTGAATACGGATCTGCATATTCTATTGGCTGGAATACCCGCAGTCATCGGACATTGTTATCCGATCTTTGCGAAGTTTAAGGGCGGAAAAGCAGTAGCAACCTCAGCAGGAATCCTGCTGTTCTATGCTCCGGTCATGTTTTTGCTGCTTGTTGCAGTTTTCTTCATCGTCCTATACCTCACGAAATATGTTTCTTTATCTTCCCTTGTCGCATGTACTGCGGCTGTGATCTATGGAGTCATCATCCGTGACATTCTGTTGATCATTGTTATGGCGGCTTTCCTTATATTTCTGCTCTATCGGCACAGGTCCAACATCGGAAGAATTATCGCTAAAACCGAACCGAAAATTAAATGGCTATAATAAGCGTTCCGGCAGGAATGCTTTTTTTATTTTCAAAAAATCCGCATTTGTCCGTTACCGAGCAGGGCGAACGTACATAGGCTGTATGGTGATATATACCTAATATTATTCAATGACGGAGGGACAATAATGGAAAATAAGAAAATAAATGTACCTATGGCACCGATGAATAAACCAGTAAACGCCCCGGTTAACGCACCTGTCAACATACCCATCAATAAATCACTGAACATGCCGGTTGCTCCAAGCATGCCTGCGTTCGCGCATCATCATCACGGCGGTTATGATGGTTATGGTTATGGAACTGGCTACGGCTATGGAGCCGGATTGGGCTTTGGCGGAAGACACGGCTATACATTAATTATTGTTTTGTTTATCTTATTGATCATTATCGGCTGCTCCTGTTGGTCTGGTTTCTCAGGAGAAGAATGCTGCGAAAGCAGCAGCAGTAGCAGCAGTTAAAAGGGGCATTAAAAAAAGAAAGCGGAGAACGATCCCCCGCTTTCTTTTTCTTATTTCATTGTGACATAAAGATCCTCAAGCGTTTCAATCCCTTTTTCATTGCACAGCCGCAATAGGCTTCTCCATAGTTCAGCCATGATTAAGACATCTCCTTCAGCGTTATGCCTGTTCCTGCACTCGATGTTGAAATAAGAGGCTGCACTGTCCAATGTTTCAAAGGTTTCAGAACCTACTAACCTTTCTGTAATCAATGCCAGTTCAAGAGCCGGCTGTTTTAGAGAAGAACGGTATCTTTTCCACAAAAAGTGATTAATGAAAGCCAAATCATGCGAGATATGATACCCAATGATCATTCCTCCCGAGAGAAAGCGAAGGAATGCCTCTGATTTCTCATCCAATGTTGGTGCGTTCTTTACATCTTCTTCAAAAATTCCAGTAAGAATGCTAATTTCCTCTGGAATTTTGACACAAGGATTGATTAGCTGACTAAACTGGTCAACGACCTTGAAATTCTTTATTTTAGCTGCTGCTATCGAGAAAATCTGGTCGCCGTGTTCCGGTCGGAAACCTGTTGTCTCTGTATCCAAAATGATAAATAAAATATCCTCGAGCCTTGTTTTTAGATCCGCTCGTTTTGTAGCTTTCTCTTTCAGAATTTTTCTGATCCAGGCTTCATGCTGAAAGGAACCGGGGCTGCCGGCAGGAACTTCCTCCCTTTTCAACCCAAGGCTGAATAAACGGTTCATGATATACTTGAGATTTCTTTCAGATCCCGGTTGATTGTTCAAAACTAGGACCTCTCTTTTTTGTTTGTTTTTGGATGGCTTTAATCTGTTTCATGATACGTTTCAGCTCCTGGACATTTTTAGGCTCCATTTCAGATAGCCGTAAATGGTAATCGAGCCTGTCGTCCGTTTCCGCCAATCCAATCGAGTGCTTTAAACGCAATTCCAATAGGAAATCGTATACAGCCATGTATTGCTCCGTTTCAGTAGCCGTTATAAATCCTTTCTCGTTCAATTCCAATATACGTTCCCTAGTCGACTGCGCCTCGTTCCCATACAAAACCGACAATATTTTTATGCTGTTGATGTAGGGAGCAAACACGCCCTGTTTCAAGTCGAACCGGCCTGAATATTTCCCCCACCTCTCCGTAAAGATCATCCCGAACATATTCATCGGAATTTCATGTGAGGTAACAAGCTCTCGCATTTTTTTTAGAATCATCGGCCGCTGGTGTAATTCATGGACAAACCATTTCCGCAAACGAAACAGAAGGGCAGGCACACCATAAACTTGCTTAGTATCGAGCATGATCATCATATACTTCAAATTTTCCTCTGATCCATTATTCAAATAGAATAATAGCTGTTCCCTCCAGTCTTCTTCATGATGCCTCCATCGACAGTTGGATGCCATCACATTGCCCTGGCATAAGGGATAGCCTACTTCCGCTAAATATTGGACAGCGGTTCTGGAAAATTCTTCTGCAAATGCCCGGTATTCCACTTCATCTGATCGAACCGTCTGATAGATGAGCCCATTATCTTGATCGGTCCAGACAGTTTGTTCATGGCGTGCACTGGATCCCATACTGAAAAAACAAAGTTTTCCACCAGGTGGTTCTCCAAACGTTTTTTTTGCCGCATCATAAGCAAGAGAAACGGCTCTGCGCGTCAGTACATCATGCATATTATTGAGCATATTGTACCGGTATTCAATCGAGTGGCCAGAAGCCGAAAGCCCTTGAATCATGGGGATGATCCGCATATGAATTTCTCTAAGTTCCTCAAGAGAACCAGCTTTTGCCAGACGTTCTTGCAAATCAGGCTCTTTTTTCGAGGTCTGTACATTCGGTTCATCAAAAGGATATTGCATAAGAATCAGTTAGCTTTCTGAGTGATGGCTGGGTCTAAATGTTCTGGATACCCGTATGAGCCGTGTTCACTGATATCCAATCCAGAAATTTCTTGCTCAGGTGTTACTCTTAAGCCGATCAGTTTTTTCAATGCGAAAAGGAGAATGAATGAAACGATGGCAACGTACCCTGCGGCTCCTATGACACCGATGGTTTGAACAATAAGCTGATGGAACCCACCTCCATACAAAAGCCCAGCCTTTCCAACGCCTGTTTGTTCCACAAGGCGAGGTGATGCGAAAATTCCAGTTGAGATGGTTCCTAAAATTCCAGCTATACCATGTACGGAAAAGGCATAAATCGGATCATCGATGCCTTTTCTCTCAAAATAAACAGAAGTCCAGAACGTAAATGCCCCAGCAAACGCTCCGATTACGATAGCCGCCCAGGCTTCCACAAAAGCACACGCTGCTGTAATGGCCACTAATGCAGCAAGTACGCCATTTACCATTGCCGGAATGTCCGCTTTTCCAGTCAGAAGCTTAGAAGTGAGTATGGCACCGATCGCCCCTGCAGCTGCAGCTAGATTGGTTGTCAAAGCAATATAGCCAAAGAATCCATCTGCAGTTCCCATCGTGCTTCCAGCGTTGAATCCAAACCATCCGATCCATAGGATGATGCCGCCGAGAACCGTATATACTTGGTTATGTCCTGGAATGAGATTCGGTGTGCGGTCTTTATTGAACTTTCCAATACGGGGACCAAGAAGCAAAGTAGCGACAAGGGCAGCGATCGCTCCTTGAAGGTGAACGACAGTCGATCCTGCAAAATCCTGCATCCCCATTTTTCCAAGCCAGCCTCCGCCCCAGACCCAATGGCCGATAATCGGATAGATCAGCACAGTAAATACCGTTCCGAAGATGAAGTAGACTGATAGTTTTGCCCGCTCAGCAAACCCTCCCCACGCAATCGCCAAAGAGACCCCTACAAACGCCAGTTGGAATAAAAATTTTAGAGATAACGGAACGTTCGCCCAGGATAAGGAATCAAATGTTTTGCTGTCCCCATGCATGAGCCAGCCTGATGTGCCAAAAAAACTGTTGCCTTCACCGAATGTGATGCCGAAACCCGCTGCCCAAAAAGCGATGGTAGCAATGGCAAAGCTTAGAATTTGTTTACCTGCAACATGACCCGAGTTTTTCATACGGGTGGAACCTGCTTCCAAAAGTGCAAAACCAGCCTGCATGCCAATAACCAAGATCGCAGCCACCATAACCCATAGAGAATCCATAAACATCATAACCGTACTTTCCTTCATGTAATATCTCCACCCTTCTTATGTCATGTTTTCTAACATCATTAGGTATACTATATGACATAAGTGCTAAAATGGCAATTGTTTTCTGAATATTTTCTTAAAATAGGTGGGACCTGATGACTTTTTACACAAAAAAAAAGAACTCTTATCGAGTTCTTCTTATCTGTTGTTTTTTTCGTAAGCGGTAATCAAATTCTCTACGATTTCTTCTGCGCTGTGGTTCTCAATATCATGACGATGGATGAAATGAACCACTTCTTTACCTTTTAATAAGGCCATTGAAGGTGAAGATGGCGGATAGCCATCAAAGTATTCTCTCATTCTTGCCGTCGCTTCTTTGTCCTGGCCAGCAAATACAGTAACAATGTTATCCGGCTTCGCTTCATGGTTTAACGAGTAAATTGCGGAAGGTCGTGCCAATCCTGCAGCACATCCGCATACAGAGTTTATAAAGACAAGAGAAGTACCTTCTGTACTTTCCATAAAACGATCCACTTCTTCTGATGTGGTCAATTCAGTGAACCCTGCATTTGTCAGCTCATCTCTCATTGGCTGAGCCATTTGTCTCATGTATTCTTCGTAAGCGTTCATTGTATCCCTCCATATAGGTATGTACAACCAATTATAGCGGATTCCTTTAAAGGAATAAACTCATTTATCTTTTATGATATAGGTGTAGAATAACCGTCCTTCACAATCTTTGCTCCAAGAACGTCTGTAAAATGCTTCAGAGCCCATTGGTGTCCTGCCGAGTTAAAACTCTGCACAGCATCCTCGTGAATTACAAGGTCATAACCTTTATTATAAGCCTCGATTGCCGTATGAAGGACACAGATGTCAGAGCACACTCCAACAAGATGAAGCTCTGTAATGCCTCGCTCCCTCAGTTTCATGTCCAGGTTGGTACCTGCAAACGCACTGTAGCGTGTCTTATCCATCCAGAAAATGCTGTTTTTTTGTTGAACGGTAAGTGATTGAACAAGCTCACCAAGTTTTCCGTATTGCTCCCGGCCTTGTGATCCTCTGATGTTATGGGGCGGAAATAGACGAGCTTCAGGATGATGCGGGTCATCTTCTTCATGCAGGTCAACAGCGAAAACCACAAAATCATTTTGTTCGATAAAATGTTTGGTTATGGATGTCAACCTTCTTTCTATGGACTGGCCAGGAACTCCACAAGTCAGCTTTCCATCGTCTGCCACAAAATCATAAGTATAATCGATAATGATTAGTGCTTTCATTCACATGGCTCCTTTTACGAAGTTAGCTTAACGTCTCGATTTCTACGTTTTGAACTCCTTTTATCTCTTTAATATCATAATAAATGTCAGTTGTATATCTTTTTTCATAAATACTAAGAGTCAGCTCCATCTTGCTTGTTCCATTGTCCAGATCTTTCACCCGGACATTAAGGATCTTAAGCCCCTTCTTCCTAATCTCTTTTACCATTTCGGTCATGTTCCATCCATCAGGAACAATAATGCGCACACGGGCTTCTTTTTCTCTCAGTGTTTTCGGACCCATCCATTTCATAACCAGTGGAATTAATTCAACACTGATCAGAATCATGAGGGCTCCTGCTGCTGCCTCCATATAGAACCCAGCGCCAGAGGCAATCCCAAGACCAGATGCACCCCATATCATAGCGGCCGTCGTCAATCCGGAAATGACATCGTTGCTTCGGCGTAATATTACCCCCGCTCCGAGAAAACCGATTCCGCTTACAATCTGTGCCGCGAGACGCATAGGGTCCATCATCGTTCGTCCGGTTAAATCGGAGAAGCTTTTAGCAGATTCGATGGAAACAATCGTTAATAGACAGCTGCTTATTGAAATCACCAAACAGGTTTTTAAGCCGACCGGTTTACGCTTAAGTTCACGTTCGAGACCGATCACTAAACCGAGAAATGCAGAAATACCCAGCTTAACAAGAATCATGCTCATTGCCCCTCACCACCCTTCTTTCTTAGTAAATATCCTTAAAATACTATATCCGTAAGTGAACATCAACTAAATCTCCAAAAAGCTAGATATAAAACTACAATTTTTATATAATGAAAATGATTAAATTTTCAGAAAAAGGAGTGTTGCGCGTGTTCATCCATTTTATCGCTCAGGAGGGGATCAAGTGCTAGCAGAGAAAAGGTCTGATGAGAAGGATATTGACTATTCAAAGATTGCTTCTTCTGCGTCCTTTAAACAATTACTTCAGGAAAAAAAGAAATTTCTGCTTCCTATGTCCATTTTCTTCTTTGTTTTTTATTTTACTCTCCCCATCATGACCTCATACTCTACAATTCTTAATACATCTGCAATCGGTGATATTAGCTGGGCCTGGGTTTTTGCATTCTCACAATTTATTATGACATGGGTATTATGCAGCCTTTATTCTAAGAAAGCGGAGTCTTTTGATAAACAAGCTGATGAGATTGTACATCAGTCTTTAAAGGAGGCTGATAAAAAATGAATACAGCTTTTATTCTTTTTCTTGCGATTGTTGCCATTACCTTGGTGATTACTTATTTTGCAGCGAAACGAACGAATAATGCCAATGATTTCTATACAGCCAGCAGTGGGCTGACCGGCTGGCAGAACGGCTTTGCGATCGCCGGGGATTACATGTCAGCCGCTTCGTTCCTCGGCATTGCTGGATCGATAGCACTTTCTGGCTTTGATGGCTTTTTTTATTCCATTGGCTTTCTCGTAGCGTACCTTGTCGTCCTCTATCTTGTGGCTGAGCCATTGAGAAACCTGGGAAAATATACGATGGCCGATATGATTGCGGCAAGGTTTGATGATAAGAAAGTGCGTGGAGTTGCTGCGTTAAACACGATTACGATTTCTATTTTCTACATGATTGCCCAATTGGTCGGAGCTGGCGCACTGATTACCTTGCTGCTCGGTTTAAAGTATACCACTTCTGTTCTGATCGTTGGCGTGCTTATGACAGTCTATGTGGTGTTTGGCGGAATGATGGCGACAAGCTGGGTCCAAATCGTAAAAGCGGTACTGCTCATGGCAGGTACTTTCATTATCTCTCTGATGGTATTCGCCAAATTCGGCTACAGCATCACGGGAATGTTTGAACATATTAAAACGGCCACACCATTAGGCGAGAGTTTCCTGCATCCAGGAAACAAATACAAGGATCCGCTCGATACGATCTCTCTTAATCTGGCACTGGTTCTCGGTACTGCCGGGCTTCCCCACATCCTTATCCGTTTCTTTACAGTAAAGGATGCTCCTACTGCAAGGAAATCAGTTGTTTATGCGACCTGGATGATTGGAATCTTTTATATTATGACGATCTTTCTTGGTTTTGGAGCTGCTGCATTCGTTGGAACAGATTCGATCGTAAAAGCGAATGCCGCTGGAAATATGGCTGCTCCACTGCTGGCAAAAGCACTGGGAGGAGATTTTTTATTCGCTTTCGTATCTGCTGTCGCCTTCGCTACCATTCTTGCAGTAGTCGCCGGTCTTGTTCTTTCAGCGGCTTCCGCGTTCGCCCATGATTTTTACAGTCAAATCATACGAAAAGGCGAAGCCACAGAAAAAGAACAAATGAAAGCTGCCAGATGGTCCTCCATTGGTGTGGCCGTATTATCTATCATTCTCGCTTTATTCGCACAAAAATTAAATGTGGCCTTTCTCGTATCACTTGCTTTTGCTGTAGCCGCAAGCGCAAACCTTCCCATCTTATTATTCACCGTATTTTGGAAAAGGTTTAATACAGCGGGTGCCGTGTCAGGAATGCTGGTTGGGCTTATAAGTTCTCTCGTTTTAGTAGCTATAAGCCCGAGCGTCTGGTCCCCAGAAGCCGGTGCGGCGATCTTGGTCGGAGAACCTCTCTTCCCGTTGGCAAATCCGGGCATTGTTTCAATCCCGCTTGGATTTATTGGTGCAATAGCAGGTACGCTTCTTTCCTCCAAAAAATCTGATGCTCGCAAGTTTGATGAAATCGTAGTCAAAGTAAATACCGGGATCGGCCTTCGAGACAATGCTTAAGATGAAATCCATAAAAAAGGACAGCTGCTATTCTAAAGCTGTCCTTTTTCTTTCTTCCAAAAATGCTTTCTTACCACCGGATAAAAAATGATTCCTGAAGCTAGAAGTTCCATGCCGAAATGAAAGGTTTTTATATCCGCGGTTCCTGCTTTTATGACCCATAAGGAGTACACCGCTGCAAAACCAGCGATGATGCCATGCTTTCTGATGGTTCTCGCAGGTCTCCCGCCTAAAACGACCAATTTGATTTGATATTATAAAGCCATTAAATATGGAACAAGAAAAGCCAGCGTAGCAACAAATATAACAAAGTCAAACGCTTCAGCCATAGACTCAGAAACCACTTCCCGAACCAACCATATTTCCGACTACAAGGGCTGTTAAAACCCAAAGCCAAGATCTGCTAACCACCGTCAGACCAAAGGAAAAGCATGCAGACCAACGGTTCTGCATGCTTTTGTTTAAATCTTAAGGAACGTCTTTCCGTCCTCTTGTTTGATTTTGTTTTCCTTCATCAATTTGCCAAGCGCGCGTTTAAATGCTGCTTTGCTTATATCAAATTCATTTTTTATGTCTTCCGGACTGGATTTATCCGTATAAGGCATCTGGCCTTTGTTTGCCTTGAGATAGCTGTAGATTTTTTCAGCATCCTCACTATACGCGTGTTCCTTCCTGGGTTTCATGGAAAGATTTACCCTGCCATCTTCCCTTACGAACGTCACGCGGCATTCTATCTTCTCACCGAGTCGGACCTGCTGGTTCATTTCATCCTGGTGTATAAACCCGATCAGGCTGTTCTCCGTAAAGATCAATGCGCCTGAATCGTTCAGCTTGTACACATGTCCGGTAACCATCTGATTAAAATGGCTTTCATCCGCAGCTTCTGCCTGTTCAACGATCTCTTGTTCGCTCGCAAGATCTGCAAACAAGCGGCCTTTTTTATCAAGACGAAGCCCGCAATACAATTGGTCGCCGGCCTCTGGCCACAGCTCCAACGGGCCTGGCAGGTCATCGTTTGAAAGCAAAACATCCTTATGTATGCCAATATCCAGAAATACCCCCAACCTTTTTTGAGATCCCACGACTGTAAGCCATGCCAGTGAATCTAAACGGACCTTCGGCTGGGTCATGGTCGCTGCCAGACGACCCTCATGGTCCTGGTATAAAAACACTTCAACCGTTTCCCCTTCTTTAAGCTCTCTAGACGCCTCTCTTTTATGCAGCATTACTTCTTCAGTGCCAAGACTTAAAAAATATCCGAAGTCGCTCAACCTCTCAACTTTTAATGTGAAGACCTCTCCGGCTCGTAACTTATTTTCCATAGCAGCTCAAATCCTTTGTTCTTTTTTATACTAGTATTGACTTTAACATTGAAAAATAGAAACCTACTTTTAACTTGTCAAAGTAGGTTTCTGTCGAATTATTCTTCCTTTTTGCTCTCTTCTTCCTCAGAAATTTCCATCAGTTTCTTTATTAAAATATGCTGAGGCATATGCATGATCTGTTCAAGTGGAACATTCAGCTTCTTTGACAGCATAAGAGCTGTTTCTGCTGAAATTTGTAAAGGTTTCATAATATCAGCCTCCCCTCCGCTAAGTATACCAAACCTGTTCAGCTTTTAAAACAGACCTACTGCTTTCCCGTCAGGGGTTACATCCATGTTTAATGCAGCCGGAGATTTCGGAAGCCCAGGCATTGTCATTACATCGCCAGTTAATGCCACAATAAAGCCTGCTCCGATCGAAGCCTTCAGCTCACGGATCGTAATGATAAATTCTTCTGGGCGGCCCAGCAATTTCGGATCGTCAGAAAGAGAATACTGGGTTTTGGCCATACAAACAGGCAGGGTAGACCATCCTTGCAAGTCAAACTCTTTCAACTGGCCCAGGGCTTTTTGTGAAAACTGAACACCGCTTGCGCCATAAACCTTTTCAGCGATCGTTATTATTTTTTCTTCCAGCGGCTGATCGAGCGTATATAAGGGCTGATACTTATTGGTCCCATTTTCAATAATATCGAGTACCGTCCTTGCCAAGTCCTCTCCGCCTTCTCCGCCTTTGAGCCAAACATCGGAAATCTCGACAGGAATGTTCCTTTCGCTGCACCACTTTAAGATGTACTGAATTTCAGAATCATGATCGGACACAAAACGGTTCACAGCGACAACAAACGGCACCCCAAATTCCTGGATGGTTTCAATATGTTTTTGCAGATTGGACATTCCATCTGCCAAAGCCTGAAGGTCTTCTAACGATAACTCGCTTTTGCCCTGGCCGCCATGCATTTTTAAAGCACGTGCGGTAGCAACGATCACAACAGCACTCGGATTCAGATCAGCATAACGAGCCTTAATATTCAAGAATTTCTCCGCCCCTAGATCGGCACCAAATCCGGCCTCTGTTACTATATAATCTCCGAGTTTGCATGCTAATTTTGTTGCGATGATGGAGTTGCATCCATGGGCGATATTTGCGAACGGCCCCCCATGTATGATAGCTGGCGTATTCTCCAAGGTTTGTACAAGGTTTGGTCTGATCGCATCTTTTAAAAGCAGGGTCAATGCACCTTCGACCTTTAAGTCAGCCACGGTTACCGGTTTATTTTCATACGTATACCCAACAACCATCCTCGCAAGCTTTTTCTTTAGGTCATCAAGATTCTTCGCCAGGCAAAAGATAGCCATCACTTCAGAAGCTACGGTAATATCGAAACCTTCCTCCCGAGGAACCCCCTGTACCGGACCGCCAAGACCGATCACAATTCTGCGGAGGGCTCTGTCGTTCATGTCAAGAACGCGCTTCCAGACGATTTTCCTGGGATCGATATTCAGTTCATTGCCTCTATGGATATGGTTATCAATGAAGGCTGCCAAAGCATTATTGGCAGTGGTTATCGCATGAATGTCTCCGGTAAAGTGAAGGTTAATATCTTCCATCGGTATGACTTGGGAGTACCCGCCTCCGGCTGCACCGCCTTTAAGACCCATACTAGGTCCAAGGGATGGTTCCCTCAATGCAATGATGGCTTTTTCACCGATCCGGTTCAGCGCCTGCCCGAGACCGACTGTTACCGTAGATTTCCCTTCGCCCGCAGGAGTTGGATTGATGGACGTTACGAGGACAACCTTCCCATCCTGTTTTGTTTTCAGTTTTTCGAACAGCCCGAGAGAAAGCTTAGCTTTATATCGGCCATACGGCTCCCAGTCCTCTTCTTCAATGTTCAATTGTGCTGCAATTTCTTCAATTCGAAGCATGTTCGCATCTTGTGCGATCTCAATGTCCGATTTATGCTTGACTTCCTTTGCCATGTATTAGATACCCCCTGTTATATATGTACCTGTTCTCATTCTACAAAAAAACAATTATAAAATGTAAACATTCTTGTCGATTCACATGAATTTAGTTTATCCATAATTTTGTTTTTACCAAGATGCGTTTATCGTATAATAGAATAGATGATCTTGTAATCCTATAAAGGAGGAATCGAGTTTCATGGCAAAAATTACGGTACAGGGCTTTGGAGAGTATGAAATTGAAAATGGAAAGAAACTGGTAATCGGGCTTGAAGACAATGGTGTGGACATCCTTCACCGCTGCGGGGGAAAAGCAAAATGTACGACCTGCCGGGTAGAGGTTGTTGCTGGAGATCTTGGAGAGATGAACGACTTTGAACGGAACATCATTGAAACCAAAGGTTTAGGCGAAGGTATTCGTTTATCCTGTCAGGTAAGAGTGGAACACGATGCTGAGATCCGCCCTGCCATGACCGTTTCAAAAGACGGTCTTGATGCAGGCCCCCGTCCTCCTGAATAAAGATAGGAAGAAAGGCTCTCTTCTTTTTGGAAAGAGCCTTTTTCTTTTATTTTTTATTTGATCCCTTCCCATTCATGAAAGAATTCATCAAGGTACGTCTCCATCAGCTGATGCCTGGCTTCCGCTAGTTTTTTTCCATGCTCTGTGTTCATGCGCCCTTTCAGGGTCAACAATTTCTCATAAAAATGATTGATGGCCGTCGATGGTCCATTTCGGTACTCTTCTTTTGTCATTTGGGACCGAACAGGAATTTCCGGGTCATAAATCAATTGCCCGATATATCCTGAATATGCGAATGCCCTTGCGATGCCGATCGCGCCTATGGCATCTAATCGGTCAGCATCCTGTACAACCTTTCCCTCAATCGTCTGCATCCCTTGGGAATTTCCGCCTTTAAATGACATGGATGAAATGATCTCAAGTATATGAATTTTATCAGCGGGGGTGATTTTATGGTCTGAAAGCCATGACGAAACCTTTTGCATTCCTGCTTCTTCAGAAGAATTAAGCTTTTCATCGGCGATATCATGGAGCAATGCTGCCATGCTGCAGATAAAGCGGTCCGCGCCTTCTTTTTCTGCGATGGTGATAGCCAGTTTATACACTCTGTAAATGTGCCACCAGTCATGGCCGCTGCCCTCCCCGCTTAACGTTTCTTTAACATATTGCTGGGCCTCTTCGATTATTTTACTTTCCATGGAATTTACCCTTTCTCATGATAATTGTTGGTTTCAATAGGCATACTAAAATAAAACAGGTAGGTGAATTTTATGTCAGAACCGTATAACGATCTGAAGCAAGTCGACATGTCCATTCAAAGTGCACAACGAATTATCGGCCATGCGACCATGAGTATGGACCCTGGTCAGCTTCATGCTGCGAAAGAGGCTTTGAATACTGCCAAACAGCAATACAATGAAATATTGAACCAGCCGACAGGGATGGATGGCATGTTCTTGGAGAATGCACGTGAAACCCTGGAGCAATGCGAGCAGCAGATCAACCAAGCCTTAAAACAATAAAAGCCGGATATCCGGCTTTTTTTTAATCAATATGAAACAGTAATCTCTTCTTCAATCGCATTCACATATGTATACGCGTTGCGTTTTGTCTTTATCTCATTCTGTTTAAATTCCTCTAGACGAGCAATATAGTAGCTCCCATCAAACTCTCTTTGGACTTTCAGCGTAATTTCTATGGCGACGCTGA
>NZ_JBDPNU010000027.1:0-38787 GCF_050468105.1 Fictibacillus sp. NRS-1165
AATTTCTTTCGTCGTGAACTCACCGCTGAGTTTGTCTTTGACCACAGCCCATTTGGTCTCGCTTGAATATCTGTTTTTGCCCATGCAAAAACACCTCCGATAATAGTACTTGTTTTTTCATTGTACCAGTTCGAAGGTGTTTTATATTGTCTCACTTATTTAGGTTAGCTCAGGCCTCTAAACGAGACTGGCAAGCTTTTTTTTGAATTGGAATCAGTCATGCAACACTTTATCAAGAAGGATTCTCGTGTCTGCATCAAAAATACCGGTATCTTTTAACTCAGGATATTTCTTTTGGAACTTGAGAACCGCAGCTTTTGTTTTGGGGCCGTAAATTCCGTCAACTGTAAGCCCAGATCCAATCTCATTAAGCCCTTTTTGAAGAATGCGCACCGCTTCTCCCTTGCTGCCTTCCTTCAAAACGATCTCCGGAAATCCGAAGGAATTGATTTTTTCCGAAAGGGCAGCATGCGTTTTCTTTCCATAAATGCCGTCTGCAACTAATTTAGCACTCTTTTGGAATTTGATAACGGCACTCTTTGTTTTTGAACCGTAGATTCCGTCAGTTTTCAACCCGGCATTCACCACTTTATTCAACGCCCATTGCAAGACTTTAACGTTTTCTCCTCTGTCTCCCACTTTCAGCACACCTGATTTAGGCAGTTGAAAAATAGAATAATCGGGCTTTTCTTGTGCTCCAGCTATAGAAGGCACTCCCATTAGCAAAGCTGATGCCGTCAACACTGATACCGTAATTTTTTTCCATGGTTTCATAACAAGACCCTCTCCTTTAGACCCTCGTTTTTTTATAAATCATTTTTGATTTACACCTCATTAGTCGTCACTTTAAACCAGAAGTTACAAAGAAAACAATATTTTCAAGTCCAAATTATGGTATAATATTCAGAATAAATAGAAAATTAGAAGGAAGTGATTTCGTGAGCCTATTCGTTAAGCAAAAGAAAACATTCACTGTCCTTGCCCTTCTATTGTTCAGCATCGCTGGATCGCCTGGTACTATATCTCAGCCACATCCGATTCCGAACAGGTGGAAGCCGCCGGAACAGGACAAGCCTCCGCTGAACCCTACTCTCAAATCATCGCTTCTTTTCATCAATACTACAACAAGACCCTCTGCTATGATGCCGATCACCGCATCAACTGGCGTGATCAGCAAGAACATGCACGCCAGCTCGTAAGCAGGATCAAAACCCTGCACGTGAAAAATAAAAATATAGAAAAGGACCTGCACAATGCCAAAGACCTGGCACAAGAGGTGACATTATCCAAGGACAGAACAGCGCTTGTCTATCTTCATCGGGTCTTTCATGACCTTGATAAAGCGGTCAATCATTACAAACAAAAAGACAGCTTCGGGTACACCTACACGGGAACAGGCAAACGCTGGTTCGGCGGCGGAGTCAATAAAGTGGAAGGCTATATCGCTAAAAATTAAACAATCGTTCAAATGAAAAGAGCTTGGAAACCCTGCATCCCAAGCTCTTTTCGCTTCATTTAATCAGTAGCTTAATCCAAAACCGAATGGATATTTCCCTGGAATCGTTATCGGCAGCTTGCCGCCTGGACTGATTTCTCCAGCTAAAGCTTTCGCAAGGGACCTCACCGATACATTTTGATTTCCATAGGTTAAGATATTGGCCGTAACGTCCGGCAGCGCCATAATGTCGTACGGATTTCGCATGGAGGCTAGGACAACCGGCTTACCCGCTGCTTGCAGAGCTTTTACAAGGTTCTGCTGAGCACTGTTCGTGTTAGCTGTATAAGCGGTGACTACGACGAGATCCTTGCCGGCCATTTGATGCACTGCACTCGCGATCTCGGCTGCAGTCGGACTGGCTGCGGTTGCAAACCCGCTCGCCGTTAATCCTTTCCCCTTCAAGGCTGACGCCAGTTCCAATGGTTTGCCGAGGGACGGTCCGGTCACAAGCACCTTATCTCCCTGCTGAATCGGCAGTGTATGGTTCTCATTTTTGATCATCGTAATCGATTGATCCGTCATGTTCTCCGCTTTCTGAAGATTTTCAGGCAAACCGATTTGGCTGATCGCATCCGGCTTCACATACGGTTGGTGGAACAACCCACGCTTCATCTTTGCTTTTAGAATGCGGGCCACCGACTGATCCAGGCGTTTTGCGGAAATCTCTCCGCTCTTCACCGCATTCAACAGCCCGTTGTAGGCAACATCAACATCCGGCGGATTTAAAAGAATGTCTGCACCCGCTTTAAACGCTTCCACCGGGACACGGTCAGGCGGCACAATATTCGCTCCTGACATGCCAAGGCTGTCGGTGATAATCAGTCCCTTGAACTTCATCTTTTCACGAAGCAGTCCAGTCAGAATCGGCTTGGATAACGTAGCGGGCATTCCGGAATCATCGAGCGCCGGTACAACAAGATGTCCGGTCATGATCGCATCAATCCCTGAGTGGATGGCAGCTTTAAACGGCTTCAAGTCAACTTCATTCAGTGTCTTCAAATCGTGGTTGATGATGGGCAGACCGGAATGGGAATCTACATCGGTGTCACCGTGGCCCGGAAAATGCTTGGCGGTCGCCATCATGTTCTGCTCCTGATATCCTTTCACCTGGGCGACACCCAAACGGGAAACAACGTCCGGGTTTTCAGAAAACGAACGAACACCGATAACCGGATTGTTGGGATTCACGTTCACATCCAGATCCGGAGCAAAATTCAAGTTAATGCCAAGGCTTTTCAGTTCAAGACCCATGATGCTGGCGGACTGTTTGGCATAGTCTGCGGATTGAGCCGCAGCCAGTGCCATGTTCCCAGGGAAAACGGTGCCTGGCTCCGTTACACGCGCCACAACTCCACCCTCCTGGTCAGTGGAAACGAACAGCGGAATCGGCATCCTTTGTTTCATCGCTGCTTTTTGAATATCATTGGACAGCTTGTTCACTTGGGCTTTATTCACCGAGATGCCGATATTATCCGTCCAGTTGAAATAAATGACGCCTCCCAGATGATACTTCCCAATTGCTTCCACGAAGTTTTTCGCTCCGCGTTTCTGTTTGATGTTGGTTTGTTCATAGGCCGGGTCCTCAGCCGTTTTGCCATACACATGAATGATAAAGACCTGGCCTACCTTCTCCTCCACCGTCATGTGCTTCACGATACGTTTGATCCAGCCCTCTCCTTTTCCATGCTTCCCCGGGCTTGAAGCGCCGAGTGACTGGCTTGGAAAAGCCATCATGAAGGCCAGAACAATGAATAAAACACGTACGAACTTGCTCGTCATCTTACTCCCTCCTTATATTTTAACGGCCGCGGTATGGCTAGATCAGCAATAATGGGACGGTGGTCAGATGCAAGTGTGCTGGTAATATACGAAGAACTTGAGCGGATACGCGTTGAGGTTAGGATGTAGTCGATCTTGGATGAAGGATGGTTCGCCGGAAAAGTCAGCCCGAGTTCTGTGCTGTTCCATGTATCATGAAGAGTGCTGAAAAGGGGCTTTAGTTCGGGCGCATTCGGCTGAGCGTTCATGTCTCCGAATAAAATTTTCTGGCGGGAGCTCTCCTTCAATATGGAAAGCATATCGTTCACTTGCATAGCCCGTACGGCTGGATCCGCACGGTAATCAAGGTGTGTAGAGTAGACATGGAGCTTGATCCCTTTAACATTGATCAAGGTCTGGGCAAAGCCAGGTGCAGGAGCTGGAACTGGGTTGGGGACTTGCGTAGACAGTCTTGTAATCTCCCGGTTCACTGCCCTCACAATGGGATACTTGCTCAATACGCCTACCCCAAACTGGCGGTTTGGCTCTCCGGCATTGAGCGGCGGCAGATCATAAATGGGTGCGAAAAAGTAATGCATATGAAGCTTTTCAGCAAGGAGTTTCATATCGTCTTCAAACAAACTCCGGCTGCCCCAATGAACATCGACTTCCTGAAGCCCGATGATCTCCGCCCCCGACTGGCGGATCACTTCAGCCTGGGCGTTCAAATCATATACATTCCCCATGCTGTTTCCGTAGTGCAGGTTATAGCTCATCACACGGATTTTCACGCTGTGTTCGCTGGACGCACTGACGGCCAATGGGGCAGTGATTCCGGCGAAGAGAATAACCAGCAGCATACAGGCTGCTAACTTTTTCAAGTTTATTCCTCCTTTCTTTTTCATTCCTTTCCTTTCCTAAGATGTCATTTAAAGGGTATTCTTCTGCTGAAAGGTTGTCTATACCACTATGAGACTATCTTTTTGGTTATTTTTTTAACCGCGCCGTCTGAGAACAAGAACAAAGGAAAAATTAGTAAAAAAGTTATGTAAGAAAATTTTGTAAATTGCGACATTTTACCCAATGCAAATTTAAAAATCTTTGCTATTATTGTTGTAAATTGTAAGATATTGTTGAAGACAAAGGAGGCCGGGAGCGTTCGATTTTGAAATCCTGTACCGAGGAATCTTCAGCAGAACAAACAAAACAAATAATATTGAGGGGTGTCAATATGAAGAAAATGACAAGTGCTCTTGTAGGTATTGCATTGGCTGGTGCTTTATTGATTGGTGGCTATATCGCGGATCATTCAGCAGTTACGAATGCGGAACACGGTAAGACATTTTCTACGACAAATGGGTAACTTTCGAGTTGCAGGTTTGCACACCCAGGCCTTAACATAAAACAGCAAGAGGGAAAGAGAGCGATCTCCTTCCCTCTTTTTTATGACTTGCCGACCAATCTCCCTTGTCTAGTAAAAAATTAGGAGAAAAGTTAGGTTAAAATTTTCAGTTAATTACGACAATTTACTCAATCGGAAAGATAACGATTATGCTAAGATTGTGTTAAATTGTAAATTTATGCTAAAGGGTGGGGCGTACGCTATGGAAGTAGAGCTGACGAGTACGGAACAGATGACTCAGCTGTTAAACAGCTGGTATCGTGAAATTCTCTCACAAAACCTCGTAGAATCCCGCAGATTGAAGTTGGAAATTGACGAAAAGATTGAGAACATGGAAATCGATCCTACACAGACCCTCTTTATCTACTACTCTTTGTTAAGCTTCAGGTATCAGCTTCTGGTCAATGATCTTTGGGAAGCGCGGTATACCTTGAACAAATTGGTTGAAGAGAAAAAAAGGGAAACAGACGATTTTTTATCCTATTACTTTCACTTCTTCAAAGCGATCTATGCCACAGACACCGGGAACTATCTCGAAGCCAAGCTGCACTATCAGCTGGCTGAAAAGATGTTAAACCAGTTTCCTGATGAGATCGAAAAAGCGGAATTCAACTACAAAGTCGCTACCTTTTATTATCACATACGTCAGCCACTGCTCGCCGTCCGCCACGCCATCAAGGCAAAAGAATACTTTGAGAACAAATCCGGCTATGAAGTGAAACTCGCCGGCAGCGAAAATGTGATCGGTCTCGCCTCAACCTCATTAAAACAGTTTCGGGAAGCCGAGCACCATTTTCTATCTGCGTTGGATATCCTTCGTGCATACAGCCTGAAAAAAGAACCGTTCGAGCTCAAGATCCGCTACAACCTCGGCCTTTTATATGCAGAGCAAAATCTTTCTGAAAAAGCGATCGCCCTATTGACCGAGGTATTTGAAGACAAAGAGACCGACTACAAGACGACCTTCCTGATCGCACGGGAACATGTGAAACTCAGAAACCATGACATTGCCGATGACTGGATCATCCGAGGGCTGAAAATGGCCCGTGATGCTCAAAACGAGGAGTACATCCACCATTTCTCCATCCTGAGCGAATACAACCAGTCCTCCTCTGCTGAGCAGCTGGAACAGACGGCCGCTGCAGCCTTTCCCTATTTTGAATCCGTCCAGCTATGGGGATATGTCCAGGACTACGCCGAAAAGCTCGCCTCCGAGTACTACAACTCTGAAAATGATAAGAAGGCGAGCAAATACTTCCACATGGCTTATACAGCCAAACAAAAATTACTGCATGAGACAAGCAGCTGACAAGTGTCCGCTGCTTTTTTCGTGATCAGGCTTGCGATCTTCAGGGGCCGGTTCCTGCTGATACGACATAATAGCCCTTTTTATTCTTCTTCACATAGAAAATGGCAGGGGTCATTCCGGTATCACTACTAAAATCATGCCAAGTGACTTTATACCTCTCACCATGGTCTTGATCTCTTCCCCTGCTCGTCATTCTTGCAACGAAACTTTGGTAGGGATGGCCCTCCTTCACCAAATAATTTCGTATCGCAGATTTTTGATTGGTGTCGTTGTGGATCACGGGAGCCAGTAATGGAGGAATAACGAATAAAAGAACGATTAAGAACAATGCCCATAAATAAAACTTTCTTTTCAAATGACACCCCCCTTGCCATTCCGTTATAACCAAATATTGGAAGACAGGATATGCTTTTGACAAACTTATCTCTGTTAAATTTTAAATTACTGAAATTTATAATAACCGTTGAATTCATGATAAAGAAATTAGCTGCCGCCCTTCAGATTTCCTTGCATTCAACCGATAAAAATTGACTGCATCAACTGTTCCATAGAGAAATTTCACAGCAGAAAAGTACAGTTTCATTCACACCCCTCTTTTGTCTTCATATTACGATTTAGTGTTTAAAAAAAGGTTCCCCATAATGATAGAAAACCTTCTTTTTATGGGTCAAATTCAGATTTTCGAGTGTTTCCTTTTTCATTCAGGATAAAAAAAAGCAGCCGGCTGCAAGGCCAGCTGCTTCTTTTTGTATTAATCGATCGACTCTTTTTTGGAACCTTTACGTAAGAAAGCGAGTAAAGTAATAACGGCCACAATGATAAGACAGACCGTTGTACCGATAATGTTATCTTTATTGAACAGGAAGAAAATAAAAATGACCGATAATAGCACAGCACCGAGAATTGTCGTAAAAGGAAAGCCTCTCACCTGGAAAAATGGCTTTTCCTCATAATGCCGGCGCAGCTTTAACTGTGCCAGACAGATCGCAATCCAGATCAGAAGAATGGTGAATCCAGGAATGGTCATCAAATAGCCAATAATCTTTTCAGGTGTCATATACGCGAGAAAGACCCCGATTAGAATACAGATGGATGTAATAATAATGCCGTTGATCGGAATACCCGTTTTGGACACCTTCAGCAGCTTTTTAGGCGCTTCACCGCTCTGTGCCATTGAAAAAAGTGTTCTGGAAGTTGCATAGATCCCTGAGTTTGCTGCTGATAAAACGGCAGTTAAAAGAACAAAGTTCATGATGTGCCCTGCTCCAGGGATTCCTGTAATATCGAAAACCTGAACGAACGGACTTTCAGCGAGGGATACCTTGTTCCATGGCATTAAACCACAGATGATCAAAATGGGGAGAATATAAAAAATCACAACTCTTCCCACTGTCCCTTTAATCACTCTCGGCAGCACTTTTTGTGCATCCTTCGTTTCGGTCACTGCTACCCCAATCAGCTCTGCCCCTCCATAGGAGAACATGACGATTAAGAACGCGCTCAACATACCGCCGATCCCGTTAGGAAAGAAACCGCCATAATCGGTATAGTTGCTCAAAGGCTGATCAATAGAGCTGGGAATCAGTCCAAACAGGATACATGCCCCTAAGATGATAAAAGCTGTAAGCGCAACGATCTTAATTCCCGCAAACCAAAACTCAATCTCACCATAATACTTTACTTGAAATAAATTGATTCCAATAATAAAGACTGCGCAGAACAAGCTTAACAGCCATAACGGCACTGAGGAAAACCAATACTTCAAAAAGCTTCCCGCAGCCAATATTTCAACAACCGTTACAATGCCCCAGTTCACCCAGTAAAGCCAGCCAACAATAAATGAAACCCGATGGCCAAAGGCTTTGTAAACGAGATTCTGAACATTTAAATTAGGATAGACAATGGCCATTTCAGCCAATGCTGTCATAACGATGAATAATAATGCCCCGCCTAATAAATAAGCTAATGCGACACTCGGCCCTGCCAAACTGAGCGTGTCTGAGCTCCCTTTGAAAATACCCGTTCCTATCATCCCTGCTAACGCGATAAATTGAACGTGACGCGGCAATAACCCCTTTTTTAAATCCTGATGATCTTTTTTCATGCTGCCCCTGCCTTCCTCTAGCATTGAATTACCATGAAACGCGTTAAACGCTTAAAGTGCCATTATACATATTTTCAGAGAAATACACCATTTGTATTTATAACCAGTCACGATCAAAACCTGCTAGTTAACGAGCCGTCCCTTATCCTTCCAGTACTCTTTCCTCAAATGCACCTTCTGTATTTTGCCAGAACCGGTCTTTGGCAGTTCATCCGCAAAAACGATGATCGTCGGCGCCTTAAAGTGAGCCAGACGGCTGCGGGCGAACGTGATCAGTTCGTCCTCACTCGCCTCATGCCCTTCACGGAGGACAACGACCGCTTGCGGGGTTTCTCCCCATTTTTCATGCGGCACTGCGATAACTGCTGCTTCAAGAACCGCAGGATGGTCATACAGAACACCCTCGACTTCAATGGACGAAATATTTTCCCCGCCTGAAATAATAATGTCTTTTTTCCGGTCGGCAATCTCAATGTTGCCCTCCTCATCCACGACCGCCATATCCCCCGTATGGTACCACCCGTTTCGGATCGCATGGCTCGTTTCTTCCGGGTTGTTCCAGTAACCTTCCATGACCGTATTGCTTCGGACGACGATCTCACCGATCTCCCTGCTGTCGTGGGCCACTTCATCTCCGTTTTCGTTGACGACCTTCACTTCACTCCCAATAAATTCGTATCCCGCTTTCGCTTTTAAACGGTACTTCTCTTCGTTCGGCAAATGAGCCTGCGTGTCCCGGATCATGGAGGTCGTAATCAGTGGAGAAGTTTCTGTCATGCCATACACCTGGATAAATTCCCAATTCAACTCTTCCTCCACCCGCTTCACAAAGGCTGGCGGCGGTGCGGAACCGGCAATGACAACCCGCAGCTCCTGTGCCGTTTTTACAGCTTCCTCCTCATTTGCTGCATATTGCAAAAGGCTGTTCAGAACGGTCGGTGCCATGTGCATCACCGAAACGCCATGCTCCTTCATTTTTCTAAAAATCTCTGCAGGCATTACTTTATTCAAGAAAACCTGTGTGGCCCCGTTCGCCGTATAGTAAAAAGGAGAGCCCCAGCCGTTGACATGGAACATCGGAAGCACATGCAGCAGGACATCACGGTCAGAAACACGCAGGTGATGCATGGATGTAAGCGCATGCAAAAAGTTACTGCGATGAGACAGCATTACACCCTTCGGCTTGCCAGTCGTTCCGCTCGTATACAAAAGCGTCGCCAGGTCGTTCTCATCCATCTCCGGACGATCCACCGCTGCGGTATCGAACTGGTCCAGCCATTTCTCATAGGCGATCAGCCCATCCTTATCCTGTTCAAGACCGTGAACAATGATCTCCTCCACTGCAGTTAACTGATTACGCACCGGCTCGATCTGGTTCACCAGCTCATGATGAACAAAGAGCACTTTTGTTCCACTGTGATTCAGTATGTATAAATAATCCTCCGGAGTAAGCCTCGTATTGAGCGGGACCATCACCGCTCCCAGCTGCAGTACGCCGTAAAATCCTTCATACATCTCAGACGTGTTCGGAGCAAGGTAACCCACGCGATCTCCTTTTTCAATGCCAGCTTCCTGCAGCCCCCGTGAGAGCTGGTTAACCCGTTGATTCACCTCATAATAGGTATAGGAGTGCTTTTCTCCAATTATTGCAGTTTTTTTTCCATACAACTTTACCGCACGATCAAGAAATTGAGGCAAAAGCATTGGCACATTCATCGACTGATCCCCTCCACAAATCAAATAATTAGAAAGTTTAGTCTAATTATATCACAGTCTGTTATATAACAAATAGGTTATCCTGGCAACCCGCCCTTTGAGTCTAGGGCAGACGCGTTACTTGCGGTTCGACATGAGTTACTTGCGGAAACGGGGCTGTTACTTGCGGTTCGACAGGGTTTACTTGCAGAACACATCATTTTCATAAAAGCGTCCCCGAATCTGCACCGGCAAACCATACAAAAAACCACCCAGTTCTACTGGATGGTTTTCCCCGACCGCTAAGTGCTTGCCTTCAATTTCATTACAAGCTCTCTCACCTGCTCAGGCCTTGCACATTAGGATTTGAACAAAAATGAATGGATTTTGAACATAAATCGGTATTTTTGAACGATTAACCTAAAAAATCGAACCTAAAAACAACTAAGCAACGGTCCAACACCTAAGATGAGCAGCTTTGGCACCCCTCTTCCAAACATATCAACTGAAACCAGCTAAAAAAACCCGCGTTTCCGGTTCTGTCTCGTGAAATTTACTCAATATGATTTACTTTCTTCTCAAAAAGCCCATAAAAAAGCCCCCAAACACCTTTCTTTTGCTAAGAAAGGTTTAAAAGAAGCACGTCTATAGTATAGTTTAGTAAAAGGAGGTTACGTGATGAGGAGTTCTAATCCTAGTTTAAAAGACTCCGCGTTTTCCAAGCTAAAAGGCCAGGGGATGGATCATCCTATGACACTTCAGGGAACGGTGAATAAAACGTTCATCCTGCTCGTTTTGTTATGTGCCACAGCCTTTTACACGTGGAATCAATATTTTGATGGGAAACAAGTGGCGCCGCTTCTGCTCGCAGGAGTCATCGGAGCTTTCATCGTTTCGTTGATCACCATTTTTGTTCCAAAAGCATCACCGTTTTTAGCACCTCTGTATGCCATGCTGGAGGGTCTTGCCCTCGGCGGCATCAGTGCCATGTATGAAGCAAAATTATCAGGCATTACGACGCAAGCGGTTCTGCTCACGTTCAGCGTGCTCTTTGCGCTTTTGATCGTGTACAAATTGGGCTTGATTAAAGTTACAAAAAATTTCAGGCTTGGCGTCATGGCGGCGACTCTCGGTATTTTCATCGTTTATCTGGTTGATTTTGTTCTTCGATTTTTCGGACTGCATGTTCCTTTTATCCATGAAACCGGTGTAGTCGGCATTATCATCAGTCTCGTCATTGTGGGTGTAGCCGCTCTCAACCTCGTGCTTGATTTTGATTTTATTGAAAGAGGCGTGGAACAGAGGGCGCCAAAATATATGGAATGGTACGCAGGATTCGGATTGATGCTTACACTCGTCTGGCTATATCTCGAAATGCTCCGCCTGCTTTCCAAAATCAGAAATTAAAAAAACCTGCTGCGGCAGGTTTTTTTGTTATCTTGCTTGAGTTCTGATTGAACAGCTATCGAGTCCCTCTTCATCCCTTCATTGCAGCAAAGACAATGATTGGTATTATATAGTTATAAGACAACCCCTACAGAAAAGAGGCGATATTTTTGGTGTCTTCCTTTGATTCATTTGACCGGTACGTCCTGCCTCATTTCCCCATCCTTATCATTGGGGTATCACTCGTGTTCGTATATGCCGGTTTTTTATATTACAGAGCCAAGGCCCCGGGGATGGCTTTTGTGTTTCTCATTCTTGCTGTGCTTGGTGTGGTCATCGCCAATATCTACAAGTAATGGCTTCCTGTCAAAAGGAAAAAGCCAGTGCCCGATCGGCACTGGCCTTTATCAAGATTACATGCTCTCCTTCAACGGCTGAGTTTCTTGGGACATTTTGATGCGTTGGCGTTTTGACTTTCTAAAATGAAGCAGCTCGTAGAAGACTGGAACGATAACAAGCGTTAAAATAGTTGCGCCTGTGAGCCCTCCAATAACAACGACGGCCAGTGACTTGGAGACAAGGCTGCCGTCCTCGGAATGAGCGAACAGAAGCGGAAGCATGGCGAAAATGGTAGCGACCGCTGTCATGATGACCGGGCGGAGACGTGTACCGCACGCTTCGATGATCGCGTCCCGAATGATCATTGTTTCTTCGTTCTGCTTCACTCGGTCGATCAGTACGATCGCGTTCGTGATGACGATACCTATCAGCATGAGTCCGCCGATCAATGCAGTCGGATCAGCCGGTACTCCTGAAATCAGCAATCCGAGAACCGCGCCGATGGAAGCCAGCGGCAGTGTCATTAAAATAGAGAGCGGCGCGCGGAACGTTTTAAACGTGATCACCATAATCAGGTACACGATTAAAATGGAAGCAAGCATCGTGAGACCAAGGTCAGCAAAATCGCTGGATTGCTGCTGTGCAGCTCCGCCCTGCTCCATGCTCACGCCTTTTGGCAGATCGACCTTTTTCACTTTTTTATCGATAGCAGCTGACAAGGCGGACAGCTTCTCAGGCTTTACTTCTGCAGAGATGCGGATGTAAGGTTTGCCGTCTTTATGAAGCTCCGTGCTCGGTTTGTCTTCCACAGTAATCTGAGCCACTTTGGAAAGCGGCACAATGCCTTGCGCTGTCTGGATGGAAAGATCCTTCAGATCAGACGCCTTGGAAGGATTGATCCCTGAATCCAGCATGATTGGCGTTGTTTTCCCATCAAAGGTGATGGAACCGATCGGCATCGGCTGGATGAGTGAAGCGACCTGATGTGCCGCTTGCTCCGTGTTCATTTTCTCGGTGTTCACTTTAACTGTATAGACAGGAGCGGTCTTATCCTGGTTGCTTGAGACCTTCTTCACTCCGTCCACTTCTTTTATTTTGCTCATCAGTTCTTTAGAGGTGCTTAGAAGCTCATCAGGATCGTTTCCACTGATGTCGTAGGTGATTTCAGAACCTCCGGAACCCCCTCCGAACATGGAACCGGCAGAAGCCGTAATGTTTACTCCATTCTCTTCTTTCTTCGCTTTATTTACACTCTTAATAAAGGTATCAGCGTTTGCATCTTCTTTCATGACGACTGTGAAAGTAACGGTATCCGGATTGCTGACGCTGCCGTATTTCGCTTCATCTTCACTGGCTCCGTACTGGGTGATCAAATAATCATATCCCTTAAAAGCCGACAGCTTATCTTCAAAGGCAAGCATACGCTGTTTAATGGTTTCTTCAGGCGCGTTGCTCGGAAACTCCATTTTTACGGAAACCATACTGGCATCCTTCGCACTGATGGCCCCCTTCGGCAGGGAAATGTACAAGCCGATGGAACCTACAAGCACGGCCACAGCAACAATGATCGGGACGTACTTATGATTCAGCGACCATTTTAATAGATTCAAATAGCGTTTTGGTTCAGAGTGGGCAGGAAGCTTCATGTTCTTCAGCATGCCCTGGCTCAATAACGGAACGACGGCCAATGCAACTAAAAGTGAAGCAAGAAGTGAATATGTCACCGTGAGGCCGAACGGCAATAAGAACTCTTTCAGTGAACCGTTGACAAGCCCCATTGGCAGGAACACTGCTACGGTGATCAGAGTCGACGACGTAATCGCACGTGATACTTCTGCAGTAGCCTCCAGAACATTTTCTTTTGTAAAGGCTTTGTTCTGGCTTCGCCTGAAAATATTTTCGACGACAACGATGCTGTCATCGACAAGGCGTCCAACTGCTACCGCCACTCCTCCAAGCGTCAGGATGTTCAGCGTAACGCCTGACAGCCAGAGCAGCAAGAGCGTGATGGCAAGAGAAAGCGGGATGGACACGATGGTCACTAATGTAGGCTTTACCCTGCGCAAGAAGACAAGAATAACGATCGTCGCAAAAAGAGCACCAAGAAGCACTTCCTTCATCATGCTGTTTACAGAGTTTTCAACCATGTCACCCGTTGTAAAAACAGTATCTGCTTTGACACCAGGGTAGTCTTTGTTGATTTCCTTTACGACAGCCTTCACATCTTTACTGGCGGTCACCGCACTTGAACGGTTTTCTTTAAATACGGTGACAGCCATGCTTTCTTTTCCATTGATGCGCAGCACCGTATTTTCAGTGCTTTTGCGTTCAAGCGTTGCGATATCTTTTAATTGAACGACTGGTGCTGTTGGATTCATGGATTGAACCGGAACGGCCAGTTTTTCCAGCGCACTGATGGATGTTAGATTATCCGTCACATTGATCGTGCTTTTCTTCCCGTCAATCGTTGCCCCGCCGGCAGTAACTGAAGCATTCTGCCCTTGAAGAACGGTCATCACACTGTTGACGGGAACCTTCTTTTCTTTCAATTTCTTCGTATCCAGCTTCACTTCCACACTCGGTGTGCTCTCACCAAAAATACTGGCTTGGGCAAGGCTTTTCTTATTTTCGAAAAGCGGAAGCAGATTCTTTTTCGCCTTTTCCATATTGGCCTTTGTCAGACCATCATCAAAGGTAAAGGAAACCTGGCCGATCGGAATCATGGAGGTGTTCAGCTGAGACACCTGCGGTTTCCCGACGGTTTCAGGAAACTGGAGAGAGCTGACGGTTTCAGAAACCTCTCGTTTTGCATCCTTCATGTTTGTTTTTGAATCAAAATTAATCGTAATCTGAGAATATCCATCACCAGTTGATGACAGGACCGAAGACTTGCCTTTAACACCTGCAACAGCCTGTTCCACTGGTTCGGTCACTTTGTCTGTCATGGATCCTGCGTCATATCCTTGTGCGAGCGTCACGACACTCACCTGTGGATTGTCCGCTTCCGGCAAAAATTCCATCGGTAAGCGGAAATAGCTGACCACACCAATAATAAGCGCAATAATGACCAACAGTGTGACCGGCGCTTTATTGCGAAAAGCCCAATTTGTTATAAACTGCATACGTTTCCCACCATTCCCCATTTTGATTAGTATAGAGCTGTCAGAACAAACAAACCCTGGTTGCACCTTCCTCCCCATATGTATGACGGACTGTCTGCTGCTTTTGTTCGAAATTTAAGGCAGACTAAAAGCCCATATACAGTATACTTACATTTTAAGGATATATAAACCAAAAAAAGTAAATATTCCTGTAAGATTTTTCATAATCCTATCTTACTGGCCTGCCCGGTTTTCTGAAATGTACCCTGGCTGTATTTCCAAATAAGACTTAAGGCGTATTTCGCTGCAATTACCGACTGGCAGCCGTAAAAAAAACCATCCAGACAACGTCTGAATGGTTTTCCCATTTTAAAGCACCCAATGCCGGATCGCCTGAGCGACACCATCTTCCACGTTGGTGCCTGTCACCCAGTCGGCAGCGTCTTTTACAACATCCTGCGCATTGCCCATCGCCACGCCAATCCCAGCTTCTGTAATCATCGCGATATCGTTCAGGCTGTCTCCCATCGCAATGACATGGTCCATCGTGATGCCAAGATCCCGGCACACACGGTCGAGAGCCCTCGCCTTGTTGATTCCGACTGCATTGACTTCGATGTTCGTCAGGCTGGAATTGCTGATCTCGAGCTCCTTGTTTTTCGCCAGTTCTTCGAGAACGAGTTTACGAACCTCGTCATCAGCAATGTTGAAGCCGAATTTCAGCCATTCCATCTCTGCGCAGTTTTCCGGAAAGGTTTCACGCCACACTTTATCGGTCGAAACCGCCCAGAACTGTGCGCTGTGCTTTTTCGTTAGCTCCATCATCGCCTCGATATGATCGTTATGAAGCAGCGTTCGTTCAATAAGGTTTCCGTTGCTGTCCCATACCTCACTGCCGTTCACCGTCACAAGATATGAATTCAGTTCCAATGATTTAGCATAATCACGGCACGTCATGAGCGACCGGCCTGTACTGAGGACCACATGGACGCCCTCCGCCTGCGCCTCCCGTATGGCCATCCGGTTCCCTTCTGAAATCTCCTGCTCATCATTCAACAACGTTCCGTCCATATCCAGGGCAATAAGCTTTATTTCTTTTTGTTCCACTCCCACTCATAACATCCCTTTCTTCGTTTCGCTACCCACAGGTTAGCACAATATCTTTATTTTTTCTTATCTTTGACCTTACTACGCTATGAAAAAAGCCAGAAATACATTCTTCATTGATATGTATGCTTGGCTATGTGAGGTTACGATCGATTCGACAAGGATTACTCGCCAAACACCGCATTTTCATAAAGGTCACTCGTAATCTATGTTATCCTAATTAAAAATTTATCAGAATAATGATGCATTTGGTCAGGGAGAGATAAGGTATGAGTGAGAAACTAAGGCTGCTGGAGCTCGAAATCGAAGGAATCATCAACGAATCAGGGGAAAACATCATCATTACCGACAGCGAGGGCATTATTTTGCGTGCCGTAAAAAACAGCGAAGAGATGTACGGCATCGCTTCGGAAGAGCTGGTTGGATCATCTGTTAAAGAACTGGAACAGAAAAAGATTTTTAGTCCGTCTGTAACACTCAGTGTGCTGCAGCAGAAAGCACCCGTTACTTTTATGCAAAAAACAGCGACGGGGAAAATCATCATGACCCGCGGCGTGCCAATTTTTAATGAAGAAAAAAAGATTACGAGGGTAATCAGCTTTTCGCATGATATGACGGAGATTGAAGAGCTGAAGGGCAAATACGAAAAACTGCAGCAAAAGATGGAACAGTACGAGACAGAAATCGAGCAGCTGCGTGAACGTGATCGGCTTCCTTCTGAAGTCTTTATCAACAGCAAGGCGATGCAGACCGTATGGAGCCTCGTGAATAAGGTGGCAAAAAGCGAAGCGACCGTTGTTCTTCACGGGGAATCAGGCGTTGGAAAAACCGTTTTCGCGAAGGCCCTTCATAACGGCAGTCACCGAAAAGGCAAGCCGATGATCGAAGTAAACTGCGGGGCCATCCCTGAGAGCCTGTTTGAATCGGAGATGTTCGGTTACGAGGCCGGAGCATTTACCGGAGCGGCGAGCCGTGGAAAGATGGGCCTTATCGAGCTTGCCGACCAGGGGACTCTTTTTCTCGATGAGGTCGGTGAACTTCCTCTATCGATTCAGGTCAAATTACTGAAGGTGCTTCAGGAAAAGAAAGTAACACGAATGGGAAGCACGAAGAGCCGCACGGTCAACTTCCGGCTTGTCGCAGCAACAAACCGTGATCTGCAGGCGATGGTAAAGACAGGGACCTTCCGGGATGACCTTTTTTACCGTCTGAATGTCGTGCCGATCAGCATTCCCGCGCTCCGTGAACGAAAGGAAGATATCCATCAGCTGACGGAAGCGTTTTTGCAAAAATTCAACGAGAAATACGATACCGATAAAACGATGCACCCATCCGCTCTGAAAGCGTTCTGGCAGTATGATTGGCCAGGGAACGTGAGGGAGCTCGAGAACCTGATAGAACGTCTTGTCGTTACGCTTGAAAATAAAGTCATCTTGCCGGACCATCTTCCGTTTACCGAAAAAGCTGAGGAAAAACGCATAGAGAAGTTCGAGACGCATGGCACATCCCTTCAGGAATCATTGGAACATGTAGAAAGAAGCTGGCTGCTTCAGGCATACAAGGAATGCAAATCCACGTATGAGATGGCGGAGTATTTGGGGCTAAGCCAGCCCACTGTCGTCCGTCGTCTTAAAAAATACAACATCGATTCAAAAACGAATCAATAATTCAAAAACGAATCAACATTACGATTATTTCATTCATAATTGAATCAGATCCACGCAAACCCCCGTCAAACCGTTTGGCACGAAACTTGCAACTATATTTCGAAAGCGCTTATAAATCAGAAAAGTGAGAATTTACTGGCAAAGGGTGGTTATGATGGAGAATCAAAAATCCTATGAACAATTGGCAGAACTTGATAAAAAGCATTTTTTGCATCCGACGACTTCAATCAAGCAACAGCAGGCCAGCGGCCCTGATTTTATTTTAACGAAGGGTGAAGGTGTCCGATTGTATGACTTAAAAGGGAGATCTGCCATCGACGGCCTCTCTTCCCTTTGGAACGTGAACATCGGACACGGACGCGAAGAAATCGCTCAAGTCGCCTTCGAGCAGATGAAAACACTCGGCTACAGCTCTTGCTTTGCGACCTTCAGCAACGAGCCGGCGATCAAACTTGCAGCAAAGCTGGCTGAAATTGCACCAGGAAACTTAACCGCTACCTTCTTCACATCAGGCGGTTCCGAATCCAACGATTCAGCTTATAAACTCGCCCGCCACTACTGGATTTTAAAAGGGCAGCCGAAACGCAAGAAGATCATCTCCCGCTCACAGTCCTATCATGGAGTGGCGATGGGAGCAACAAGCGCCACAGGCCTTAAGCCATTTCGTGATTTCACAAATTCGCTCGCACCCGACTTTCATTATATCGATCATTTTTCACCACAGGCACTCCGCGACAAAATTCAGGAAGAAGGACCGGAAACGATCGCTGCGTATATCGCGGAACCGGTTCAGGGAGCTGGCGGCGTGCATATCGCACCGGAAGGCTATTTTAAAGAAATCAGAAGCATCTGTGACGAGTTCGGCATCCTATTTATCACGGACGAAGTCATCACCGCGTTCGGCCGCACAGGCACGTATTTCGGAATCGACCACTATGACGTTGCACCTGACATGATGTGCTTCGCGAAAGGAATCACAAGCGGTTATGCCCAGCTTGGCGGTGTCATGATCTCGGAAACGATGCACAAAGATTTCATCGAACTGTCAGAAGGAACGCTTCTTCATGGCTACACGTACAGCGGACATCCGATGGCTTGTGCGGTCGCATTGAAGAACCTTGAGATCCTCGAACGGGAGAACTTAATCGATAATGCCCGAGTCATGGGTGAAGAACTGCTGAAAGGCTTTAAACAGATCCAGTCTGAACGTTCGATCGTCGGTGACGTCAGAGCCCTCGGACTAATTGGGGCGGTTGAACTCGTCAAGAGCAAAGACACAAACGAACGATTCCCTGAGCCCCTCGCGCCGAAAGTATTGGCCGAAGCGGCGAAACGCGGACTCATCATGCGTTCTGTTGTGTTTGATAACCAGGATACGCTCGTCTTCGCCCCGCCGCTGATCATCAATAAGCAGGAAATCGGTGAGCTCATTCAGATTTTAGATGAGGCGATCGAAGCGGTTGAAAGCAAAGCCGTTTCTGCATCCAACTAGACACGACAGGAGGAATTTCATTTCATGCAATCACTGATCGAAGTAACCAACCCGGCAACAAACGCCGTCGTCGATACCGTTCCGAACGGAGGACGAAAAGAAGCTCTTGCCGCAGCAGATGCCGCTTATGAGGCATTCAAAAGCTGGTCGAAGCGGACGGCTGAAGACCGTGCGGAGCTGCTCATGAAATGGTACCAGCTCATTGAGGAATCCAAACAGGAACTGGCCGCCCTTATGACAAAGGAACAAGGAAAACCGCTAAAAGAAGCGGCAGGCGAGATTACGTACGCCAACAGCTTCATTTCCTGGTATGCGGAAGAAGGCAAGCGGGTGTATGGGCAAACGATCCCCGCTTCCCATGCTGACAAGCGGATCCTCGTGCAGAAGCAGCCCGTTGGTGTCATCGCCGCGATTACGCCATGGAATTTCCCGGCGGCTATGATTACAAGAAAGGTGGCGCCCGCACTTGCTGCCGGATGTACGGCCGTCGTCAAGCCAGCGGAACAAACACCGTTAACGGCCATCCGCCTGGCGGAACTTGCAGAGAAGGCGGGCATTCCAAAAGGCGTGCTTCAGGTCGTAACCGGCGACGCAGCTGAAATTTCAGACGCCTGGATGGAGGACACACGCGTGAGGAAGATCTCGTTTACAGGGTCGACTGAAATCGGCAAACTGCTCATGCGGAAAGCCGCCGATACTGTAAAAAAATCTCGCTTGAACTTGGCGGACACGCTCCTTTTATCGTAATGGAAGACGCCAACATCGAAAAGGCCGTGCAGGGATTGGTGGCCTCCAAGTACCGCAATGCCGGCCAGACATGTGTCTGCACGAACCGCGTGTATGTTCAGGAATCGATCGCCGACGAATTCAGTACTGCTTTTGTAGAAGCGGTCGCTGAGTTAAAAATAGGAGATGGGTTGGAAGACGGAACGGATATCGGGCCGTTAATTGATCAAAAAGCGGTTGAAAAAGTAAAACAGCACACGCGGGACGCAATAGAAAAAGGCGGAACGCTCGCTTGCGGGGGCGATGCTCCAGCCGGATCCCTGTTCATGGAGCCGACCGTCATCACGGGCGCTAGCGATGACATGCTCTGTATGAAGGAAGAAACATTCGGACCGCTGGGACCGATCGCCACGTTCAAAACGGCTGAAGAGGCGATCGGGCGCGCCAACAATACACCTTATGGCCTGGCGGCCTATGTTTATACTGAGAACTTGAGTCAAGCCCTTACCCATTCCGAAGAGCTCGACTACGGCATCATCGGGTTGAACGATGCACTGCCGTCTGTCGCTCAAGCACCGTTCGGTGGAACAAAGCAGAGCGGATTGGGCCGGGAAGGCGGCCATTTTGGAATCGAAGAATATCTGGAAGTGAAATACGTTTCCATTGGCTTATAGCAGTTAGAACCTCGTATCACGATAAAGACAGGGAGGCGAAAACGATTGAAGAATAAAGAAGGACTGCAGCAACAACTGAAAACAAGGCACATCACGATGATCTCCTTAGGAGGCATTATCGGAGCCGGGCTTTTTGTCGGCGCAGGCTCCGTCATCAACGCTACCGGATCTGCAGCCGTCATGTCTTATGCATTTGCCGGCATACTCGTCGTGTTCCTCATGCGTATGCTTGGCGAGATGGCTGCCCGCAATCCGGACAGCGGTTCATTTGCCACCTACTCCCGGGAAGCCATCGGCCCTTGGGCAGGATACACCATCGGCTGGCTCTACTGGTTCTTCTGGGTCATCGTCATCGCCATCGAGGCTGTAGCCGGCGGAGCGATCGTTCACGGATGGATCCCTTCTATTCCGATCTGGACATGGAGCCTTGTTCTAACCGTACTGCTCACCATGACGAACATCTTTTCCGTCAAATCGTTCGGTGAATTCGAATACTGGTTTGCACTGATTAAAATCGTCGCGATCTCGCTCTTCATGGGGATCGGCCTAGCCATCATCTTTCATTTGTTCCCGGGCATCAAGTCTCCGGGCACAGAAAACTTGTTCGGAAGAGGTGGCTTTGCGCCAAACGGTTTAAGCTCGATCTTCCTTGGTGTAGCGACGGTGATCTTCGCCTACTTTGGAGCTGAGATCGCGGCCATTGCGGCTGGCGAGTCAAAAAATCCAAAAAAGACGATCCAAATCGCCATCAAAAGCGTGGTCTGGCGTATTCTTATTTTCTATATCGGTTCCGTGGCCATACTCGTCACCCTTCTGCCGTGGAACTCCACAACCGCGCTGGAAAGCCCATATGTAACGATGCTGAAGATGGTCAACATCCCGGGTGCAGGACTCATCATGAACATTGTCGTCCTCACGTCGGTGCTATCGTGTTTGAACTCGGCGCTCTATACGAACTCACGTATGATCTATTCTCTTGCCCAGCGGGGAGATGCGCCAAAAGGATTCCTCAAGCTGAGCAAGCAAGGCGTTCCGGTCCGGGCGGTATGGGCAGGAACCATCGTTGCATTTATCGCCGCCATCTTTAACTTTGTATCACCGGACAAGCTTTTCCAGTTTCTTGTTAACGCATCCGGCGCCATCGCGCTGATCGTGTATCTGGCCATCGCCATCTCTCACATCGTGATCCGGCGGCGGGCGGAAGCGAACGGTGAAGACCTCGAACTTAAAATGTGGCTTTTTCCAGGCTTGTCCTATTTTGTCATCCTTAGTATTACCGTTATCCTCGTGTCCATGGCGTTGATCAGTTCCATGCGCTCACAGCTGCTGCTCACATTGCTCGTAACTGCATTGGTCATCGCATCCTATTTTTTATTGAAAAGAAGAAATGATGCGATCAGAAGCAAATATGAGGAGAAGTCAGCAAGCCCTATGATGGATTGAATGATAAACCCCGCCCTTTTGCTAGTTTGCTAGCAGGGAGTGGGGTTTTTACTCGTTTTTGGATGGAGGAGTTTTTGCTCGTTCCGTTTAATGTCAATGACAGAAAGGAGTGGCGGCATGAATTTTAGGATGAAGGAAGCGATTGAGGTCCTGGAGCGTACCCCGCAAACGCTCGAACACTTTTTATCCGGCTTATCGTTTTGCTGGCTGAAATGCAATGAGGGCGAAGGAACATGGAATGCGGATGAAGTCATCGACCATCTCATTGAGGGCGAGAAAGTGAACTTGAAAGTCATTCTTTCTGGTCCGGCCATAAGTTTGTCTATAGAAATCATCCAAGCTATAGCTGGTTTTTACGGGGCTATAATTACAGAGCCTGTGACATTGACGATTTAATAATGACCATCTTGGGTACTGTCATCGGATGATTACTATTTAAGCTGCTGCAAGTTTTCTGGGTCAATCAGGCTTGCTGATCACCAAAAAAGATATAAAGACACAACTGCAGTACATTTACGTTAAAGAACGGCCGCTGGTTAACAAGCGGCCGTTCTTTTATTCTTCTATACCGTCGTCATCGCCCAAATGGACACTGACATTCTCTCCCCGGGGTTGATATAACGGTGAGGCGTTATACTCGGGAAGTGAATACTGTCTCCTTCATGAAGATGAATCTCTTTTTCTCCTAAAATCACCTTCAGTTCCCCCTTCAGCACGATTCCGCATTCGTGGCCCTGGTGTGAAACAAGCTCTGCTTCGTTCATTTCCCCCGGCTCGATCTCGACCATCAGGAAATCGAGTTTTCCGCCGCGATTGGGCGTCAGTTCATGGTATCGTACCTTTTCATCAGACAACTGAATCAATCGCCGCTGATTTTTCCTTACAACAAGCTCATCTTCTTCTGCACCTTGAAAAAAATAATGAAGAGGGACGCTCAGACTGCTGCAGATCTTCCAAAACGTACTGACCGTGGGGTCTACAAGCCCCCGCTCAATCTGGGACAGCAGACTGGAGCTTAATCCGGTTTGCACCGCAAATTCCTGCAGCGTAAAGTTGCGCTGCTTTCGTAATTCTCGTAGCCGTCCTCCCTGAATCAAACACATCCCTCCTCTACTTTTTCAGATGACAGGCAAATCCATGCTCGTCCGTTTCGTTTCGATAAGCTGGTGCCTTAAGGCAGGCCTCCATACGGTAAGGACACCGATCATAGAACACACAGGCTTCATGACCCGGTTTTACCTCTGAAGGGTTTGCAAAACCCAATTTTCCTTCATCCGCTGACTCAAATAGACCAGGCAAAGAAGAGAGCAAAATTTTCGTATAAGGATGACGCGGCCGCTCGAAAAGCTCCGCGGATGGCCCCATCTCCACGATCTGCCCTTTGTACATGACGGCAATTTGATCGCACATGTACCGGATGACCGACATGTTATGTGAAATAAAGAGATACGTCAGCCCTCGTTCTTTCTTCAGATCTTTTAGCAGATTCAGCACTTGTGCCTGCACCGATACGTCCAGTGCGGAGGTCGGTTCGTCCAGCACGATAAACGCAGGATCAGTGATGAGCGCACGGGCAATGGCAATCCGCTGCCGCTGGCCTCCGCTGAACTCATGCGGATACCTGTCAAGGTGTTCGGCTTTTAATCCAACCCTCTTCACGAGAGAAATAAGGCGCAGGCTTTCACCTTTCTCCTCTCTCTGCTTGTTGTCCAGTGCCAGCAGCGGCTCGAGGATAATATCTTTTACGCGCATCCTCGGATCAAGCGAAGACTGCGGATCCTGAAACACGGTCTGGATTTCACCTGGACGGGGGCGTTTAAATTTGTTCTTCTTCCATAACGGATTTCCTTGATAATGGATCGTTCCTTCTGATGGCATTTCCAAGCCGATGAGCATCTTGCCCAGTGTGCTCTTACCCGAACCGGATTCACCGACCAGTCCGAGAACACTGCCCTTTTTAACAGAAAAATTCGCGTTACTGACCGCCCGTATCACATGTTGTCCTTTAGAAAACGACTTCTCCACTTTTTCGAATTGAATGAGTGTGCTCAATGTCTTGTCCCCCTTAGCCAGCAGGCGGCTGAACGGTTGCCGGATACCGGCTCAAGCGCTGGTGCAGAAACACTGCATATATCCATGGCTTTGCTGCATCTGGAGGCAAAGGCACAGCCGACGGGGCGGTTTTGCAGATCCGGAACCTCACCTGGAATCGCTTGTAACGGCTGTCCGGGATCCGCCCGATCAGGAAGTGCGTGCAGCAGGGCTTCTGTATACGGATGAGAGGGTGCGTTCAAGACCGCTTCCGTCTTCCCTTCCTCCACCACTTCACCCGCGTACATGACCATCACCCGATCGCACACCTTGGACACAACGCCCAGATCGTGTGTGATCAAAAGGACAGACGTCCCTCTTTTCGAGTTCAGCTCTTTGATCAATTGTAATATCTCCTGCTGAATAGTCACATCCAGAGCGGTCGTCGGTTCATCCGCAATCAGCAGGTCAGGAGGCGCGGACATCGCAAGGGCGATCACGATCCGCTGGCGCATGCCGCCGCTCAGTTCAAACGGATACTTTTTCGCCACAAGCTCCGGATCATGGATGTGCACCTCCCTTAACGCTTGAACGGCAAGCAGGTTTGCTTCTCTTTTTGAAACCTCCCTGTGCCGTTTGATCACTTCCGCGAGCTGATTCCCTACCTTCATCGTCGGATGCAGGGCGGTCATCGGCTCCTGGAACACCATGCCGATTTTTTTGCCCCGGAGGCTCTGCATTTCCTTTTTACCAAGGCTAAGAAGATCTCTGCCCAAATAGGAGATCTCTCCTTTTGAGATATGGGCATTGGAGCCGAGCAGACCAAGAATGGATAAAGCAGTGACCGATTTTCCTGATCCCGACTCGCCTACTACTCCTAAAATTTCTCCTTTATGAATCGAAAGGCTGACATTGCGGAGAGCCTGCACCTTCCCTCTCATACCTGTAAAATCGACGCATAAATCTTTCATCTCCAATACCATGATGCGGCCCTCCTAGCGCCCGGCTTTTGGATCCAGAATGTCGCGGATCCCGTCACCGATTAAATTTAAAGAACCTGCAGACAGGAAGAGAAATAGTCCTGGAAACGCCGGATACCACCAGTAATCCAGCAAGTACTTCCAGCCGATGCTGATCATGGCCCCCCATTCAGGTGCCGGCGGCTGTGCTCCCAATCCAAGGAAACCGAGCGTGGCAATCATGAGGATCGCGTCGCCCACATCAAGTGTGGCCTGAATGATGACCGGTGATACCGAGTTTGGAACGATGTGTTTGACAATGATCCGCCATGGATTGATTCCGAATGACTCTGCAGATTTGACGAAAAGCTTTTCCTTGATGACAAGAGACTCACCCCGCGCCAGCCGGACATAGACCGGTATCTTGACAATCGCAATGGCAAGCATCGCGTTTTGCAGACTCGGTCCTAAAGCGGCAGCAAGAGCCATTGCGAGAATGAGGGTCGGAAAGGCCATGACCATATCCATGATCCGCATGATGACCAAATCCATGATCCCGCCAAAATAACCGGAAACGGTCCCGATCAGAATTCCAATGATACTTGCAATAATGATGACGGTGATCCCTACGCCAAGTGAAATCCTTGCTCCGTACAAGATCCTTGTTAAAATATCTCTTCCTACTTCATCCGTACCAAACCAGTGATGCATGGATGGCGCCTGAAACTTTTGCGAGATATCAATCTGCGTAGGGTTGTAGGAGGTCAGGACAGGCGCGAACAAGGAACAGATTACGATAAACGCCAGGATGCCTAACCCCACCCACGTCATCCGATTTTGTTTCAGCTTGTACCAGAAAGGGTGAACAGCCTTAATCTGCTTGGGCTGGCTTGTTTCTCTGTGCAGAGGTGTTTCCATGTCCTCCCTCCTATCCTTTAATCTGTGGATCAAGCACGTAATACGTAAGATCCACGATAAGATTGATGATGACGTATCCGACGGCGATCAGCAGCGTAAAGCCCATCATGGCCGGAAAATCAAGATAAGCAATGGAGTCGACCACGTATTTTCCCATTCCCGGCCACCCGAAGATCGTCTCTGTTACTACTGCCCCTCCCAGCAAGGAGCCAAAGGAAATTCCAACGACCGTTATCGTGGGGATCAAGGCATTCCTTAGGGCATAACGGAAGAACAGGAATGGCCCATGAATACCGTTGGCGATCGCCGTACGGATGTACTCCTGCTCCATGATCTCGAGCATGCTGGCCCGCACCTGGCGGGTGATGACCGCTAATTGCGCATAGGACAGCACGATGGCCGGCAGAAGAATATGATGAAGGCTGCTTTTCAGTGCGACCATATCCCCGCTCAAGAGGCTGTCCAAAATATAAAAACCTGTAATGCGAGTCGGCGGATGGATGCTGATGTCCAAGCGCCCGTTCGCTGGAAACCATCCAAGATACCCGTAAAAAAACAAAATGACAACAAGACCGCTCCAAAACACCGGTGTCGAGACACCGCTGATAGAAAAGATCCGGCTCGCATGATCCCATATGCTGTTCTTTTTGACAGCCGCCAGCACACCAAGAGGAATGCCGATGCCTAAAGCAAAGATAAATGCAATCACTGCCAGTTCCATCGTGGCAGGGAAAAAGGCTTCCAGATCATCCAGGACCGGTTTTTGCGTACGGATCGACGTACCGAGGTCCCCGCTTAATATCCCTTTCATATAGGTTTCATATTGAACCCAAAGGGGCTGGTCCAAACCGAGCTGCTGGCGTACTTGCTGCAGTGTTTCCTCATTTGCCCGCTGCCCTACCATCATCCGGGCTGGATCGCCCGGAATGACGTGTGACAGCAAAAAGGAGACCAAAGTGACGCCAAACACTACGAAGAGAAGGAGGCCCATACGGTTTAAGATCATCTTCTTCATCGTTCAACACTCCGATTCTCTGTTATTTGGACATATCTCCAAGGTTGTACATGCTCTCGAGCATCGGATTGTACACAAATCCTTTGACATCTTTACTCATTGGCAGCAAGAAGTCTTTCTGATACAAGAGAATGTACGGCGCGTCATCAATGACCATACGCTGAGCCTCCTGGTAAAGTGCTACACGTTTTTTCTCATCGTTTAATGTCGCTGCTTTTCTCAGCTTCTGATCGACGGTGTTGTTTTTATAGAACGCACGGTTACCGGCAAGCCCGAAGTTCTTGGAATCGAACCAGTAGTTCATGAACGCATACGGATCCCCGAAGTCAGGGCTCCACATTCCAAGCGCCAAGTCAAAATCACCTTTATCAATCATTTCCCTTGAGGTGGCATAGGCTACTTTTTTCAGGTTGACCTTTATTCCAATGTCCTTCAGGTTCGACTGAATCGTCAATGCTTCCGTCTCCCACCAGGTTTTGTTGTCAGAATACAGAAGGTCTAGGCTCAAGTTCGACACTCCCGCTTCTTTTAACAGCGATTTCGCTTTTGCCTTGTCATACTTGTACTGCTGTGCTTGACCGTCATGGCCCCACAATCCTTTCGGGATCGGGCCGCGCATCTGTGTTCCGTATCCTTGCTGTACCGCGTCGATCAGCTTACTGTAGTCGATGGCGTAGTTTAAAGCCTGGCGGACCTTTTTGTTCTGAAGAGCTTTATTGCCTTTGGTCGAGTTCACGTATACATATTCCACGAGCAGACTTGGCTCCTGGAGCAGCGTGGCGTTTTTCATCTTTTTCACGCTGTTGATTTGATCGACCGGAATGCCTTCTGCGATGTCGATCTCGCCTTTTTCCAGTTGGAGGCGCTGTGCAGAAGGATCGGCTACAATTTTAAAATATACCTTTTTGAACGCGGGATTTTTGGCCGCATATTTATTCTGATCGAGTCTCACATACTCGCCTTTTTTCCATTTTGCGAGTTTATAAGGGCCGCTTCCCATGGTCGTGGTCGCCAGATAGTTTTGTCCTGCGTCACCATTCTGTTCATGATCCATGACTTTCGGGTTTACGATGCTGCCGTAGTTGGCAGCCAGTGTGGATAAAAAGGGCGGAAAATTTTCTTTGAGTTTAAACGTGATGGTTGTTGGATTCTCAGCCTTGATTTCGGAAACGAGGCTGTATACTTCCGAGGGGCCTTTGGCGACTTTCTTGAGGCGCTCAAAGCTTTTTTGGACCGCTTGTGCGTCCACTGGGGTTCCATCGGCAAATTTATGGCCTTCGTTCAGGGTGAACGTCCACGTCTTGCCGTCTTTGCTTACTTTCCATTCCTTTGCGAGACCAGGCTTTACTTTTGTGCTTCCTCCGTCATATTCCACAAGGCGCTCATAGGCCGGATATGTAAGTTTCCATGCGGAATTATCCATCGTCACCGCCGGGTCAAGCGTCCCCTGA
The DNA here is from genome assembly GCF_050468105.1 of Fictibacillus sp. NRS-1165. Lineage (NCBI taxonomy): Bacteria > Bacillati > Bacillota > Bacilli > Caryophanales > Fictibacillaceae > Fictibacillus > Fictibacillus sp. NRS-1165. Next base: position 28,076 of record NZ_JBDPNU010000027.1, read on the forward strand.
TCCGCAGTCGTGGCAATCGTCAGGACATCCTTTCCATTTGACGCATTTGAGCCCTTTGTACCTTCGCTACTGGATGGTGTAGCGTTTGAATTCTTCACACAGGCCGATAACAAAGCAAGAATCATCACTACAAAGAGCAGAAGGCTAAGTTTTCTTTTCATCATTCTCCTCCATCACTTTTTAATTTTTTTGAATACCGAAATAAATAATGCTGTTTCCTGTTGCGTTCGCCCACCTCCGATTTCCGTAGTCATAATGCCACCACTCCTCGGAGTTGGAGACAAATCCTGCTCCCTCCATCACCTTTCGCAACAGCCGGCGGTTGTCCCGAATGGCTTCTTCCTGGCGGGTCAGCTGGTGCTTTTTCTCGTACCACTCAAGCTCTGCCTTTTCGGTAAAATCATCAAAGTCTGTCCCCATGTCGAGCCATCCGTTCTCGTCCGCGATCGTCAAATCCACCGCTCCACCGGTAAGGTGCGGTGCAGGCTTATTCAGATCACGGGTCGGAATTGCCACATATTTAGAGATTTCTTCCTGCATTTTTTCCTTGGTGAGGTTTCGGGTTTCGAGGTGTGCTTTAATGGCTTCATAGATCGCGAGCTGAGTTTCATAGGACCTCCAGCCGTCGAAGATGACCAGCTTTAAATTTTGAGGTAAGTAATTGGCTGCTTTGATCAGTTTTTCTACCGTGCCCTTTCGCAAAAAACAATCGTTTTCTGCTCCGGGCAGGGTCATGTGGTAATAGTAAGGATAGACGTCGATTCTAGGTGAGAGGTTGGATAGGGAAAGTAAGGGGTCTTGCGAGTCCATTGCCGTTCCTTCAGGTTCAGAGTTCGCCGTTTCTGACAAATAGTTACACCTCTTTTCAATAAATTGAATTTTCTAACAATATATTAAACATAATGATATATTTAATGAAAAAGTATTACAATCACTTGATGGAATAAATTCCTAGGCCAAAAGGAGGGTTTTTCGAGACAGGGAGTATAGGTTTGTAAAATGTGTGTGATTGGACAGTATTCTGCCCTGCATCAAAAAAACCACACGGCCACAGCCGTATGGGTAGAAGGGTAACTCCTGTATCCTTGATGATTGATATCCATATCTTTTACATTTAATATTGCTATATCTTTTTCGATATCATAACAAACAATTTTTTGTTCAGCATCTCCTCTCCGCCCTAAACCTCCCAACCTCCGGATCCACCAAGGGGACGGTCTTTCACCTTAGTGAACTTGAGAGTTGAAGGTCATGATCCAGATGGAGCCGGCGACAATGGTGAACACCATGACCGCTCCGAGCACGAGTGCCATGACATGAAACCTTGGCTTCTCACCCTCCCTGATGTGCATGAAAAAGAAGAATTGGATGATCAATTGAAGCACGGCGATCAACAATATTGAAACGGTCAGCACCGTTTTGCTCATCACATGCTGGATCACGAGCCACAGCGGAATGGCCGTTAGAAGCAGCGAAAACAAGAATCCGAGAATATACGTTTTGGCTGAACCGTGGTTTTCATGACTGCCCATTTACATCACCCCCAGCAAATAGACGACGGTAAAGATGAAGATCCAGACCACATCGAGAAAGTGCCAGTACAGTCCAACGATGGTGACCTTTTCTTTTGTCAGCGAGTCAATGCCATGACGGCCAATCTGCACCATCACACCGATCATCCAGATCAATCCAAAGGATACATGAAGGCCGTGCGTACCGACCAGTGTGAAAAAGGAAGAGAGAAACCCGTTCGTTGAGATTTTTGCCCCTTCGGACGCCATCTTGGCAAACTCTGTGATCTCAAGTCCTACAAATGACAACCCGAGCAAAACGGTAACCGCAAGCCAGCCAAGGAGCTGCTTTTTGCTGCCTTTATGCATGGCGAGTGAGGCAAGACCGCTCGTAAAGCTGCTCGCGAGCAGAATAAAGGTCTCTGCGGTGAAGCCCTTCACCTCGAACAGCTCCCGCCCGGTTAAATCGCCGTCCGTATGTGTTCGCAACACGGCGTATACGGCGAACAAACAAGCGAAAATAATACAGTCGGTCACGAGAAAAATCCAAAATCCAAGCAGTTTAAATGTATCATGCTGATGCTCCTGATGGGCATTCATTGAGATAGCTGATTGTGACATCACACAACCCTCCCTAAAGAAGCCTCTGTCCGTTTGATTTCATCTACAGGAATGTAGTAATCCGTGTTTCGCTGAAAGGAACGAGCCAGCAAGCAAATCCCTACACCGGCAAGCCCGGCAATTCCCATCCAAATCCACTCGAACGTAAGCCCGAATCCGGCCACAAACCAGCACGCCGACATCAGAAACGGAATCCCTGAGTTTTTTGGCATATGAATCGGTGCATACTCTTTGATCTCGTCCTGAACCGCTGCTCCATACCTGTACTTTTTCATGTCCCACCAGGTATCGTCACTTTTCACTTCAGGAAGATGGGCAAAGTTATAATGCGGCGCAGGGGATGGGATCGACCATTCCAGTGTCCGGCCGTTCCATGGATCGCCTGTAAGATCCCTCTCACCATGCTTGATGCTGTAGAGAATCTGCCAGACCTGAAAGACGAATCCGATTCCCATCAAAAACGCACCAGCCGTTGAAACCAAGTTATACGGTGCCCAGCCCATATCCCAGCCGTACGTATACACGCGGCGGGACATGCCCATAAATCCGAGAGCATATTGAGGCATGAAACATACATAAAAGCCGATATTCCATGTCCAGAATGCCCATTTTCCAATGCGGTCGTTCAGTTTGAAACCGAACATTTTCGGCCACCAATAATAAAGTCCGGCCAAATATCCGAAAACGACACCGCCAATCAGTGTCTGGTGGAAGTGGGCGATCAGGAAGTAGCTGTTATGGTATTGGTAATCTGCAGGCGCTGCTGCGAGCATCACACCGGTTGCTCCGCCGACAAGAAAACACGGAATAAATGCGAGCGTCCAGAGCATGGGCTGTGTCATCGTGATTCGTCCCCGGAACATGGTGAACAGCCAGTTGAATATCTTAACCCCTGTTGGAATACCGATCGCCATTGTTGTGATCGCAAAGAACGTATTCACATCGGCTCCGGCCCCCATGGTGAAAAAGTGGTGGACCCAGGTGAAATAGCCGAGTACAGAGATGATCATCATGGAGAAGACCATTGATTTGTAGCCAAAGATTTTCTTTTTGGAGAACGTGCTCACGATCTCGGAATAAATGCCGAACGCCGGGAGGACAACGATATAAACTTCGGGGTGTCCCCACATCCAGATCAGGTTCACATACATCATCGGGTTTCCGCCGCCGGTTGCCGTAAAGATATGAGCACCGAAAAAGCGGTCAACAAACAACAAAGCGAGTGTTACTGTCAATACCGGGAACGCAAAGATGATAGTGATGCAGCTGGAAAGAACCGACCAGGTAAACAGTGGCATCTGCATCAGTTTCATTCCGGGTGCTCGCATTTTTAAAATCGTGACGAGAAAATTGATTCCGGTCGCCAGGCTGCCGATCCCGGAAATTTGAATTCCCCAGATATAAAAGTTCTGTCCCGGGCCGGGGCTGCCGGCCAATTCGGAAAGCGGTGGATAACTGAGCCAGCCTGCGTCCGGAGAGCCGCCAATAACAAAGGACAAATTAAAGAGCAAGGCGCCAAAAAAGAACAGCCAGAAGCTCATCGCATTCAGGAACGGATACGCCACGTCCCTGGCTCCGATTTGCAGCGGAATTACAATGTTAAAAAGTGCAAACATGAACGGCATCGCCATGAAAAGAATCATGATCGTTCCGTGTGTCGTGAAAATTTCATTGTAGTGCTGCGACTGCAGAAAATGAGTGTTCGGCATCGCAAGCTGCATTCTCATCAGGAGGGCGTCCACCCCTCCCCTGAACAGCATGAGCAAGGACGACACCAGGTACATGATTCCGATTTTTTTATGATCGACGGTTGTGAGCCATTCGCGCCACAGCCAGCCCCATTTTTTGAAATACGTCAGAAAAACAAGAATGCCAAGCAGCGTGATGATTATGGATACATCTGCGCCATAGATAAGCGGGTCACCCGTTACAAAAAATCCTTTCGCTTTTTCTCCCACTTGTTTTTCCCCCTTTCGTTTCTATTCGTTATCGTGGTCCATCATCGACATGTCGTGTCCGCCGTGTTTCATTTCAGGCTTCATGTATTTGCCTCCATTGCGGTCGATCGTATCAAGGAATAACCTCTCGGGATATGAAGAGTAGGTTTGCTTCTCTGCCAGGCCTTTTTGGGCAAGCTGCTGATATTTTGCCTCAGTCAGTGCAGGGGCGGTCATTTTCACCTGTTTGGCCCATTGATTAAATTCAGCCTGTGGCTTGGCTACGACCTTAAACTTCATGTGTGCAAAGCCTTTTCCGGTAAAGTTGGCACCAGAGCCGTAATAGGTTCCCGGTTGATCCGCCTGAAGCCACAGCCTCATCGCCATGCCCGGCATGGTGTATTCCTGGCCGCCAAGCTCAGGAACCCAGAATGAGTTCATCATCTGATCCGACGTTAGATGAAACTGGACCGGAACACCGGCTGGGATCTCGGCATAGTTGACGGTCGCAATTTTTTGGTCAGGGTATTGAAACAGCCATTTCCAATCAAGGGAAGTTACCTGAATGGTGATCGGCTTCACATCCTCCACCGGCGGCTTAACAAGGGAATAGGTGGTTTTTGCCGTGTATACACCCAAAATACCAATAATAATAATTGGGACTCCCCACCAGATAATTTCTAAAATTTTGCTGTCATTCCACTCCGGTGTAAAAGGAGCCTTATTGCCCGGTTTGTCACGGTACCGATAAACGATAAAGATAAGCAGCCCCAACACAGGAATGACCACAACAGCACACAGCACCGCGGATAAAATAATTAAATGAAGTTCCTTTTCCGCCACTGGGCCGGATGGATTAAAGATCAGATAACGCCGGTCACAACCGGACAAAAGCACCAGCAGACCTGCCGCCAGAACGGAAACCTTCCAAAGACGGCCAGACGACAATCGCTTGCTCACTTGAACCTCTCCTTTCGTGCATTTACGTTTTCTCTTATGTGAAATAAGTACTATCTCATGCTATAACGATAGGGCTTATCTCATATGTGATAAATGTCACTGTTCCAGGCTGTTTTTATTTGTTGTGTGCAGATTGTCACAAAGTGGACAAACAAAAATAAAAAAGCCTGTTCGTGATGCAGGCAGGCCAATCGATTCACGTTATATGGGCATTCACATAGCCTAATGTAATCATGTCATGAGGGAAAGAAGGAGTGGAATATGGCTCACGTAACCTGAAAAAAGGGAAGCCTTCCACTGGCTATGTGGGGGCTTCCCTTTGTCAAAGTGTTCATGCAACCGATACTCGCATATCTGCCTTGTCCACTCAAAAACTATTTCATTATGTTCTACTGGCAAGTCAATCTTAATGGAAAAAACACCCTTATTAAACCCGGTTAGACCTTTAGAACTCCCGCTCCATTTAGTCATTGGCATATTGGCAATAAGCTTGCTGACATTTTGTTCGTCATACTCCCAAAGCTGTTTTGACGCTTTGTCTGAGAAGTCAATACGTTTGCGATATTCCTTTTCTGTCAAATAGTGATGGAAATATGGAGCAATTTCCTCAGGAGTAACTGGTCTCAGCCAGTTATCAGATCCTCTGCTAAGCATATAGTTCAGAACAACCATTTTATAACTTTTCGCCATACCAGTACTCTCAACTTCAGCCATCCAGCTTTCATTCTCCAAAAAAACATTTTTTTCTTCTTCTGTTAATTCATCTGCCCAATACAGAAAACCAATATAAGATTTAAATTCCTGCTTATATTCCCTGCTTTTTGAGCTACCGTGCAGGTGAAGTTCCAAATAAGTCGGCCTTCTCCCGAGTTCTTTTTTTAGTTCAATGTAATCTCCAAGCAGCTTATCTTTTCTCGGCTGACGTTTCCGATTCAGTTCATCGAGCAAATTAACTGCGGCCAATTCAATATTTATAAACAGCCAGTAGGAACAGTAGGTATGGCAGCTTTCTTACCGCTCTTCATTTCACCAGGTTCCGTATTAAACAGTTGAAGCTTAATGTCCATATTTCGATAGTTTCCAATCAAATCAATAATGACACAAAGTTCTTTACCCCCAAACAACCTCAATCCCCGTCCAACTTGCTGGGTGAACACAGTAAGCGATTCAGTCGGCCGGACAAAAAGCAGTGTATCAACAGAAGGAATATCTACACCCTCATTAAATAGGTCTACTGTAAAGATGACATCGATGGTTCCCTCGTCCAAACTCTGAATGGCATCACCTCGTGTAATACCCACTGTCTTAGAGTTAAGACTAACTGTGCTATATCCCTTACCATTAAAATAATTCGATAGAAAATTGGCCTGCCGGATAGAAGAACAGAAAGCAATGGTTCTTGTTTGCTTATGTGCTTTCCATGCCCCTAGTACTTTATCTGCCATCTCATCACGTAATTGAACCAAGGCTAGCTCTTCATCATCATAGCGAGTACCGAGCCATGTAATATGAGAGTAGTCAGTATCATCATAGACTCCATAATAGTGAAAAGGAGCCAGCCATTGCTTTTGGATCGCTTCTATAAAATGAAGTTGACACGCGACATTTCCTTCACAAATGGCGTACACATCCTTCCCATCCATTCGGTCCGGTGTAGCAGTAATACCAAGCAAAAACCTTGGCTTGAAATAATTAATCACTTTTTGATAAGAGCCTGCTGCTGCGTGATGAAATTCATCCACAATAATTAAATCAAAATCATCACGGTTGAAACTGGCTAGATGCCGATTAATGCCTAAAGTATAAATAGAGGCAAAAACACAATCTGCCTCGCCCTCTTTTTCCTTTCCATAATATAATCCCATAGAGCGTTCAGGCATGATATTGCGAAAAGAATTCCTAGCTTGTCCTAGAATTGGCAATAAAAAGAATTCGTTTAAAATTTTGAGCAAAAAATCCTGCAAGATACGTTTTTCCCAATCAGGTTGCCATGACAACCATTGCTTTATTGTAGCCTTCTTCCAAAGTCGTGTTCAGCATTTCAAGAGCTTCCCGTTGGGCAGGTCTAGGCGTTACTTGTCCATAAACTATTGGTGGTTCATTTGTAATTTGTGGTTTCTCAGTAATGGTTGGCAGCGTTAAAATCTCTTCTTCCGCTTTCGACCATTGTCTTAGTAGGTTGGGATGTCTTTCATGGTACCTTTCATATTCATCCCTGTAATCTTTTAACGTTTCATAGTTAATTGTTATCGTTTGTTCATGATGAAATGTTTTAATAAACGTATCAAGAGCTTCCTGGTAAATTTCCTGATCCACTTCTTTGTTAATTATCAGGTTCCATTCCACACCACTCGTTAAAGCAGAAGTGGAAAGATTGGATGACCCCACAATAAACGCCCCATTGCCATCTTCATTTTGGAATAAATATGCTTTGGGATGAAAAGATCGTCCTTTACTTCGATAGAGTTGAATTTCAATTCTCGAATCAATTTCAAGCAGTCTTTCAAGTGCATCAGGCTGAGTAACAAATAAATAATCCCCTGTGCAAATCTTGACTTCTGCCCCGCTGTTTACCGCTTCTTTTAAAAGAGGAGCCAGCATGCTAACTCCTGATTTCATAATAAATGAGGTAAGAATATAAATTGAACTGGCATCATTCATCAAGCCTGTAAGTTCTTCTCTCAAGTTACCAGTTACTAGTTTAAGATTTTGCATTAATCCTCCACATCCATAAGGAAAATACGTTTTTCAAATCCTCCTCGCTTTTCTGCTTTTTCCTGGCGGACACGTTCAATTTCAGAAATATCAGATCCATGAACTTTAGCCAAAGAATGCATTAATTCAAGAAGATCAGAGAGTTCCTCAATCGCGTTTTCATCGTTAGGTGCAGAAGCATATTCATCGAGTTCTTCATAGCATTTTCTTTTTAATTCTTTTATGTAATCATCCGTTTCTAATATGGTTGTGTTGAAGGATTTTCCTGTGCTTGTTATAATTTCGGGAATTCTGTCACGAACAAGTTTATTGTAGGTTGGCATTTAATAACCTCATTTCTTTTTTTAGAATATAGTTGGATAATGTTCTCAATTTACAAGTTTATCTTAACATATAGCTTATTTTATAAAATACTTTCCTTATTCTAATTTTAAAAAGCCCCAAATTCCTAAAATATTTAGGATTTCGGGGCTTAGTACTACCTTATTTTCTCCATTTCCTTCATTAAACGAGGAAACAGAATGTTGTTTTCAAGGTGAAGATGCTGAAACATATCCGATTCCAGCTCGTCCAGCTTAACATAGGCCAGCCTATACGTATCACATGCATCATCAGGAACTTGGTAATCACTCGTTATATCCCGCAAGTCTTTTAAGATTTGAATGATGTGTTGATGCTCTCTTTCAAGATCTTCTATATATTCCGTAATATCAATTAAAGAATTGAGTGTTGGACGCTTTTCGTAGGAGATGATTTTAGGAAAGATGAGTTCTTCCTCCATGATAATATGCTGTTCGAGTTCAATCTTTAGTATGGAGTAAAGATAATGGACATTCGACAGTTCAGGATGTGATTGGTGGTGTTTATTAAAAATGCTTGTAATGATAGTTTGTAAATTTGGAAGCACCATATACAAATACGAATGATGGGCATCAATAATAAATTGAATGAAGTCTTTAAATTTCTGTCTCTCCCACCTTGTCATTCTAAGCTGCTCGTCATAATTCTTTTCATACAATGTGTTCAGTTCATGAAGGATTTGGGTGGGATTCAAGTTCCGTTCTTGTAAAGCCTCCCCGATTGGCCGGCTGCCGCCGCAGCAATAATCAATTCTATACCGTTTGAGCAATGTCCCCGCCCTAGGGCATTTCATGACAATTTCACGCGTTTTTACCGTAGGATCAAACACCCTTTCCATGATGACTCCTCCTCATGTATGTTTCTTATCTCAAATTTAACTCTCTATTCCGTTTTTCACCGTGACTCTTATCACACCTGCCTGGTTAATAATAAAATAGGGGATTTCCCCCCAACACAATCAGGAGGTTCCCTGATATTGAACTTCATGCCTTTTTCTTATACTAATAAAGAGATGTGTTAGGTGATGGAGGTTAAACATATGAAAACCCGTGATATCCCGAGTGACTATAATTCAGTTCAAAATACAGAGATATTTTCTGAGCAGACTCTTCGCTTGCTCGAAGAATTAATGCTGGAGTGTAAAATAAAAAAAGGAACCATGCTATTCATGGATAATGAGGCTGCTGGGAAACTTTATTTTGTTATGGAAGGAATTATTAAAGGGACGAAAATGACAGAGGATGGCAAAGAGCTTGTCATTTCCATGTTTCAGAATGGTGATTTAATTGGAGAGCTCAATGCTTTTGGCGATGAAAAGCATAACTTCAGTGCCGTAGCATCCACCGACAGTGTTGTCGGCGTTATCCAGCAGGCTGACCTGGAAGAAATGATGCGAAAACATGGCGAGGTTGCCATAGAGTTTGTGCGCTGGACGGGGTTGATGCATCAGATCACTCGCTCTAAGCTTCGGGACTTGATGTTATATGGAAAGAACGGTGCTCTGTGCTCCACTCTCATTCGTCTCTCCAACTCTTATGGAAAAATGGGGAAAGATGGCATTGTCCTCACTCTTCAACTTACCAATGCGGAATTGGCTGAATTAATTGGAACATCCCGCGAGACTGTCAATCGAATGCTAGGTGTCTTAAAGAAAGATAAAGTCATTGATCATGATGAAAATGGTAATCTTGTAATTACTGATTTGGACTATTTAAAGAATGTGTGCAATTGTGAAGAATGTCCGTTGCAGGTGTGCAGGATATAAAAACAGACCCACTAAATTTTAGTGGGTCTGTTTTTGATCTAAACTAAGAAATTCTTTTCAACAAAAAATCTAGCATTTGGCGGATAAATGGTTTTTACATCAAAAAAGACCCAATTTTGTTTTCCTGCAGGTTTCTAGATGAAGCCATGAAAGATCATACCGTAATAAACGGTATCCTCCTTCAAGATTTCTTATGGCAATGATATTTTGTAGACCCTGCCGTCTGACAGGTTGACGGTTTTTACGGATGAGGAGGTTATATCTTCTACGAAAAATAGACCACTGATGGCACTTTTGCTGGTAAAGTCCATTTCAGGGATTCTTCCTATATTTTCTGGAGGAAGATGATATCTAATATAACTGAATAGATGAATGCAATCCATAGGGTATAGAATTTCCGTTTTAAGAACTGCGCACGCCCCCCTTTTTTCTTTTCTTGTAGTAAAGATTTTTGCATTTTTTGCATCGATCAGCTTGCTATACACGTGTGACATGTTCGATTTATCCCTTGACGAAGTCTGGGGATAAATCAGGACATGTCATGATAAATCAGATAAGTCTTTATCTTGATTTATCATCCGTTTTTATTTTTAATATACCAATACAAAAAGCAACACAATAACACAATACACCACTGTGTTATTGTGTTACTAAAGGTGATCTTTTCTTAGATAAGCTGTTTACCTATTCATCAATGAGCATGCACGAAGAAAAGTTGTAAGAATTGAGATATTAAGTATAATTAGGACGTAAGGATAGTAATTCCTTATTCAGAACACTTCCACAATGGGTAGACCAAACGCCCGAAGAACAGGATCCTTTCTGAAGTGACCCCTAAAAGTT
>NZ_JBDPNU010000028.1:0-44852 GCF_050468105.1 Fictibacillus sp. NRS-1165
TTAACGAAAAAGGACAAAAACAGGACAAACCCCATTTCAATATGAATTGAAATGGGGTTTGTCTGCGGTCTGAAACAGCCTTCATAAGGCTGTTTTTTCACGGTCCAGCGGAAGGGTGCAGCAACGGAAGGCACCGCCGGATTTTATGATTTCTGAAATATCAACTTCGATTACTTCATAACCGTTTTCTCTCAGTTTAGCATTGATTTCCTTGTTAACGGGCAAGGCAAGAACGGTCTTGTTGCCGATCGATAGAATATTGGTGCCGAGGGTAAACTGTTCCTCTTTATTGATCTCCATCGTTTTATATTTTGAGGCCAGGAGTTTTAGCTCTTCTTCATGAAAAGCGGGCGGATAAATAATGGCCTCCTCCGGGGAAAGGATGTTAAAGACACAATCAAGGTGCAAAAATTTTTCATTGAAAGGTACCGGAATGACGCTGTAATCAGGCTCATGCTTCTGAAGGTTCTCGATAGCCGCCCTGCTTGTCCTGTGGCTCACGCCTACAAAGACGGTCTGGCGGTCCAGCAGAACATCTCCGCCTTCGATGCTGTCACTCTTTAAATCTTTGATGGTGATATGTTCTTCATTCATCCAGTCTTTTAATACTTTTTCTTCGCCCTGCCTGATCTCGCGCCCCATCTCTGAAATGTATAGGGTGTGGCCGATCGTGAATCCTATATCGCGGGTAAATACTTGTTCCGGGTATTTTTCAAGAGGAGGAAGCTGGCGAACCGTAATCCCTCTGTCCTCCAAAGCTTTGGAAAACTGCTTATGCTGCTTCATGGCCAGTTCAGTGTCTATATTTTCATCCGCATAATATTTTTGAGTTTCATTGATGACTTCACGGATCTTCATGAATGAAGGCTGACAAAGAATGACGTCTTTTAATGCTTCATATTCACTATAGCAGGCCATTTTTTTCCCCCGTTTTCATAAATTCTTTTACTTTATTCTTGCCATCAAAGGGATAAATCATTCGACAATCCGTACTATTCATTGGTCAGAAGTTTAGAGATGGTAAAGGATATCAAGTCTTGTGTCTGAATGAACGAGTTCATATGAAGCCGTTCTGTCCATTTGTGCGCGTCACGTCCCAGAGGTCCGAGATTCATGACAGGCATCGACATGGAAGCCATCGCATCAATCGGCAGCTTGTATCGTTCACCGAAGACCGGCATATTTTCAAGTAATGGTATTAGTTCGGCCTTTTCATAAGGTAAACCGATATAGCTGAGATCCGAAAGGCCGGCAAAATAATTCTGTTTCTTAAGCGTGACTTGATGTTTATCCTTTGCAAACTGAATGACTTCACGGGATGTTTTCTGAATAAGCCCATCATCCTTGGAACAGACAGCCGGATAAAAAGGAGGAGCGTAAAACAATACAATCATGGGTGCGTATTGCTTGCACAAGCTTGCCAGGTCATTCACCAGCATGGTTGTAACATCACGGTCATCGAGATGTGGATGATTGGACAGGATGTAATTTTCACGTCTTGTAATTTCTTCTTGTCCGTGCAGCTCAACCGCATGCTGATACAGTTCTTGAAAGTTGAATACGGATATGGATATTTCGTTTACCTCAAAAGGAACAAGCTTTGAGTACTGCAGTGACCGCTCATAGAAGAAGGATTCTACTTCCTTGGCTGCTTTTTTTGCGATCGATAAAAGCTGTGAGTTGATCTCTTCCAGCGACTTTTCCATCAGAAGCAGATTGAACATGGTAACAGCGATATGCGGAATCTGTACAGAATAGTGATCTTTTAAGTCTTTTTGAACGAGGTTCGTTGGAGGAGGAATCGCCTCATCGTCCATCGTCTCACAAAAATCCATGTTCAATTCAAGCAATCTTGTTATTTGTGAAGCCATGAGGTTTCCGTTTAAGCCTCCAAAGGGCTCACCGACGTGTGTTTCGCGTCCATAACAAAGAAATCCGGGTAAGATTTTGCCTACCGTCCCTGTATAGAAATACTTGTTCTCGTCACCGGGGTAACGGGTAAAGGCGGGTTCTCCGTTCAAACAGGCTTTATATGTAATATTGTACTGTTTCTTCAGCTGCTCCAATACCGGTACAGCAGCGAGCATTCCGGCAGAATTTACTTCTTCATCGGGAACAGAAACCATGAGGATGTTTCCGGGGAATTTACCGTGTGCTGCTTGCTCGACCATAGACAGATGAAGAGCAACACCTGCTTTCATATCCATCGTTCCCCGTCCAAACAGCCAATCTTCTTCTTCCAATTCTTTTTTTAAGCCGTCAGGCAGCATATCCGCCTGGTAAAACTGTTCTGTTAATTCAGAAGGCCGAAAAGCTAAATGTTTCCAATCTCCGAAATCTTCCACATTGACGACGTCGAAATGGCTGAGAAGGATGATGGTATCCTCGTGTGAGCCATTCTGTACAAAAGCGGTCAATAGTTTTCGTCCATCAGGCATCGGCTGAAGCTGCAAATGATGTGGGTTTTTCTTGAAATAATCAAGTGACCCTAATGTGTAGAAGAGATGCTCCGCCATCGCAATCTCTGCGGGCTGCTGAGATATGCTCGGGATTTCAACCAGCTCTTTCACAAGCCCTGTCAATGCTTCTCTGCTTTGCCATTTATTCATACGATCCCCTCATTTCCCTTCATTTTCTTGATTCTTTCATCCTACCATAAACCTAAAAAATCTTAAGAAAGTTTGAAGGTTTTTAGGGGATAATTTACAATGGAAAAAACTGTGCGTAACATTTGTACTAGATAGAGTAATACACATGGAGGGGAAAAGGAAATGATTAACATTGAACAGCTTTCTAATGAGTTTCGAATCGGTCAAAAAACAAAAGAAAGAATTGTGCCGGTTCTGCACAATATTAATCTTCAGGTGCGAAATGGTGAAATTGTGGCGATTGTCGGCAAAAGCGGATCGGGAAAATCGACTTTGCTGAATTTAATCAGCGGCTATATCAAACCTTCGGCAGGAAAAATCCTGATCGACGGAACAGAGGTTACCTCTTTTAAGGAGGGGGAGTGGTCCGATTTCCGGTTGAACCATCTTGGTTTTATTTTTCAAAGCTTTCAATTGATTCCGAGCATGACAGCCTTCGAAAATGTTCAGCTTCCGCTCGTTCTAAAAGGAGTAGATGAAAAAATTCGCTGGAAGCAGACCGAGGAGATTCTGGCGCGGGTCGGTTTGAGTGAATATGGAGGACATTATCCAGGTGAACTGTCTGGAGGCCAGCAGCAAAGGGTGAGTATCGCCAGGGCATTGATCGTCAATCCACCGATCATTCTTGCGGATGAACCTACGGGTAGTCTGGACAGTGACAATGAAAAGGAGCTGCTTTCATTTATTCAAAAGCTGAATCAGGATTATGGAATTACGTTTTTAATGATTACTCATGATGAAGAAGTAGCTCAGATCGCACACCGCAGGATAGAAATCGTGGATGGCCATTTGAATGAAGGGAGAAATATCTATGAAGTTCAAAGATAGATACCGGTTTGTCCGGGCGAACATGAAAAAGAATAAAACAAGGGTGTTTATGACCGTTCTTGCTGCCACGATCGGCTGTGCATTCTTGATCGTTTTAGCTTCCATCGGTTTTGGGATTCACCGAACGGCGATCAAGGATATCACGAACGGCCGGCTGATGACGGAAATCGAGGTGCATGAGGAAAAGCCTTTTACGATTACAGAAGTGAACCGGCTGGACAAAATGAAGAACACGAAAACGGTAACGAGAAAACAACGAGTAGAAAACAATTTATTCTATCATTTGAAGGGCTACAAATCACAAGCCGAAACGATGGTCGCTTATATGCCAGCCGAAAAAAAAACCGGGTTTGAGCTAAGCAGCGGAAAGATGCCGGTACATAAAAATGAAGTGATTGTCGGCTATGACTTTGCCAAGTCACTGATGGAAGAAATTCCTGAAAAAGAGATGAAGGGACTGAGTGAAAAGGAAGCACAAGATAAATGAAGGATCACCAGTTTAAAAGAAGGTGCTCGGAAAAACACTGCAATTGGAAATTCAGCAGTTGGAAGGAAAGAAGGTCATCAAGAAAAAAATACCGGTCACCGTTGTCGGAGTAGGCAAAAAATCTTCAAAGAAATGGCTTCTAAATGAGTCGGTTTTTATTTCAGAAGGGATATTAAAAGAGGTTGAGGCCTTCACCAAAACGCCGAGAGGAATAATGAACAACCCGCAAAACTCCAGGGATGATAAAGTTACAATGTGTTCACTGATGTTAACGTATACACCCATGATGCCGGCCAAGTGGAAGAGGTCTCTAAAAGGATTTAAAAGCTGGGCTACAGCACGTATTCCGCGCAAAACGAATTAAAGGAAATTAACGTCGTTTTCTTAATCATTAAGATTGGACTGATAACGGTTGGGACCGTAGCCGTTTTGATCGCCTCGATCGGCATCTTCAACACGATGACAATGGCGGTCACGAAAGAGCGCAGGACATTGGCATCATGAAAGCTATCGGAGCCCACCCGGCAGTCATCAAGAAGATTTTCTTGATGGAGAGCAGCTTTATTTGTTTGCTCGGTGCATTTTTTGGAACGTTGATTGCCTATCTTTTCAGTTACGGTGTCAATATGTTTCTTCCTCTGCTGATCGAACAATTTTTTCATGAAAAACCGCCTGAGAACTTTTATTTCTCCTATATTCCCGTAACGCTTCCCTTGATCTGCATTGCCATATGTTTTGGCGTTACACTCATTTCCGGTCTGCGGCCTGCGGTTCGAGCAACTCAAGTGGATGTTCTGAAGGCGCTGAGAAGAGATCTATAATCCTGCTTAAACCATCTTTATAATAAAGGTGGTTTTTTCTTAAATAGTTCACGCAAAATGCCTCTATTGATAAGATAAGGGCATGTGAAGGGGGAGGGCATTATGAAGCAGATCATAGCTTTGGGCGGGGGCGGGTTTTCCATGGAACCCGAAAACCCTTTGTTGGATCAGTATATCTTGCGGCAATCTCGGAAGAACAATCCGAAGATCTGTTTTTTGCCGACAGCGAGTGGAGATGCGGATGGCTATGTAGAACGCTTCTATCAATCGTTTAAACAGCATGCGTGCATTCCGTCACATCTCTCGCTGTTCAAGCCGCCATCTGTAGACCTTAAACGGTTTGTTCTGGATCAGGACGTGATATATGTCGGCGGGGGCAATACAAGGAATTTAATGGCCTTGTGGCGGGAATGGGGGCTGGATCATATTTTGCAGGAAGCTTATGAAAAGGGAATCGTTCTTGCCGGCATCAGTGCCGAAGCGCTTTGCTGGTTTGAAGAAGGGGCCACCGATTCGATCCCAGGCAAACTGACACGGATATCTTGTCTCGGTCTTCTAAAAGAGAGCCATTGCCCTCATTATGATGGGGAAGAGAACAGAAGGCCATCTTATCATGACCTCATTCTGCATGGGTTATCGGAAGGCTACGCAGCCGATGACGGGGCGGGACTTCATTTTATAGATGGAGAGCTTGCGAAAATAATAAGTTCCAGGCACTATGCCAAAGGATACAAGGTTTCGAAAAACGGCGGTAGAATTATCGAAGACGTACTTCCAACGGACTATTTAGGTTCTTAAAGGTTTAAAACTCCTCCAGGTAGGTCAACACATTAATGAGGAGGAGTTTATTATGAAGAGATGGACTATGGCTCTGTGTGTCTTGATGATATGTACGCCGCTTGCTGCTTGCGGCAGTACCGGCCAGGAGGATCATAAGAATCACAATATGGACAGTGGGAAAAAATCAGAAGGAGCATCCAGCATGACAAAGGCAAAGCCGGTAACGGTGGAGTTAATGGATGCGAAAGGCAAGAAAGCCGGTACCGCGACACTACAGCAGGCAGCTGAAGGTGTTAACGTAAAAGTGGAGGCTGCAGGGCTGACTCCGGGTGAACATGGAATCCACTTTCATGAAAAAGGAGTTTGTGAAGCGCCGAAGTTTGAATCAGCAGGAAAGCATTTCAATCCTACAAGCAAGTTGCATGGATTTAAAAACCCGAAAGGCCCGCATGTGGGTGATCTCAAGAATATAAAAGCAGATTCATCCGGCAAAGCGACAGGTGACCTCATGTCTTCGCTCGTGACCCTTCAGGAAGGAAAAAGCAATTCCCTGCTGAAAGAGGGAGGCACTGCCCTTGTCGTTCATGCAAAAGCGGATGACTACAAGACCGACCCTACCGGAAATTCCGGAGACCGTGTCCTTTGCGGAGTGATCAAGAAATAACATAAAAAGAGAAGATTCCTCACAGCAGGATCTGGCTGGTTTAGTTGGATAGTTTGGATTTTTCCAACTTTATTATGCTTTAAAAGAGCCTTTCTTTGACATTTCCACTTTTTTCCGAACAATACTTCCTTTTTGGGAAAAATTATTTTATAATGTGTCTAACTTCATAGACTCGTATAATCGCAGGGATATGGCCTGCAAGTCTCTACCGGATTGCCGTAAATGATCCGACTACGGGTGTCGCTTAAATCGTTCTGTTTTTGTTTGCACGTTTTGCAGATGGAAACCCTTCGATTTTTTAACTTTCGAGTACCGATTATGGCTCGGAGAAACGCTTCACTCACGTAGGGAGGCGCTTTTCCGAGTCTTTTTTTGTCAGTAACTTAAAGGAGATAGATTATGAATTTTCTTGAAGAAGTCATCCTAAAAGAAGGAAAGGCAATGTCAGAGCATGTGCTCAAAGTGGATTCTTTTTTAAATCATCAGATTGATCCCCAGGTGATGCAGCAGGTAGGACAAGAGTTCGCCCGGTTATATAAAAAAGAGGGAATTACAAAAGTGCTGACGATTGAATCATCGGGTATTGCGCCTGCTGTGATGGCGGGGCTAGAGCTGGGTGTCCAGGCCGTTTTTGCACGAAAACGCAAGTCACTGACCCAGAATGGTGATCTTTTAACAGCAAAGGTCTATTCGTTCACTAAGGAAGAAGAAAATGAAATCTCCGTTTCGAAAAAATGGCTGAAGGCAGGAGATAGGGTTCTTGTCATTGATGATTTTCTCGCGCATGGAGAAGCAGCACTCGGCTTGGCGAGCCTGGTAGAGGAAGCTGGAGCAGAGGTTGCCGGGTTTGGCATTGTGATTGAAAAATCATTCCAGTCCGGCCGTGAGAAGCTTTTGAAAAAAGGATACAGGGTTGAGTCGCTGGCAAGAGTCGCTTCTCTTTCCAATGGCAGCATTACGTTTACCAGAAGCGGACAGGAGGCTTGGAGCTTATGAAAATGACAAACGGCAAGTTATTCTCACTCGGTATTCAGCACGTACTCGCGATGTATGCCGGGGCAGTCATCGTACCTTTGATCGTCGGCGGGGCATTGAAGCTATCAACAGAACAGCTCGCCTACTTAGTCTCCATCGATTTGCTGACCTGCGGACTGGCAACACTTTTACAGGTTTGGAATAACCGTTTTTTCGGAATCGGACTTCCGGTTGTTCTCGGCTGTACGTTCACAGCCGTCGGGCCGATGATCGCAATCGGCTCTCAGTATGGAATTTCAGCGATCTATGGTTCGATTCTGGTGTCAGGGCTTGCGGTTGTATTGCTTGCTGGTTTATTCGGAAAGATCATTAAATTGTTTCCTCCGGTTGTAACAGGTTCAGTAGTGACGATTATCGGAGTAACCCTCATTCCGGTGGCGATTCAGGATATGGCCGGCGGGCAGGGGAGCAAGGATTTTGGTTCACCGGACAATCTGATGCTTTCCTTTGGTGTTCTTGCGTTTATCATTATTGTTTATCGGCTGTTTACTGGATTTATCCGTGCAGTTTCCATCCTTCTCGGCCTGATTGCCGGGACAGTTGCTGCCAGTTTTATGGGGAAAGTGGATTTCGGGCCTGTCGCAGATGCGTCTTGGTTCCATATGGTCAAACCCTTTTACTTTGGTCCTCCGACGTTTCATGTCAGCGCCATACTTACGATGGTTCTCGTGGCGATCGTGAGTATGATTGAGTCTACGGGTGTCTTCCTTGCATTAGGAAAAATCTGCGCCAAAGACATCAGCCCTGAACAGATGACGAAAGGCTACCGTGCGGAGGGGCTGGCTGTCATACTCGGAGGTATGTTTAACGCATTCCCGTATACAACTTATTCACAAAACGTAGGACTTGTTCAGTTATCCGGCATTCGTACAAAAAATGTGATCTACACGGCAGGCGGCATGCTGATCGTCCTCGGCCTTGTGCCAAAAGTAGCAACGATAACAACACTGATTCCTACGGCGGTCATGGGAGGTGCAATGGTCGCGATGTTTGGGATGGTCGTTGCTTCAGGCATTAAAATGCTCAGCGATGTAGATTTCGGCAAACAGGAAAATCTTTTGATTATTGCATGTTCCGTCGGCCTTGGCCTTGGAGTTACCGTGGAGCCGGACCTCTTTGCGAAGCTTCCGCAGGCCGTTCGTATCTTGACGGATAACGGCATTGTAGCAGGCAGCCTGACAGCGATTGTTTTAAACCTTGTATTCAATGCCGAACGAAAAAAGGTGAAAGTTCGAAACAGAAACGAATCAACAGTGGGAGCACTAACGACGAAGTAAACCGGTGCCAGGCACCGCAATTACACACATGTGTAATGCGGGTGCCTGGCACCATGTTTTTTTTATGCCATTTTTACAACGAACTTTTTGGGTTCTGCGTCAATATAATGTAGAAGAAAAAGGAGGCGGGTCTCTTGGTCGCAAGGAAAGCTGATCACAGATGGAACGGATTCGCCATAGAAGAACAAGGCCTTTTAAAGGATTTGGTTCTTTTTTTATGAATGGACAGACAACAATCGATCAAATGCTGATTTTACCTTGAGGGAGGAAAAGATATGTTGAGGTATAAGAGGGTGCTGATCAAATTAAGCGGAGGAGCGGTCGCAGGACAAGGGGATTTTGGATTCAATCCGAAAAAACTGAGCCATATTGCACAGGAAATGATTAATGTAGCGGACTGTGGCGTTGAAGTATCGGCAGTGATCGGAGGAGGAAACATATTTAGAGGAAGCCTTGCAGAGCAATGGGGAATGAACCGGGTAGAAGCCGATCAAATTGGTACGTTAGGAACGGTGATCAACAGCTTAATGCTTAAAAGCGCCCTTAAGAGTCTGACAGATCGGGAAGTCATTGTCATGGCGTCAGAACAGCTGGCGGCGGCAGAGCATTACAACCGTGTGAAAAGCATCAAACACCTCGAGCAAGGTGCTATTGTACTCTTCGCGGGCGGCAATGGGCAGCCCTTCGTCTCAAGTGACTATCCAGCGGTCCAGCGCGCTCTTGAAATGGATGCGGAGGCACTGCTTGTTGCCAAACACGGGATAGATGGTGTATATTGCAGTGACCCTAAAATAGAGAAAAAGGCAAAACGGTACGTCTCTCTCTCCTACGAAGAAGCGATAAAAAATGACCTGAAAGCGATGGACCAGACAGCGTTGATTCTGGCAAAAGATTATCAGCTTCCGATCCACTTGTTCAACTTTGACCAGAAGGGCGCATTTTCGGAGATCTGCAAGAACGGCCACCATCCTGGAACAACCATCAGCAGCAATAAGACCATTGTTTTGATCTAGAATCCCGTTTTCACTGCCCTCTCCCCGAAAAAACGGGATGGGGTTTCTTTACGTTTGGCTAATCCATTCCCTTTTGTTTACAATACATATATAGCCATATACGTTTGAAGACGCACGAAATGATGTTAAGTTCTCATTTTCATACGCAGTGTTTTCGAAAGTTAAGGAGGAACAATTTAATGAAACATACGATGGACGATAAGATTAAAAACAGAAACAACTGGTTTAAGATTATCCTGATCAGCCTGTTTTGCATGGTTCTCATGTTTAAAGTAGCGACGGCCAAGTTTACCTTTCATTTCTCGGACTTATTATCATTTATTTTAGCCGTGTTTGCGATTGCGATCGCAGCTCTGTTTTACTCAAAAGTAAACGAGATTGTCCACTTATTAGGGGGCAGTGCACCGGGGCTGTTGAAACGAAACAGGAAGCGGGGTCATACGGCGTCTATTGCTGAGAATGCCCCTGTAAAAAGTGAAGAAGATCTAGTGAAATCACTTGATGAGCATAAGGACCAGCTGAAACGGTTAAAAAAGGTGCAGAATGAAATCATCGACCGGTTGCTGCTCAATCAAGATCTTCAGCAAGAAGACAAGAGAGATTACATTGATTATCTTCTGCAAAAAGAGAAGGAAGCAGCTCTCATTCAGATGGAAGCGGACAAGGTTGCTGCTCAGCTTGAAGATGCGGATGAATCCGCAAATGTCCACATCTCCGCAGAAAACGTGACAGTCAACAGCCTCAATGATGTTATAGCGGTTCTAGGAAAAGACGTGATCCTCGGTGCGACGTTTGATGAATTAAACCAGAAAGTCAAATCCATTCAGCCGACAATAAGCCAGGAGGTCTCTGAATCACTCCTGCAGGAAGGCTATGTGGATCAACACTTCAATATTACAAGAAAAGGCTTGAAGGAATTTCGAAGCACTGCCAAAAGAATGAAAAATAGAGGATAAGAATTTGATGCAACAAGCCCCGCTTTTAGGGCTTGTTTTTTTTCTGAAAGAAAGGGAATCGTTGAAAGTGGGAGGAGATGCACAGTGGAACATTTTAATATAAGAACACTCAAGCATGAAAACGAGCTGGAAGCCGTTCTTCAACTGCTCGAAACAGTTTTTCCGGAAGAGAAATCGTTCTTTCAAGACCGTTTAAATAAGGAAACCAACTACTCATTGGATACTACTTGGATTGCAGAATCAGAAGGGAATATCGTATCGGTTGTACAGATTTTTCCTTTTTCGGTCTATATCTCAGGTCTGCCGTTTAAAACGGCGGGTATAGGAAATGTGGCAATCTTGCCAGAATATCGCGGGTTTAGCCTCACACATCGAATTTTAAAACAAGCAGAAGAACAGCTAAGCCATGAAGGATTTGTTTTTTCCATTCTGTTTACTGGCATACCTGGATTTTACGAAAAAGCCGGATGGCACAGTATCGCTCATCCTGTTTTTCATGTGGATGCCAAAGAGGCGCGACGGAGTTTTAAAAAAGTACAGCGAAATAAAGAATGGGAAATGGCAACTCCTAACCATAATGATTGGGGCAGGTTAGCATTGATCTATGAGTCTTTTTCCAAAAAATTAAACGGGCCGCGAATCCGGTTGAAAGATTATTGGCTAAAGCAGATAGAAAGTGATAAGACCAATGATGAGATCTTCTTGCTAGCTGAATATGGCGGAAGAATCCGGAGCTATGCACGGGCGGAAAAAAAACAAAATAAGCTGATCATCCATGAGCTCTGCGGTGTGGAGGGTGGGGAAGATAGCATGTCCGAGCTGTTCTTAACGTTATTGGATGAAGAAGTGGAGAAAATTGTGTGCCTTTTGCCTCAGGAACATCCAATTCTTTCGGAAATGTCATGTAGGGCTGAGAACCTTCGAGAAGACATGTGGAAAATCATAAACAAAAAAGGGGTGCAACATTCGCTGGAACCTATTTTAAAAGAACGGGGACGCTTAGCAGGAAAGAAGGATGTGATCCTCTCTCATTCGAATGAGTCTTGGAAGTTTCGTTGGGGGAATGAAGAATTGACAATTCATACAGCCGATTTTTTAAGCTGTCTATTGAAGGGTGCTTCCGAACAATTGAGAGGCTCCCTCATTCCATTTGAAACATTGTTTCCTGAAGCTTCATATATCTTTTGGTCAAAAGATCACTTTTAAAAACAGGTAAATTAAAAATCTGTAAGCTTGTTATCGATTGCCCGGCCATAATGGTTTAATCGTCCTGGTGAATGGTATCCCTTGTGATTATATGGTAAATTACTAAAGGTACATACAAAATAACACAGGGGGATTATTCTCATATGCTGTTTGTTGCAAAAGCGGTTTTATATGTTGTTTTTTCACTTTTTATTGGAGCGTTCTTATTGTATACGATGCCTGCTGAGAAGCGTCCCACCATTCATATACCTAAAAAGTGGCTGCTGATATGCATTTTCCTGATTCCGGTCACAGCATTCTCCCAAGTCCTTGAGCTTGCGCTGACATTGGGGAAGGACTTCGGATTTTGGCCGACTCTGAACGATATTCTATTTTCGTTTGATATCGGGAAGGGCTGGTTCTTTATACTAGCCCTCTCTTTTCTGTTGTTTGTTCTTGTGTATTTTAATGATGTTTCAAAGGATCGCTTTCTTGCCAGGCTTTCATTCATTATTGGAATCATGATTACAGCTGCTATAGGTTATACGAGCCATGCAGCAACGCTTAATGAATGGGGTGGCCTTGCTGCTCACTCTCTCCATTTTCTTGCGGTAACCAGCTGGACGGGAACCTTACTGGCAGTCAGCTGGTTCTCAAAAGATCGAGAGAAGCTTACTGCCTTTCTAAAATGGTATACACCGTTTGCGCTCATTTGCCTCTGTGTGTCCATTGCTGCAGGAATCTGGCTGATGAGTTTCATTGTGCCTCAGTATTACAATTCATGGATGTTAAACTATGGACAGGCTCTTTTAATCAAACATGTATTCCTTGTAGTCGTTGTCGTCTATGCATTCATCAACACGTTCTGGATTCGCCGGAAAATCAACGAACCGGCATTTTCTCCCTACAAGTGGATGAGGCTGGAGGGCGTGTTCCTGCTCCTCATTTTTATTGCCACTTCCCTTATGACGCAGCAGGAGCCTCCGCATGATGTAGCTCAAACACTGGCTTTTCAGAAGCCGTCCGGGCTCTTTACCTTTTTCTTTGAAAAGGGTGTCACTGCCGGGACAACGGTGCAGCTTGTTCCTAGTGTTTTGTCAGGCGCATTTGGCGCTATGTCTCTTGTCTTTCTGTTAGCTGCCTTCCTCCTTTTTCGCAAAAATGCGGGGCCATGGTTCATGTTTTTGCTGACAACTGGTTTAGCATTGGCTCTTTATCTTACTGTTATGTTTTCTGTTTCCATTTAAAATGATCGGCCGCTTGCCTCGTGCAGCGGTCGTTTTATGATATATAAAACGTGAGTTATTGTATACTGAAATAGGAACATACTAGTAAAAAAGAACGGGTGGAGAACGGGATGACGGCTGCGATAATCACAATTATTCTAATGGTGCTTTTTCTTTATGTTTTTCTGAAACGATATCCTGTCTTTGGAACAAAACCCTCCAAGCAAAGACGGCTGTCTTTTCAGGCCTCGGCCCAATTTTCAGACCGCCGTTTTGTGAACGAAATCCCGACTGTCATGGACACCTCATTCACTACGACTCTCTCAATCGCTAAAGATTTTATCAAAGGAAACCCTAATGGGAAGCCTCATCAGCAGCTGAAAACCATCGGCTTTGATGTAAAGGCTGCCAGAGGCTCAAAGGACGCAGGGATTACCTGGTTTGGCCATTCTGCTCTCATGCTGGAGATGGACGGAAAGCGTATGCTGATAGATCCGATGTTTGGAAAATCTCCGTCTCCTTTTCCGATGTTCGGAGGGAAGAGGTACAGCTACAGCAAGACCTTGCCGTTTGAAAATTCACATCTTCCTTTCATAGATGCCATCTTTATTTCGCATGATCACTACGATCATCTGGATTTCGGGTCCATCAGAAAATTGAAGGAGAAAACAGGACGGTTCTTTGTTCCTCTTGGGGTTGGAGGCCATCTGGAGAGATGGGGAGTGGATCAGGAAAAAATTAGTGAGCACGACTGGTGGGATGAAGTCGAGTGGGAAGGCCTGGATCTCGTATGTACGCCCGCCCAGCACTTTTCAGGGCGCAGTTTAACCGATCGGAACGCTACATTGTGGTGTTCCTGGGTAATCGGAGATAAGCAGACCAAAGTTTTTTTTAGTGGAGACAGCGGGTATGGACCCCATTTCAAAACGATTGGGGAACGTTACGGACCATTTAATGCAGCCTTGATGGAATGCGGACAGTACGACGAACGCTGGTCGAACATCCATATGATGCCTGAGGAGACCGTTCAAGCATTTATAGATGTGAAAGGCGGTTTGCTTATTCCGATTCATTGGGCAGCATTTACACTTGCACTTCATGACTGGAATGATCCGATTGAACGGGTAACGAAAGAAGCTGCGAGAAAAGGCTTGCCAATCGCATCTCCTCAAATTGGAGAAACAGTTTTCATTGGGGAAGATATGTATCCAAATTCCGTCTGGTGGAAGTGAAATCGATGGAAAGAAAGCGCGTTTTTGGCAGGCTTTCTTTTTTATCGCTCTATTGTTACAATGACGAAAAATAGGAGGGAATTGACATGGAACAGCAGATTCGCGAGCAGTTTGACGGTCTATTGGAGAAATACACTGAACTGCTGCTCGGTGACAGTGATGAGGATAAGAAGGAAAAAGTAAAGATGTGGGCTTTGTATACCTATATCGCTAAATCAATGCCGGCTCTTGTTAAGCATTGGAACGAAAGTTATCCAGAAGGCAAAGAAGGTATCAAAGAGATCATTTCGGAGATCAAGCAGCTGAACGACCAGCAACGCCAAAAAAGCGGTAAATAATGATGAAAATGGGGGTTTTCTTCAGGGCAGAAAGAAGAAAATTCCCTTATAGATTCATATCATAAAGGAAAACAGGATGTTTTTGGATTCTGGAGAATGAGGATGATACGACAAAAAATGTCGAAATTTTTCAAAAAAGCCCAAAACGATCATTTAAATGATATGATTAAAGCGGATACATCATTGAAAGTTCAGTAAATTAAGCGCTGCCAAAAAAGCGGTGCCAGGCACCTCAATTACACACTTGTGTAATTCGGGTGCCAGGCACCTCTACAAAGAGATAGATAATTGGGCAACTGATACTGAATAATAGGGGGAAAAGTTATGGAACAGGCGATGAGAGATTTCTTTCTGTTTCTTGCAAAAAACAAAACAATGACAAAGCTTGCGAAGAGGTACGGCCTCAAATTTGGAGCAAGCCGATTCGTTGCCGGAGCATCACTAGACAGCTCCATTTCAGCGATCAAAAAACTGAACGAGAAAGGAATGCCTGTAACGATCGACCATCTAGGCGAGTTCGTTGATAACGAGCTTGAAGCGAAGGAAATGACAGAGCATTGCATCGATGCGATCAAAGCCATCGCAAAAGAAAACGTGAACTCCCAGCTATCCTTAAAGCTGACGTCCATGGGTCTTGATATCAGTGATGACCTTGTGATGGCCAACATGCGCAAGATCATGCAAACTGCCCAGAAGCATAATGTATTCGTTACCATAGATATGGAAGACTATTCGCGCTGCGCCAAGACACTTGATATCTTCAAGAAGCTTAAAAGCGAATTTGATAATATTTCAACCGTTATTCAAGCGTATCTGTACCGCTCGCTTGATGATGTAAAGGATTTAAATGAATACCAACCGAACCTTCGTCTCGTGAAGGGCGCGTATAAGGAATCCTCAGAAGTAGCGTTCCCTGATAAGACGGATGTGGATGAAAACTATAAAAAACTTATTGAAACACACCTTTTGAACGGCAACTATACGGCCATTGCGACTCATGATGATGAAATCATCAACTATACGAAAGCACTTGTGGAAAAGCATTCCATCCCGATGGATCAGTTTGAATTCCAGATGCTTTATGGCATTAAAGTGGAGCGCCAGGATCAGCTCATGCAGGAAGGGTACAAAATGCGTATTTATGTCCCATACGGGAACGACTGGTACGGCTACTTCATGCGCCGTCTGGCTGAACGTCCAGCAAACGTGATGTTTGTTTTAAAAGGTGTGTTCGGCAAATAGCAGGAAAGGATGTCCGATATTAACGGGCATCCTTTTTTAAAATTAAGAGAGCACCTGAGCTGATCACAGAAGAACAGGTGCTAACCTGCGGATGTTGTCTTATTTACCGTCGACAGAGGTTGTCATCGGTTCTCGTTCTTTTCCGGTTTTTAAATCAATGACTTTCGCCGGGTCGTCCGGTGCTCCAACCTTCTTGCTGCCCGGAGCCTTTTTATGTTTTTCTACCCAGTCAACGAGCAGATCGAATGATTGATAGACGTAAGGAAGTAGAGGCTGAAGCTCTTTTTTCGGATCGGTCGCACTGTTCCATACAAGACTGTCTACATGGTTGCCCTTCTCGATGGTATACAGCCGGTGAAGGCTGCCCCGGCCCTTCTGTTTTATCAGTTTATCATAAGGGTCAGCATGGATGAATGGAAAGATAAGAGAATCCCAGGAACCGGTCAGGCTGATTAGGGGAACGTCGATTTCACCAGTATTTTCAATGCCTTCCACGTTCTTTTTCACCTGTTCCGGCCGGGAGCTATAATCATAATCTTGAAAAATGGAATCATAGGTGCGGTCGCGGACCCCGTTCTTGAAGTTTAAGTAATTTCTCCAGTCCAGGCGGTTTGGAGCGGTGGGATCCAGTTCATCTCTGTAAATATTTAGGGTCACAAACCAGTATACCTGGTCATGATAATTCCATAGATTTTCTGATCCTTTAAGAAGGCCGGAATGGTATAACGCTTCCCGGGCCGTCCTCTGTTCCGCAGGCGTTCCGTACAATGCCTTTTCCGCATGATTGACAACAGGAGTGAGAGAGGTGATCAGGTTGGGTTTGTGAGCCCTCCACAATACACCTTCCCAATCGATGCCGCCGTCAAATAAAGCAGGATACCCCGTTTTTTTCATGCCGTCATGCTCCAGTGCGTAGCGGACAACATAGCCTCCATTGGATATGCCGACCGCGTATGTCGGCACCCGGTGGTAAGGCTTGATCAGCTTGCTTGCAGGGTTTTTTCTGTCGTTTCTCCTGATAAGCTGGTCAGAATAATGTTTTACGAGATAGTTTTGTGCAGCGATGGTGATCTGCCGGAATCTTTGGTGCCATTCGGAAATGCTGTCATCATCGCTTACAAGAGCATTTTTTACCTTTGCGAAAGGATCGCTGGGATCTTCTGTCCCTTGAGTGCCTTTATCAATGGCGGCAAAAGCATATCCTTTAGCCAGCATAAAGTCACTGAACAGGAGGTCTGTTGACGTTTCATTCCGAGTAGCAGGAATACCCGAAACAACAAGCTTGCCGTTCCAGTCATCCGGCACCCTGACTACAAATTTGGCATCATCGAAGGTTCCGTTCACTTGAGTGCCCTTAACCTCTGCCGGCTGATACAGCTTGTTCCAGCCTGTTCCCTTTGACTTTTCTCCCCAATTGTAAGGAGCCAGACCAAGATTTCCATAGACAGTAGCCGCTTCATACTGCTTTGGATTCTTCGTTGTTAGCCAATTGCCGTCTTTCCCATCAAAGCGGGTTTCTATAACATCATGTGCCCCTTTAAAATCAGCGGGCTGGTGCGGCCCTTTCCCAGCATGAACCTCTGATAGACTTGAAAACAGCAATAGCGCAGTTGCAGCCGTTATTCCAATCCATTTCGCTCTCATCTTATTTCCTCCATTCTAAATAGAGAAAAGCCCTCCAGACTCACAGGCGGGCTCTTTCTCGAAGTTGATCTCTATTTTTATTGGGCGGTGTATCCGCCGTCGATGACAATGGCCTGGCCAGTAACTCCTCCAGCTTTATTGCTGGCGAGGAAGATCGCATAATCAGAGATCTCCTTAACTGAAAGCAGTCGTTTTTGCGGAACGAGAGGATAGATGACCTCCTCCAAAACTTTTTCAAGTTCTACATTCCGGGTCCGTGCCAAGTCTGAGAGCTGATTTCTTACAAGCGGTGTATCGACATATCCAGGGCAGATGGCATTTACCGTAATTCCATGCTCTGCACCCTCAAGGGCAGCCACTTTTGTCAGACCGATCACGCCATGCTTCGCACTGTTATAAGCAGCTTTTCCGGCAAACCCGACGAGCCCATTGATGGAGGCCATATTAATGATGCGCCCGAAGCCTTGTTTTTTCATGATCGGAAATGCATGCTTTGTCGCCATGAATGGCGCAGTCAGCATCACTTTGATCAGAAGCTCAAATTTCTCAGTCGGGAACTCTTCAATCGGTGATACGTGCTGGAGGCCAGCATTGTTGATGACGACGTCCAGTCTTTCGAATTCCTTAACAGCCTCATCCATGGCTTGTTTGAGAATCCTTTCATCGCTGACATCACAAGCTGTTCCTATAGCATGATATCCTTTTTCCCGCAGTGAAGCGGCCGCATCTCTGGCCTTTTCCTCATTTAAATCACAAATGGCCACTTTTGCGCCTTCTTTGGCAAAGTCAATAGCGATCTCAAGTCCGATTCCGCTTGCAGCTCCTGTAATAAATGCGACTTTATCCTGTACTAAGCTTCCCATACCATTTTCTCCTTTTTACGTGTTGATGTAAGCAAAATTTGTGAAGGAATGTCTAGCTCCAGCACCCAAGGCTAAAGCGTGTTTCTTGTGTTCATCCCAGGTAAATCAAACGATGCCAAAAAGATAATAGAGGGCGATCACGAAAAATACAGCAATCGTTTTAATGATGGTCATCGCAAAAATGTCAAAATAGGATTGTTTATGTGTTAATCCCGTAACAGCAAGCAAGGTGATGACTGCTCCGTTATGAGGAAGAGTGTCCATTCCGCCGCTCGCCATGGAAGCGACTCTGTGAAGAACTTCAGGGTCGATACCAAGTTTGTCGGCCTGTGCGGCATACTTATCTCCCATCGTGGCAAGGGCAATACTCAAACCGCCGGAGGCTGAACCCGTAATGCCAGCCAGGGCAGTTGTTGTCACGGCTTCGTTAACGAGAGGATCCTGAATGGTATCGGCCATCCCTTTGTTAACTGCCGCAAAGCCAGGGAGAGCCGCGATCACTCCACCGAATCCGTATTCGGAAGCGGTATTGAGCGTAGCGAGCAGTGCTCCGCCGATTGAAACATTGATGCCGGCATTGAAATTTGATTTTACTTGTCTGAAAGCAAACAAGAGAACGGTTACAATTCCGATCACAAGGGCTCCTTCGACCGCCCATACCGCAGCGAGTTTAGGAATTTCAACAGGAGGGACATCCTTCATTCCAATTTTTGAGAAATCAAACACGGTTCCGTAATACTTAGGAATGAGGTTCGTAAATACTTTATTGAAAATACCGACGAGAAGAATAGGCAGGATGGCAACAAAGGCATTTGGCAGCACTTCATCCGGAATTTGTTCCGGCTCGTTAATATGACCGGTTCCATAGCCCTCTCCAGCTCTGGCTGCTTTCCTTCTTCTCCATTCCAGATAGGTCATCCCAATCGCAAGAACAAACAGACCGCCGATCAATCCAAGCCAAGGTGCAGCCCACGTATCCGTCTTAAAAAACGTAGTAGGAATGATATTCTGAATTTGCGGTGTTCCCGGGAATGCATCCATCGTAAAGGTGAACGCACCGAGCGCAATCGTTCCAGGGATGAGGCGTTTCGGAATATCCGCCGCTTTAAATAGCTCGGAAGCGAACGGATAGAGTGCAAAGGCTACGACGAACAGGGAGACGCCGCCATAGGTAAGGATAGCCCCGACAAGGACAATAGCCAGCATGGCTCTGCTCGGTCCGATTAATCTGATGACCGCTCTTGTAATGGATTTTGCAAAGCCTGACATTTCTATTACTTTTCCGAAAATCGCACCAAGCAGGAAGACAGGGAAATATAGTTTAATAAACCCGACCATCTTTTCCATGAACACTCCCGAGAAGAACGGGAGGACATGGCCAGGATCAGTTAAAAGGACGGCGAAAAGCGCAGCGATCGGTGCAAACAAAATAACGCTGAAGCCGCGGTACGCGACAAACATAAGGAAAAATAAAGCCAATAAGATAATAATGATATCCACTAGGTAACCCCCCTATTGTGTTAATGACCTGAATGTTAAAGTCTTTTGGAAAACGGTTGAAGGAACGGCATCTCTCCTTTCATTGCTCTGGACATCATTTAATAGGAATCGAGCTTAATATTTTCTGAAAGAGTAAGGTCGGGCTCGGTGCATTGGCAGATGTCTTCCACGTTATAGCCCTTGGCTACTTCGACAAGCTCCAAACCGTTATCGGTGACGTCGATCACAGCTCGTTCTGTGATCATCCGGTTGACCACACCTCGCCCCGTTAACGGCAGGGTACATTCATCTAATATCTTGCTTTTTCCGTCTTTGCTGACATGGTCCATGATGACGACGATCTTTTTCGCCCCGTGGACAAGATCCATCGCGCCTCCCATGCCTTTTATCATTTTTCCGGGGATCATCCAGTTCGCCAGGTCGCCACTTTTGGAAACCTCCATGCCTCCAAGGATCGCCACATCGATATGCCCGCCCCGGATCATTCCGAAGGATTCTGCACTGTCAAAATAAGAAGCGCCCTCGATTGCTGTGACCGTTTCCTTCCCGGCATTGATTAAATCAGGATCAACGTTAGCTTCATCAGGGTAAGGCCCTATTCCTAAAAGTCCGTTCTCAGACTGCAAAACAACACGCTTATCTCCCGAGATATAATTGGCAACGAGAGTAGGCATTCCGATCCCTAGATTGACATAGTAACCGCTTTCAATTTCCTGTTCAGCACGTCTGGCGATTTTTTCTCTAATCGCTTTTTTGTCCATTACTTTCATACTCATCGATATCCTCCGTTCTATTAATTGGCAACTGTTAACCTTTCAATTCTTTTTTCCTGTGACCCGACAATAAGGGACTGGACATAGATTCCAGGAGTGTAGACGGCATCGGCATCCAAAAATCCTGTCTCGTTCAGTTCTTCCACCTCTGCGATCGTTACCTTGCCCGCTGCGGCCATCAGAGGATTAAAGTTTCTTGCTGTTTTGTGATAGACCAAATTGCCCATTCTGTCCGCTTTGGCAGCCCGAATGAGACTGAAATCTGCCTGAAGCCCCGTTTCCAGCATGTATTCTTTCCCTCCGAAAGATCTGATCTCTCTGCCTAGAGCAAGTGGAGTTCCTACTCCGGCAGGGGTATAAAACGCCGGGATGCCTGCACCGCCTGCTCGGATACGCTCCGCCAATGTGCCTTGCGGGATCAGTTCAACCTCAATTTCACCCGATAAAACTTGCCGCTCAAATTCTTTGTTCTCTCCTACATAAGAACCTACCATCTTCTTTATCTGGTTATTTTTCAGAAGAAGGCCAAGGCCCCAATCATCGACGCCACAGTTATTGGAGATGATGGTTAAATCCTTAGTCCCTTTTTCGACAAGGGCAAGAATAAGATTTTCAGGGATACCGACCAAGCCAAAACCGCCTACCATAAGTACGGAACCGTCCTGAATGTCCTTTACCGCTTCTTTAAATGAAGATAATACAGGTTTCATAAATGTTCACTCCTTTTTTCTGCTCTGTCATTCTATCTTGCAAGTTCCGTGCCAAAATGAAGCAGATAAAGGGCTGTCACACTTTTGATATTTTTATGAATATTTTAAAGAGAGAAAATTCCGGTAATGCGGAAAAAAAGTGAAGGTAAATGACCGGAAAGGCAAAAGAGAAAAGGACAAAACCCTTTTCCGAAAAAACGGAATCAATTCCGTTTTTTCGGAAAAGATTCCGTCGAAATGTTATAGATTATTTACAGTTTTCCAGAGTTTGGCCAGCGAGGTACTGATAGAGTCGATGATTTTATCTGTTTTAAAATAATACAAGTGGGAGAGAGGAGACCATGAAGTGAAAAGATTTCCTGTGTTCACTTCGATGTCTTTTGTCACAGACCGGCTGTATTCTTCATTTAATGTTTTTAAAGGAAATGCAATAACATCATCCTGATCATAAAAATTAATCCATTCACCCTGCACACGGCTGTAGTGTGTTATTAAAAGCGGTGATGGAACACGGATGGGACTGTCAAAATCTGAATATCTCAACGTCCATAGAGGCATGGGAGTCCCCATCGTATAAAAGCTCGTCAGGGTTTCACCGTTTTCAAGAGGGTTGTCTGATTTAATCCGTTTTATAGATTCAGAAATTTTATCCGGTATATATTGAAGGTCATAAAAATAATTGCTTGCAATGACGGTGCCAAGGCTGTGGGAGACAACAGACAGAGGGGTTTGATCTCCTGCTTTGTTCCGAAGCGTATGCAAGGCTTTCGCCACGGTCTCATGTACTCGTTCATAATTAGGATTTAAATGGGGCAGTGCTGCAGGAGCAGGCTGATAGGCGATGGCATCTCCGAAAAAGCGGATGACAAACTTGCGGAGAGGAGCATAGTTGAGCGATATCTTTTGGTTCACCGATGTCCATAAGTCCTCTTCACGGTCATTAAATACGCTGCCCCAAAAAACAGGTATCATTTCAAGCTGTGTTTCGGGTGAATGATGATGGGAAGCGATTTTTGTTCCGAAGCTGCGGTTTAAAGCCTGCATAAAATCATCGGCGAATGTTTCATCCTGATTGCCGATGCCATGGAGGAT
The DNA here is from genome assembly GCF_050468105.1 of Fictibacillus sp. NRS-1165. Taxonomy (NCBI): domain Bacteria; kingdom Bacillati; phylum Bacillota; class Bacilli; order Caryophanales; family Fictibacillaceae; genus Fictibacillus; species Fictibacillus sp. NRS-1165. Next base: position 22,315 of record NZ_JBDPNU010000028.1, read on the forward strand.
CAGAACTCCTAATTTAACTGACATGACTTCACTTCCTTTGATGTTAGTCTCGCCTTTACTATGACAAAAACCTTTACAAAAAGAAAGAAAATTCTATGTTGTCAAAATAATTAAAATGAATTATGATGGGTGTAGAACTAAATTTCAAAATTAGTCATTTATTTTTTGCCCTAAAAATGAATGAGTGTTCATTCAATAGCTGAAGGAGGAAATAAGATGGCCATAACCATTCAAAAGGCTGCTGTTCTAGGGTCTGGAGTGATGGGAGCAGGAATCGCTGCACATCTCGCGAATGTTGGAATCCCTACTCTGCTTCTGGATATGGTGCCGAGAGAGTTGTCAGAAGCTGAAAAGGCAAAAGGCATCACGGAAGAAAGCCCGCAGTTCCGCAACAGGCTCACCATACAGGCAAAAGAAAGAATGCTTAAGCAAAAACCAGCACCTCTGGCAGTAAAAGAAAATCTCAATTTAATCTCAATCGGAAACTTCACAGATGATTTACCAAAGCTGGATGATGTGGACTGGATCATCGAGGTCGTTGTTGAACGGCTGGATGTAAAGCGTCAGATCTTTGAACAAGTGGAGCAATTCCGCAAGAAAGGTTCGATCATCAGCTCGAACACATCAGGTATTTCGATCCATGCGATGGCAGCGGACCGTTCCGATGATTTTAAGGAGCATTTTCTTGGCACACATTTCTTTAATCCGCCGCGATACTTAAAACTGTTGGAGATTATTCCAACAAAAGATACCAGCCCTGATATTGTTTCTTTTATGAAAGAGTTTGGGGAGAACATACTTGGAAAAGGCGTAGTTATCGCAAAAGATACACCGAACTTCATCGCTAACCGGATTGGCACTTACGGCCTGATGGTCACTGTTCAGGAAATGATGAAGCAAGGCTACAGCGTAGGAGAGGTTGATTCTGTAACTGGTCCGCTGATCGGCCGCCCGAAGAGTGCCACCTTCAGAACACTGGACGTGGTAGGTTTGGACACCTTCCTTCACGTGGCAAGGAATGTTTATGATCAGGTTGAAGGAAAAGAGAAAGAAGTGTTTGACGTTCCTCCATTCTTGAATGAAATGGTCGAAAAAGGATGGATGGGAAGCAAGTCAGGCCAAGGTTTCTACTTAAAACAGAAAGGTAAGCAGGGCGGAGAGATCCTTGAACTTGATCCTTCCACACTGGAATACAAGCCTCGCCAAAAGCTGAAAACGGCTACCACCGAGCAGGCGAAACAATTAAAAACAACAGAGCAAAAAGTGAAAGCGCTTTTATACAGTAAAGACCGAGCAGGGGAGATGCTCTGGTCCATTGTTAAGCCAGTGTTGATCTATTCTGCTGAAAAAGCATACGAAATCGCTGATGATATAGTTGCCATTGATAATGCGATGAAATGGGGCTTCGGATGGGAGCACGGGCCATTTGAGATCTGGGATGCCATCGGAGTAAAGGAATCCGTAAAACGCATGGCCGATGAAGGAGAAGCTGTTCCCGCCTGGATCCATGAGTTTATTGAAAACGGAAACACTTCGTTCTACCAGACAGCACAGGGTGAAGTTTCATTCTATCATAACGGTGACTATAGAAGAGTCAACGAAAACAAAAAGACGATCCACCTTTCATTGCTGAAAAACAAAGGAAACCTGATCACAAGGAACAACGGTGCGAGCCTGATCGACATGGGTGATGGTGTAGCGTGTCTGGAATTTACGTCCCCAAACAATGCGATGGGGCCAGACATCATCATGATGATCCACAAAGCGCTGGAAGAAGTAGAACGAAATTACGAAGGGCTTGTCATCGGGAATCAGGGAAAAAACTTCTGTGTGGGTGCAAACCTGATGCTCATTTTAATGGAGGCACAGGATGACAACTTCTATGAGCTGGATATGATGGTACGCCAGTTTCAGAACACGATGGGCATGGTCCGCTACAGCAAAAAGCCGGTCGTTACTGCAAACTTCGGCATGAGCCTAGGAGGCGGAGTGGAAGTTTCGCTTCCTGCAGCTGAGATGCAAATGTCTGCCGAAACCTATATGGGTCTGGTAGAAGTAGGTGTCGGATTAATACCGGGTGGGGGCGGAAACAAAGAATTGCTGCTTCGCCAAGTGGAACGTCTCCCTAAAGGTGCGAAACTTGATCTTCAAGGAGTTGTTAACCAAGTTTTTGAAACAATTGCTATGGCTAAAGTTTCTACCTCCGCACAAGAAGCTGAAAAACTCGGATTCTTAAGGCCGCAGGATGGAATCTCTGTTAACAGCGATCACCTGTTGTATGATGCGAAACAGCGAGTGCTCTCCTTAGCGAAGCAAGGGTATCAGCCGCCGAAACGCAAAAAGATACCTGTGGTTGGAGAAGCAGGGTATGCGACACTTTCACTCGGTGCGGAAACGATGAGATTTGGGGGTTACGTCTCTGAGCATGATCTGAAAATTGCTAAAAAGCTTGCCTTTGTACTTTCAGGCGGAAGAGTTCCTGAAGGCACACTGGTCGATGAACAATACTTATTAGATCTTGAAAGGGAAGCTTTCTTGAGTCTTGCGGGTGAGCCAAAATCTCAGGCGAGAATGCAATACATGCTGACTAAAGGAAAACCGCTTCGCAACTAAAAGGAGGGGAAAACAATGCTGAAAGATGCTGTAATCGTAGCAGGTGCAAGAACACCGATAGGAAAAGCAAAAAAAGGGTCATTCGCTCAGATGCGTTCAGATGAGCTTGCCGCAATCACTGTAAAAGAAACACTGCGGCGTGCAAGCGGTGGTTATGACGGCCCGATCGATGATCTGATTATGGGGTGTGCCATTCCAGAGGCAGAGCAGGGAATGAACATGGCAAGATTAATCGGGGCGAGAGCAGGTCTCCCGGATACCATACCGGCAATCACTGTTAACCGATTCTGTTCTTCGGGGCTTCAAAGTATCGCCTATGGCGCCGAGAAGATTATGCTCGGGCATGCTGAAGCTGTGCTGGCCGGGGGAGCGGAATCCATGAGCTTGCTGCCGATGGAAGGCCATGTCATCAAACCGAATCCTCACCTTGTTGAAACGGTTCCTCAATATTACATGGGCATGGGCTTCACGGCTGAAGAAGTGGCAAAGCGGTTCGGTGTTACGAGGGAAGACCAGGATGCCTTTGCGGTTCGAAGCCATCAAAATGCAGCACGGGCCATTAAAGAAGGCAGATTCAAGGACGAAATTGTACCTGTCTCCGTGACGAGGCGCTGGCTTGGAGAAGATAACAAGCTAAAAGAAAAAGAGTTTGTGGTTGATACGGACGAAGGTGTTCGTCCTGATACCTCGTTAGAAGGCCTCTCCCGCCTGCGCCCTGCGTTCTCCATCAACGGCTCGGTAACAGCAGGGAACGCATCACAGACAAGTGATGGTGCTGCGACTGTTCTTGTGATGGACCGTGAAAAAGCAGAAGCAGAGGGATTGACGCCGCTGCTGAAGTTCAGAAGCTTTGCCGTGGCGGGTGTACCGCCTGAAATCATGGGAATCGGACCTGTTGCTGCTGTTCCTAAAGCGTTAAAACTTGCGGGACTTGAAGTATCCGATATCGGCTTGTTTGAGCTCAATGAAGCGTTCGCCTCACAGGCTGTACAGGTCATTCGCGAGCTTGGCCTTCCGGAAGACAGAGTCAATGTCAATGGAGGAGGTATCGCTCTAGGCCATCCGCTTGGATGCTCCGGAGCAAAACTTACTCTTACCCTTCTTCATGAGATGAAGCGGAGAGGAGAGCAGTTTGGTGTCGTAACCATGTGCATCGGCGGCGGCATGGGCGCTGCTGGCGTGTTCGAATTAGTAGGCTAATCCAATACAGGAGGATATAAACATGTCTAACACAATGGAAAAGGTTTTTAAAGGCGGAAGCTTTTTAGTGGAAGATATTCAGGCTGAGGACCTCTTCACACCGGAGGATTTTTCAGAAGAACACCTCATGATCGCAAAGACAACCGAGGATTACGTGGTTAAGGAAGTTGTCCCGCAAATCGATAAGCTCGAAAACCATGAGTTTGATATTTCTAAACAGCTTTTGACAAAAGCAGGGGAACTTGGTCTTCTTGGTGCTGACGTTCCTGAAGAATACGGCGGACTTGGCCTTGATAAGATCTCTTCTTCATTGATTACTGAGAAGTTTGCACGCGGACGCGGTTTTTCCATCAGCTATGGCGCCCACGTCGGAATCGGTTCTCTGCCGATCGTGCTTTTCGGTAACGAAGAACAGAAGAAAAAGTATCTCCCGGATCTGGCAGTTGGAGCAAAAATCGCAGCGTATGCACTTACAGAACCCGGATCAGGATCCGATGCACTGGGTGCTAAAACAACAGCACGATTGAACGCTGAAGGCACTCATTATGTGCTGAACGGAGAAAAGCAATGGATCACAAATTCCGCTTTTGCCGATGTGTTTGTAGTTTATGCAAAAATTGATGGAGAACAATTCTCTGCATTCATCGTAGAAAGAGATTTTCCGGGAGTATCCACAGGCCCTGAAGAAAAGAAAATGGGGATCAAATCTTCTTCTACACGAACACTTATTTTAGAAGATGTTCATGTGCCGAAAGAAAACCTTCTTGGTGAAGCAGGAAGAGGTCACATCATCGCGTTCAACATCCTGAACATCGGACGCTATAAATTGGCGATCGGCTGTGTCGGTGCGGCGAAGCGCGGAATCGAAGTTTCAGCGAAGTATGCAAACGAGCGTACACAGTTTAAACGCAAAATCAGCTCTTTTAGCCTGATTCAGGAAAAACTGGCAAACATGGCACTTCAAACATACGCATCAGAAAGCTCGGTTTACCGCACGGTCGGTTTGTTTGAATCCCGTCTTGGAAGCTTAAGTGATGAAGCACAGAAGGATGGCTTGCAAATCGGTAAAGCCATCGCGGAATACGCGATTGAGTGCTCCCTGAACAAGTTCTTCGCATCTGAAGTACTGGATTATGTTGCAGATGAAGCCGTGCAAATCCACGGAGGATACGGCTTTATGAGTGAATATGAAGTAGAGGGCATGTATCGTGATGCCCGAATTAACCGTATTTTTGAAGGAACAAATGAGATCAACCGCTTGCTCGTGCCAGGAACCCTCGTCCGTAAAGCAATGAAAGGCGAGCTTCCTCTCATCGAAAAAGCAACGGCTCTTCAAAATGAGCTCATGATGATGATGCCTCAAGAGGTGGGCACTGAACCGCTTGAGCAGGAGAAATACCTCATAAGCATGGCCAAAAAAGTCATCCTGATGGTAGCTGGACTCGCTGTTCAGAAGTTCGGGCCAAAGCTTGAAAACGAGCAGGAACTGCTCGCAAATGTAGCTGATATGATCAGTGAAGTGTACGCGATGGAATCTGTGGCTCTACGCACGGAAAAAGCGATCAACAGAACAAGCTTGGAAAGAAATACGCAAAAGCTGCTCATGACAGAAGTGTTCTGTCAGGAAGCCTTCAACCGCATCGAAGCCCATGCGAAGGAATCCATCATTGGAGTGGAAGAAGGAGACACGCTGCGAATGATGCTGTCTGCGCTCCGCAAGCTTACCCGTCACACACCGATCAACGTCATCAAGAAGAAACGTGAAATTGCAGCTGTGGTTTTGGAAGAAGAACGCTACGTCATTTAAATAATTTCTAATAATGCCTTATCTTTAAAAATACTCTCACTTTGGCTCCGGTTATTCACCGGAGCACTTTTTTGTATATTCAACGGTGCCAGGCACCGTTATTACACATGTGTCAAACTCCGGTGCCTGGCACCAAAAAACGTGATTAATTTCCCTTTACCTGGCTAGACTATTTTGTGATACTATGGAAGGGAAGGAGAGAAAAATGACATGAGTTTAACTTTTTATCAATACCCAAAATGTGGAACTTGCCAAAAGGCTAAAAAGTGGCTGGAGTCCCATGATGTTGAATTTGAATCCGTACATATCGTTGAAAATCCTCCTTCAAAAGAGGAAATTAAAGAGCTGGTAGACAAAAGCGGCCTTGAGATCAAAAAGTTCTTTAATACGAGCGGGATGAAGTACAGAGAGCTTGGTTTAAAAGACAAAGTAAAAACCGCTTCCGAAGATGAGCTGCTTGATTTTCTGGCTTCTGACGGCATGCTGCTAAAAAGGCCGATTACTACGGACGGAAACAAAGTAACTGTCGGATTTAACGAAGATACATATAAGCAAACATGGAGTAAGTGATGTTATTAGTTGCTTAACTATAATAAATTTAATATTATAGTTATTATAAATAACAAGAAAAAGCTGGAGGGATACAAATGAATTTTCCAAAAGAATTGCGTTATTCAGAAGAACACGAATGGGTAAAGGTTGAAGATGGAAATAAAGTAAGGATTGGTATTACTGACTTTGCACAGGATGAACTGGGCGATATCGTTTTTGTAGAGCTTCCAGAAGTTGGCGATGAAATTAAAGCGGACGAGCCTTTCGGCAGTGTTGAATCTGTTAAAACGGTTTCTGAGCTCTATGCTCCCATCTCTGGCAAGGTTGTTGAAATCAACGAAGATCTTGATGACAGCCCTGAGCTTGTAAACGAGTCTGCGTATGAAAAAGCGTGGATGATCGTTGTTGAGGCATCTGATCTTTCTGAGACTGAAAACCTCATGACTGCTGAACAATATGAAGAAATGACAAAAGAAGACTAAATCCTTCTTCCAAAAAGTTTAATGAGCCCGCTTCTTTCCGGAGACAATAGTAACATCTTCAATGGGAGGAAGTGAGTTTATTGGATTCAAAAAACTCAGGATCTAAATCTGACATTACGTCCAAAGTGTACGGGAAAATGGATATGGGGTATTTGTCTCTGTTCCATGATAACCAAAGAATAGGCCGCGTCATCTTTTCTGACCAGGGGAATCAGTATGAAATGGATGAAGGCTTTGAATTTGATGCTGACAAAATTTATAAAAAAGAAAACAGTTCAGCAGAATATCCCAATAGTTATGTTCAGGGTTGCGATGAGGGCTGGTGTTAATTTCGAAAGCGCTAATGCCATGACTGGTCTTAAGCATTGAAGCTGCACAAGGAAACAAGGACAAGCCCATAGGCTTGTCCTTGTTTGGTTATTTATTAATCATCGCTACGGCTGTTACCGCCTTTTTTACCGATCTCTCTGTAAAAATCTTTATCATGACTTTCTGAAGTAGCTTCTCCGCCCTTTTTACCGATCTCTTGGTAAAAATCTTTATCATGGCTCTCAGCCGTGGCTTCTCCGCCCTTTTTCCCTATATCTTGATAGAAGTCCTTATCATGGCTCTCAGCCGTGGCTTCTCCGCCTTTTTTACCGATTTCTTGATAAAATTCCTGATCGTGGTTCTCAGAAGTTGCGTTACCGCCTTTTTTGCCGATTTCCTGATAAAAATCTTTACCATGAGTTTTTGATGTCTTTTCTCCGCCCATGCGTCCTGCTTCTTCTCTGCTCATTCCGTCTCGGTTATTATTATTAGCCATTTCAAATTCCTCCTCTTAATGCTAGATAGTATTTGCCAACAGCCTTTTGCTTTGTGCTGCTGAACTTAGAGAAACAATATCCCCTTTTTAAAATCATTAAACGGCTTTAAGTGAAGATAGTAAGAATTTCCTTACTAACTTGCTCTCTTGTAGTAAGATATTCAGACCTGGCGGGTAAATGGTAAGTCGATTTATTAACATTCCAAAGAGGATTCTAATAAAATAAAGGGTATTATAGTAAGTAAGGGAAAATATCAATCGCTTTAATACTTGTTCTTTAGAAGATATAGGAGAGATGATTGATGAATAACAACTTGGATAAAGTGATTATAGTAGAAGGAAAATCAGACAAAGATAAGCTGATTTCTATCCTTAATGAACCCGTTGAGATCATCTGTACAAATGGAACGATGGGGCTGTCACGGCTTGAAGAACTGGCCATTGAAATTGAGAACAGAGATGTATATATTTTGGTTGATGCAGATGAGGCAGGAGCAAAATTAAGAAAAATGCTTCAGAGGGAGCTTCCGAATGCAGAGCATCTTTATATTCATAAAATGTACCGTGAAGTAGCAAAAACACCGCTCATGTATCTCGCTAATATATTGCTTGGGGCGCGTTTCACAGTAAATAAAGAATGTTTAGGATAAGGATCTATATGACGGCGAGAAATCCTCTTTCTTAGATGCAAGGCATGTCTTATCCATTGAAAGGTATAGAGGATTTCTTGACTTTGTTCAGTTGACAAGATCCACTGAATCCGGGATATTCAAATACACAGGGGACCAACAGAGCTTAATAACATTTGCAACTGGAGAGGGATATGAAGGATTTAACAAACATAGAGATTCGTGATTTTATTGAGGGTTCAACAGAGGAGCCGGCTGCTCTATACATACAGACACCGCTGTGCGGCACATGTAAAATGGGAAGGCGGATGCTGGATATTACATTGGAAGCGATAAGCCAGTCACAAGATGCTGAACCTAAAATCGGAGCCTGCAACTTAAATGCAATGCCAGAGCTTGCTGAAAAGTACAGCATCACAAGTGTTCCTTGCCTCCTTTTTTTAAATCGGGGGATCGCTGTCAAGAAGATTTATGCCATGCAATCAGTTGATTTTTTGTATAAAAACTTAAAAAAGTACCTTTAAAAGACACGATTTGTGTCTTTTTTTATTTTTAAGGGGGTTTTTTAAGATGTAATAGATGGATTATGTGGTAAAATCAAGTGGAAATGTGTAATAAATTTTACATACTGACTCAGGTGCAGCAGAATAAAACGACATCTCCAAACAGCAGTGATAGCAAGCAAGTCACCGCTTCCAAACGATTTATAGGTAAAGACTGTAAAACTTTTCCTTTTCAGGCGCATGACAAAAACATTACAATTGTTATGAGTCCTGTAACATTGTTATACAACTGTATCCTACAAACCTGCGAATCAATGGTATAAATGTATAGGAGAGCTTGAAACATGTTTGCTCCTGTCGACTTTTGGCAATATATCATTCATTTTGTCCAAAAGTACAAAACAACCTGGATTTAAGAGGTGAAACTATGTCTACTGCATTTGTACCAGCTATTCGCAACAATACACCAATAATTAACATTGAAGATAAAGTATTAAAAATTCAAAGAGGGAATGATTCCTTAAGAAACGAGCTGATCGAAGCTTATCAGCCGTTCATTAAGAAAGTGACTTCAAAGGTATGCAGTCAATATATAGATCGTACGATGGACGAATTTAGTGTAGGTCTCTACGCGTTTAATGAAGCCATTGATCAATATCAAGAAGGTCAGGGAAGCCGTTTTCTTTCTTTTGCCGACATGGTCATACGCCGAAGAGTGATTGACTATATAAGAAAAGAAGTCAGGCAGAACCGACTCATCTACTTGCAGCCGGATGAAGAGGATGAAGAAGGCCGTCTCGAAGACAGCTATGCAGAACAGAAAGCTGCCATGGAGCATTACGAAGAAAAAATCCAGGCAGAAAACCGCGTTTATGAAATCGAAGAATACCAAAAACTGCTGAAGGAATTCAGCTTGAACTTTAAAGTGTTGAGCAAACACTGCCCGAAGCACGTTGATGCAAGGGAAAATGCAAAAGAAATCGCTCGTTTGTTAGTAGAAAACCAAGAAATGGCTGAATTTTTATTGGAGAAAAAACAACTTCCTATAAAAGATTTATTAAGTATGGTTTCCTGCAGTCGTAAAACAATAGAGAGAAATCGAAAATATATAATAGCGGTATCGCTAATATATCTAGGGGACTTTAAAGCGTTAAAGTCTTATATTCAGCCTTAAATAAGGGGAAGTTAAACGGTTGTAATTATTCGTGGGGAACGTACGTCTTAATTCGTAAAGCAAAAAAGCAATAAATCCCATGATGGTTATGATACGAAGCAGATCCTTCGCCTAGCAGGAGGGATATGTGGGATGAAAAATGGTGTTTTAATGGAAGTAAAGAAAGGAAAAGCCGTTTTATTAACGAAAGATGGCTGTTTCATTACCGTAAGAGTACCACGCGGAGAACATCCGGTGGTAGGTATGGAATACAGTATTTCAAGGTTTACAAAAAGCAGGGTACGACGATTGCTCTTTCCTTCTCTTTCACTTACTATAGGAGCATTGCTTATATATGTTTTATTTTCAGGAGTCTATCCACTGGGCCGCAACGACAATACTGTTGCGGCTTATGTGAGTTTTGATGTAAATCCGAGTCTTGAAACGGGAGTTAACCATGATTTGCAAGTCATAAAAGTTAAAGCCTACAATGCGGAAGGCAAAAAAATTCTCCAATCATTAAATCACAAAAAAAACGTAAGCCTCTCCCAGTTCGCCTCATCTTTGCTGAATGCCTATGAAAGCAAGGGATATTTAACAGAAAACCCGGATGTAATGATTGGTACCACGATTGTGGACGCCGAAAATGATAAACTTTCATCTTCATTGGATGAAGCGGTTTCATCCATAAAACGAAATGCCGCGGTCTTTAATACGAAAGCGGCTATCATGGTAAAAAGTATTAACACGGAAAAACGGAAAGTCGCCCAAAAGAACGGGGTATCTTCCGGTAAATATATGATGTACCTGGATGCGAAAAGAAAAGATAAGAATATATCTCTTCATCAAGTGAAGAACATGTCATATACCGAACTAAAGGAAAAGATCGAACCTGATCGCAAGCTTCCGAAAAAAGAAATAAACCATAAAAAGAAAATCTCAGAAAAAATGATAAGACACCCAAGAACTATTGAAACGATAACCATTAAGACAAGCTCTTTGCAGGGCACCTCATCTAAGGAGATTGTATCCAGACCGGAAGACCGACAGGCAGAAAATAACCGAGTTACTGGATCGGAAAATCAGAAGGTCCGAAAAATGGAACAGGGGAAAGGTTCAAAAGCGGTTAAGCGTCATTCCTCAAAGACTATACAGAAACCAAAACCTAATCATAAACAGCCAGCAGATTACACGCGGCACGGAAAAAATACCAAGATGAAAACTGTTCCAAAACACCCTGATGCTTCTGAAAAGATAAAACATGAGAACCACGATAAGAAATGGGGCAATAATGAAGAAACACCAAAGGCAACCCCGTACAGGCACCATGAAAAAAAGGCCTGGAAAAAAGCAAAACCAAAAAAATTAAAAGTACATGAAAAAGCAAGCTAATAATCGACAGGGCGTATGTAATCTGTCGAAGGAAAATTCAAGGAAGACATCCTCCTCCTCCAGAACATTTACCTATAGATGTTTTTTAAGAGGGGGATGTTTATGGATTGGATTCAATGGCAGGAAAGGGTTCAAAATACAGCCTTTCTTCAGCCGCTCATTGGAATGGGAATTCCTCATGTAAAGGCTGAAGCAGAATGTATATATTTTTCCTTTACAAGTAAAAGCAGCGGTTCTAAAAAAACATTGATGATATCGGGCAGCCGGGGTGAACTTCAAGAGATGCTTGACGGCCATTATCGGCTTAGCGATTTAATCAAGCAAAAGAAAGTGACCTTTTCGGGTACGTACAGAGAACAGCTGAAACTGGAATCTCTCCTCTTTTTATGCAAAAAGAATTCCTAAGTCAAAAGAAACGGGTCTTTCTATCTAAAATTTATGAACAATGGATTGACACTCCCCAATGGGTAATGTTAAAATTCGAAACGTGTAAAGAAAAGCGAACTAAATAGCGATTAACAAAATTCGTTCTTATCGCGAGTGGTGGAGGGACTGGCCCTGTGAAACCCGGCAACCGTTAAGCATTACCTGCTTAAAAAGGTGCCAAATCCTGCAAAGCAGCCTGCTTTGGGAGATGAGTGACGGTGCATATATAAATGATTATGCCCTTCTGCTCATGACCTGCAGAAGGGCATTCTTTATTTTAAGAAAGTGAGGGATACAGTCTCTTGATAACATTAGACGCAGTTAAAAAGATTTTCCAGACGAAAGACGGAGCGGTAAACGCGGTTGACCATGTTGACCTTTCCATAGAACAAGGAGAAATTTTCGGGATTATTGGATACAGCGGGGCAGGGAAAAGTACGTTGATCCGTATGCTCAACATGCTGGAAAGACCGACGAGCGGAGATGTTACTGTAGCCGGAAAAAATCTTTCCCAGCTCAGTAACAGGGAGCTGCGGAAAGCTCGTCAGGAAATCAGCATGATCTTTCAGCACTTCAATTTACTTTGGTCCAGAACGGTAAAGGAAAATATTGCTTTTCCACTGGAGATTGCAGGTGTACCAAAAGAGGAGCGCCAAAAACGAGTCGATGAACTGATTAAGCTTGTCGGACTCGAAGGGCGTGGTGAATCGTATCCGTCCCAATTGAGTGGAGGACAAAAGCAAAGAGTGGGGATCGCTCGTGCTTTGGCGAACAATCCTAAAGTTCTTCTGTGTGATGAGGCGACTTCGGCTTTGGACCCGAAAACAACGGACAGCATCCTTAACCTATTGGTTGAGATTAATCAAAAACTGGATTTGACCATCGTTCTTATTACACATGAGATGCATGTGATCCGAAAAATCTGTCATCGTGTAGCGGTTATGGAAGATGGCAGGATTGTGGAACAGGGTCCGGTTCTCGATGTTTTCAGACATCCGAAAGAGTTCATTACGAAAGATTTTGTCAAGCAAATAACGGAGCCGGAAGAAACAACGGATATGATCAAACAGCTGGCCTCTGAAAAGCCGCAAAGCAAGATTGTTCAGCTTACTTTTGTTGGCGGAAGTGCGGAGCAGCCTGTTATCACTGAGGTGATCCGAAAATTTGATGTTCATGTGAATATCCTTCAGGGCAAGGTATCCCAAACGCAGAACGGACCGTATGGAACCTTGTTCATTCAACTGGAAGGTGCCGATCAAGAGGTCGATGAAGCGGTAACCTATATGAATGGGCAGAAAGTAGAAGTGGAGGTGATCTCATATGAATAATCTTTTTCCGAACGTGGATTGGGCGCAAATGTGGGCCTCTACCGGAGAAACGCTATACATGACAGCAATCGCTGTCCTCGCCACTTTTATTATCGGTCTTTTCTTAGGGTTGGCATTATTTTTAACGGGTAAAGGGAACCTATGGGAGAACAAGTTTTTTAACTTTGTCATTGCAGCAATCGTAAACATCTTTCGATCCATACCGTTTATCATTCTCATCATTTTATTGATTCCGCTAACCCTTTTCTTAGTAGGATCTATGCTTGGAGCGAATGCGGCACTTCCTGCTTTGATCATCGGCGCTGCACCGTTTTACGCCAGGATGGTCGAGATTGCACTTCGGGAGGTTGATAAGGGAGTCATCGAAGCGGCAAAATCGATGGGTTCCAGCAACAGTCAAATCATTTTTAAAGTTTTGATTCCTGAAAGTCTCCCCGCACTGATTTCCGGTATTACGGTCACGTCCATCGCGCTTGTCGGCTATACAGCAATGGCGGGAGTAGTTGGAGCGGGAGGGCTCGGAAATCTGGCATTCCTTGAAGGATTCCAGCGTACGCAAAATGATGTAACGTTTGTCGCTACTGTGATCATCCTAATCATTGTATTTATCATCCAGTTGATTGGGGATAATGTAACTCGTACCATTGATAAACGTTAAGGTCTATATTACACAACCAGGAGGAGCAACATGAAAAAAATTATCGCAATCGTCCTTATGCTTGCACTGACAGCAGCACTTGCTGCCTGTGGGGCAAACGGAGGAAAAGAGAAGAAACTTGCTGACGATAAAATCGTTGTGGGAGCATCCAATGTCCCTCATGCTGAAATTCTTGAAGCGGCCAAGCCTTTAATGAAGAAAAAAGGAATTGATCTTGAAATCAAAACGTTCCAGGATTATGTACTGCCTAACAAAGCGCTTGCGAACAATGAGATTGATGCTAACTACTTCCAGCACGTTCCATATTTGAAATCTCAAATGAAGGAAAACAAAAATTATAAGTTTGAAAATGCCGGTGGTATCCATCTCGAACCAATCGGCGTTTATTCTAAAAAGTACAAATCATTAAAAGAGCTTCCAGATGGCGCAACCATCATCATGAGTAACTCTGTTGCAGATCATGGACGTATGTTAACCCTTCTTGAACACGAAGGCCTGATCAAACTGAAAGCAAGTAAAGGCTACAATTCCAAAATCAAGGATATTGCAAAAAATCCTAAGCATTTAAAATTTAAAGCAGACATAGAGGCGGGCCTTCTTCCAAAAGCGTATCAAAAGGGAGAGGGAGACGCTGTCCTGATCAATACGAACTATGCGATCGACGCTGGGTTGAACCCTCAAAAGGATTCAATTGCCATTGAAAGCGCCGATTCACCATTTGTAAATATTATTGCTGTACGTAAAGGTGACAAAAACGCTAAAACAGTAAAAACGCTCGTTGAAGTGCTCCATTCTAAAGAGATCAAAGACTTTATCAATCAGAAATATAAAGGTGCCGTTGTACCGGTAAACAAATAAATTATTTCAATGAGGACAGCCTTTGGGCTGTTCTTTTTTTTGTCCATTAGTAATATTTGTAAGATGATTTATAAATTCGTTGTGGGGGGATGGATGATGGAAGTGCAGCAGCCGGCTGGTTTTTGGATCAGGCTAGGAGCCTGTATACTGGATGGACTTATTATCGGTATTATTTTAGCGTTCATCGGATTTTTATTTACTGGAGACTTTATATCAGAAGATCCGGGTGGCGATTGGTTTACGAATGTTGTGAGTTTTCTTTATGCGCTTTTGCTGCCAATCTTCTGGAGTGGTTATGTGATTGGCAAAAGAATCTGTGGCATTCGGATTGTAAAGGCAGATGGCAGCAAGCTTGGGTTTGGGGCGATGGTCATGAGGGTGTTGATCGGGGGCCTTATTTACGGGCTCACGCTAGGCATTGCATTGATTGTCAGTGCCTTTATGGTCGGTATACGAAAAGACAAAAGGGGCATTCATGATTTGATCGCAGGGACGTATGTTACCCACCTTCCCCCTCAAAAGGAAGGGTAAAGATAAAAATAAGACGGCTGCTGCCGTCTTATTTTAATGTGATCGATGTGATTTCGGGACGGCAGAAGAAACGGAAGGGGAGGTGAGTCGTCCCCATTCCTCTGTTTGTGTAGAGAAATTTGTTTTCTGCTTGATAAAGCCCGCTATGATATTTTCTGCCCATTTTAGAAGTGACGATGGGACCGAACAGGGGCAAGCGGATTTGGCCGCCATGGCTATGGCCAGATAGCTGCAGATCAACAGGGAACTTGGTGCTCACCTTAAAATAGTCGGGTTCATGAGCCAGCAGAAAGGTACAGCGTCCCTCAGGGATACCGGCTAGCGCTCTTTCGATATCCGCTTCTCCCCTTAAGTAATCATCCAGTCCGGCGATGTACAGTTCATCTTCTCCCTTTTTAATTCTCCTATTTTCATTGATAAGGAGTTCAAACCCGCTTTTGCCCAATAGCTCTGAAATCGTATGGATGTTTTCAAGATAATCATGATTGCCAAGCACGGCCAATTTTCCATAGGGAGCATTGATTTTTTTTAAGTAAGGCAAACTCTTGACAGCAGATTTCAACGATCGGTGGGAGTTGACTAAATCGCCTGTGAAGACGACCAGATCGGGGTTGAGTTTCTGAATTTCAACGGCCATTTTTGCAATATGTTTCGCTTTAAAATGAAAACCTAAGTGAAAATCACTGATATGAACGATATGGAATTTTTTAAAGCTATCAGGCAGCCTCTGGATTCTTATCTCTATTTTGTTCAGATCAAACCAATAGGGCTCAACAAAAGCGGAATAAAAAGCCGCTGCACCGGCTGCAGCTGCTAGACTGCCTATTCCGATTGAACCAGCGATCAATGATTTTTTTATTTTTTCCTCTTCCATCTTATACTCCTTTATTCAGCCTCTTTTAGCCCATTATATTCCCATCATCTGAATTCTTTAAGCAAAACGTTCCGCTGTTCCATGAAAGAAAGGATAAGAAGAGAAGCAATAACTCATACTAAATTTTGTCTATCTTAGGACAGGAGGATGAAAAGGATATGGAACATCATGAAATGTCTGGATATAACTCAACACAGCACCATTTAATCCGTTACAAAGAAGGTTTAGCGAAGTACACAGATCATATGCCAGAGGTGGCTCATTCTTTTAATGAATTTACTCGACATTGTTTCAAGGAAGGTGAAATCTCTGAAAAAAACAAGCAGCTGATTGCTTTAGGGATCAGTATTCATGCCCAGGATGAATATTGCATCATCTATCACACCAAAGGCTGTTTGGACCAGGGCGCCAGTGAAAATGAAATTCTTGAGGCCGTTGGTGTTGCGGCAGCCTTTGGAGGCGGTGCGGCAATGAGCCAGGGTGTAACACTCGTTCAGGAATGCATACAAGAACTTAAAAATCCTATGCAATAAAGCCGAAAGAGTTCCTATATTGGAGCTCTTTTTTTGTATTTCCTTACATCAGGGAGCTTTTGAGAGGATATATAAGGATGTATGAGTCAGTATGCATCAATATAAGGAAACCCCTTCATCTTTGTAAATATGGCGTTGAATGGAATTTGAAGCACGCCACGGGTGTTTGTTACGCTATACTTGTTGATTTAGTGTTAATAACACGAAAGGATGATTCATTATTCACTCGATAAAAGTAAATCATACTTCTGAAATGGAAAAAGCACTGCAAAAGAATCATGGAATTGGTTATGCTGAATATGAACGTAATCTAGAGAAACGGATCACCATAGAACAATCCAGGGAAAAAGAATATCAAAAAAGTTTAGAAGTCTCTAATGAAATGGAACGAAAAATTCTATAGTATAGGTAGGGGGGATCAGCATTCAATGATGGATGCTGATTTTCTGTTTAAAGAAGTACTGGATGAAAAATGAGAAAAGGAGCCTAGGAGGCCCTCAACAAAAAGAGCGTGCGTCTGTGTAAGAGTTCCAGTGTTTTCGAACTTCAGCAACGCACTTGCGCTTTTCTTAATCCAATCGTTCCTGCAGGTTGAAGATAAAATAAATTTGTTATAATATTAGAATGAGAATAAATTGAGAATGGAATGAGAGAAGCTTTCATTCTTGTTCACATTAACAATATATTTCACTGAAATATAAGATGGAGGTAAATTTTATGTCTACACCTAATTTAAAGATTGAAAACCTGCGTGTTTCTATCGAAGACAAGGAAATCATCAAAGGTTTAAACCTTGAAATAAACGGCGGAGAAATCCATGCGGTCATGGGGCCAAATGGAACAGGTAAATCAACCTTATCTTCAGCGTTAATGGGACACCCCAAGTACGAAGTAACTGAGGGGCAAGTAACTTTCAACGGCGAAGACCTTTTTGAGATGGAAGTAGATGAGCGTGCAAAAGCAGGACTTTTCCTTGCTATGCAATATCCGAGCGAAGTGAGCGGTATTACCAATGCGGACTTTTTGCGTTCTGCCATTAACGCACGCCGTGAGGAAGGCCAAGAAATCTCTCTAATGAAATTCATCCGTGAACTTGACAAAAAAATGGAGCTTCTTGAAATGGACAGCTCTTTTGCGCACCGTTACTTAAATGAAGGCTTCTCCGGCGGTGAAAAGAAACGTAATGAAATTCTTCAATTGATGATGATCGAACCTAAGATCGCGATCTTGGACGAAATTGACTCCGGTCTTGATATCGATGCTCTAAAAGTGGTGGCAAAAGGTGTCAACGAAATGAGAAACCCGGAGTTCGGCTGCTTGATCATCACTCACTATCAGCGTTTGCTTAACTACATTACTCCGGACAAAGTCCACGTAATGATGCAAGGCCGCATTGTTAAATCCGGCGGTCCAGAATTGGCACAGCGCTTAGAAGCAGAAGGATATGACTGGATCAAAGAAGAGTTGGGAATCGAAGACGAAACTGTTGGCCAAGAGGCGTAAGCAAGTTAGGAGGATTTGTACATGTCAGTTGAAACTTCTTTAAAATATGACAGGGATTATGTAAGCAAGTTCTCTGAAAGCCGCCAAGAACCTCAGTGGCTTTTAGAACTGCGTTTACGTGCATTGGAATTGGCGCAGCAGCTTCCTATGCCTAAGCCCGATAAAACGAAAATCGACAAATGGAATCTTACGGATTTCAATCACGAAAGCACTGCTGAAGAAAGTGCAGAGCTTCCTGAACAAGTGAAGGCCTTAATCGGTGAAGAAGAAGCGGGAAATCTTCTTGTGATCCGCAACGGAAAAGTGGCTCATTCTTCCATTTCAGAAGAGCTGTCTTCCCAAGGCGTAATCTTTACTGATTTCAAAACAGCGTCTCAAAAGCATGGAGACCTTCTGCAAAAGTATTTCATGAAGGAAGCGGTCAGCGTTGAGGAAAACCGCCTGACAGCTATACATGCGGCTCTAGTAACCAATGGAGCATTCATCCATGTTCCAAAGAACGTAGAGTTGAAAACTCCGCTTCAGGCGATCTATTTCCACGATGATGAGCAAACAGGGCTCGTGAACCATGTAATCATCGCTGCGGAAGACAACAGCTCAGTCACTTATGTTGAGAACTACCTGTCAACAAACGAAACCCGTGAGTCTGTTGCCAATATTGTATCTGAAGTGTTTGCAGGCCCCGGTGCAAAAGTAGTTTACGGTGCAGTGGATAATCTGGCAAAAGGAATGACTTCCTATATTAACCGCCGTGGACGTGCAGAGCGAGACGCACGAATCGATTGGGCGCTAGGCCAGTTGAATGATGGAAACACAGTTTCTGATAATACTACTCACCTTGTTGGTGATGGTTCATACGCTGATACAAAAACGGTAAATATCGGTCAAGGTGACCAAAAGCAGAACTTTGTTGCACAAATATTCCACCATGGGAAAAACTCTGAAGGCTACATTCTAACTCATGGGGTAATGAAGGATTCTGCAAGCTCCATCTTTAATGGAATCACTAAAATCGAACATGGTGCAACAAAATCCAACGGCGAGCAGACGGAACGGGTATTGATGCTGAGCGAAAAAGCTCGCGGAGATGCAAACCCGATTCTTTTAATCGATGAAGATGATGTTACAGCGGGCCATGCTGCATCTGTCGGCAGAATCGATCCAATTCAGTTGTTCTACCTGATGAGCCGCGGAATATCAAAAGCTGAGGCTGAACGGTTGATCATTCATGGTTTCTTAGGGCCAGTTGTTAATGAAATACCGCTTGAATCCGTGAAAAAACGTTTGGTTGAGGTAATAGAAAGGAAAGTCAGATAATGAACGCTCAAGAAGTAAGAAAGCTGTTTCCGATCCTTCATCAGGAAGTCAATGGAAAACCGCTTGTTTACTTTGATAGTGCCGCCACTTCGCAAAAACCGGTACCTGTCATTGAAGCGATTGAAAAATATTACCGTGAATACAATTCAAATGTTCACCGCGGAGTCCATACCCTGGGTACAAGAGCGACGGATGGCTATGAAGGAGCAAGAGAAAAAGTCCGCCGTTTCATTAATGCTAAATCCACGCAGGAAGTAATTTTTACTCGTGGTACGACAACTTCAATCAATACAGTTGCAGCAAGCTACGGATTGGCTAACCTGTCAGAAGGCGATGAGATTGTCATCACACCGATGGAGCATCACAGCAACATCATCCCATGGCAGCAAGTCGCTAAAAAGACAGGCGCCACACTTAAATATATTCCATTAAGAGAAGATGGTTCGATCGATCTTCAGGATGTTGAAAACACAGTAACGGAACATACTAAAATTGTATCCGTGATGCATGTATCCAACGTCCTTGGAACCATTAATCCAGTGAAAGAAATTGCTGCCATCGCCCATAAAAACGGCGCGGTTATGGTCGTGGATGGGGCGCAAAGCACACCGCACTTAAACGTGGACGTTCAAGATCTGGATTGCGATTTCTTTGCTTTTTCATCTCATAAAATGTGCGGACCTACGGGAATTGGTGTCCTTTACGGCAAGAAGGCCCTGCTTAACCAAATGGAGCCTGTGGAATTCGGCGGAGAAATGATTGATTTCGTGGATCTGTATGATTCTACATGGAAAGAGCTTCCTTGGAAGTTTGAAGGAGGGACACCGATTATAGCTGGAGCGATCGGATTAGGCGCAGCCATTGATTTTCTACAGGAAATCGGCCTCGATAACATTCACAGACATGAGGAAGAACTCGCAAAATATGCGATGGAGCGAATTTCCGAAATGGATGGGATCACTATCTATGGACCGAAAGACCGGGCTGGTATCGTTACGTTTAATATTGAGGGTGTTCATCCGCATGATGTGGCAACTGTACTTGATGCAGAAGGTATCGCTGTACGTGCCGGACATCACTGCGCACAGCCGTTGATGAAGTGGCTGAAAGCATCCTCAACCGCCCGGGCAAGTTTCTATTTGTATAACACCAAAGACGAGATTGATTCTTTTGTAAAAGGATTGGTCACGACAAAGGAGTATTTTGGCCATGTCTTCTAATTTAGATCAGCTTTACCGGCAGGTCATTATGGATCATTACAAAAACCCGCGCAATAAAGGGGAATTAACGGATGATTCAGTGACCATCAACATGAACAATCCGACGTGCGGAGACAGAATCCAGCTTCACTTGAAAGTGGAGGACGGAAAGATTTCCGACGCTAAGTTTGATGGGGAAGGCTGCTCGATCAGCCTGGCATCTGCGAGCATGATGACGCAAACGGTAAAAGGTTTATCTGTGGAAAACGCGGTTAAGCTGGCACATGTGTTTTACAATATGATGCTGGGGAAAGAGTATGATGATGAGACATTTGATCTTGGTGACATCGAAGCCCTGCAAGGAGTTTCCAAATTCCCTGCACGAATCAAATGCGCCACCCTCGCCTGGAAAGCTATGGAGAAGGGCGTAGGGCATCAGGAAGAAGAATAAACGTCGATCATCGGAGCCTCTCTGATTGAATAAGAATCACCCTCTGCAGAAATTCATAAGAGCGGTGCCGAAGGCAGGCCTCCTGCTTTCTTGTTAAAAATGTTTTATATGTTACAATGTTAACAATACTGCCATTGCAAGAGAATTGTATCCTTTAAGGAGGGATGAAACGATGGCTAAGAAAATGCCTGATATTGGCGAATACAAATATGGTTTTCGCGATAAAGACGTTTCTATATTCCGCTCAAAACGCGGGTTGACGAAAGAAGTTGTAGAAGAAATCTCCAAGATGAAAAACGAACCGCAATGGATGCTGGACTTCCGTTTGAAATCATTGGAGCAATTTTATAAAATGCCGATGCCTCAATGGGGCGGAAATTTGAAAGACCTAAACTTTGATGACATTACTTACTATGTTAAGCCGTCAGAGAAGTCTGAAAAGTCGTGGGATGAAGTTCCACCTGAGATCAAAGCGACTTTTGACAAATTAGGAATTCCGGAAGCTGAACAAAAGTACCTTGCTGGGGTTTCTGCTCAGTATGAATCCGAAGTGGTTTATCACAACATGAAAGAAGACTTATCTGATCTCGGGATTCTCTTTACCGATACGGATACCGCTTTAAAAGAGCACGAAGATATTTTTAAAGAGTATTTTGGGACGGTTATTCCACCGTCTGACAACAAGTTTGCAGCGTTAAACTCTGCGGTTTGGTCTGGTGGATCTTTCATCTATGTGCCAAAAGGTGTGAAGTGTGATACTCCGTTGCAGGCATACTTCCGAATTAATTCTGAAAATATGGGTCAATTCGAGCGTACCCTGATCATCGCGGATGAAGACAGCTCCGTTCACTATGTAGAGGGATGTACAGCACCAGTATACTCTACGAACTCTCTCCACAGTGCAGTGGTTGAGATCATCGTTAAAAAGAACGCATATGCCCGTTATACAACCATTCAGAACTGGGCGAATAACATTTATAACCTTGTAACAAAACGTGCGGTTGCAGAAGAAAATGCAACGATGGAATGGGTAGACGGAAACATCGGTTCACGTCTTACCATGAAATATCCAGCGGTTGTTATGAAAGGCCGCGGTGCAAAAGGCACGATCCTTTCCATCGCGATCGCCGGAAAAGGACAGCATCAGGATGCCGGAGCAAAAGTTCTTCACTTAGCGCCTGATTGTTCATCAACGATCGTTTCAAAGTCGATCTCCAAGCATGGCGGTAAAGTAACGTATCGCGGAATTTCACACTTTGGACGCCGTTCGGAAGGCTCTAAGTCCAACATCAAGTGTGATACTCTCATCATGGATAACCAATCGACTTCAGATACGATTCCTTACAACGAAATCTTGAACAACAACATCACTCTTGAGCATGAAGCGACAGTTTCAAAAGTATCAGAGGATCAATTGTTCTACCTCATGAGCCGTGGTATTTCTGAGCAGGAAGCTACAGAAATGATCGTAATGGGCTTCATCGAGCCATTCACGAAAGAACTTCCGATGGAATATGCGGTTGAAATGAACCGTCTGATCAAGTTCGAGATGGAAGGTTCAATCGGATAAAGTCCAAAAGACCTTGGTATATAAGGAATATACCAAGGCTTTTTTATGTCTAAATTAACTGCTTGCCGATTTCGTGCCGATTCGAAATTTAATCTCTTGTAGTAATACGTTTTTAATTTATGAAATTCATCTTCTTCAACAATACCAGCTAATA
>NZ_JBDPNU010000029.1:0-108642 GCF_050468105.1 Fictibacillus sp. NRS-1165
ATTCAGGTTACAGTTCATCAGTAGATCGGTTTTTTAGGTTTCCGAAAACTATTTTTTTGTTAACTAGCCAGCTTATTCTAATGAAATATATCTTTATGTTTTGATACTGCTATTCCCAATAGTCAATAGTTAGAGTAACAAGTGCATAAGGTGGAGATGGGATTTGCCATGTCTTGACCCTAATGATTAAGGTGAAATCATATGCTCCTTCCTCCTTTCTTTTAATGTCAAAGCCTCGGAACAAAATAAATGATAATTTGGGGTCGTTCCATAGTACCCCGTCAAAACGTCACTAATATTTTGAAACAATACTTAAATAACTCGTTTTATTATAAAGTTGACCATATACAAAGGGATTAATTTTTAAGTAAAAGATGATTTTAGTAGCTTTCTACACAACTTCTACACAACTCTTATTTATACTTAACTAAGTAGGGGAGATACCTATTTTATTTTGTTTCCATTCGAAAAAAAGGAGGAAATAAAAGATGAAGACTAAAGAAGGTTTATTTGTATCAACAATCCTTGCTCTTTCACTTGCGTTAGGTGCATGCTCAAATAACGATGGTAACGGCAGTAAGGAACATGACAAAAAACAAATGAATCATAAAGGGATGGACCATTCCAGTTCTGGTGAAGTTCCGAAAGGTTTAAAAGAAGCAAAAAATCCAAAATATGAAGTGGGAAGCCAGGCCATTATTAAAGCGAGTCATATGGAAGGTATGAACGGGGCTAAAGCGACAATTGTGGGTGCCTACGATACAACTGCGTATGTGGTTACTTATACACCAACAACAGGCGGTGACCCTGTTAAATATCACAAGTGGGTGATTCAGGAGGAAATCAAGGATGCAGGAAACAAGTCCCTTAAAACTGGAAAAAAAGTCACACTAAATGCGGACCATATGAAAGGCATGAAGGGAGCTTCGGCCGTGATTGAATCAGCTGAAAAAACCACAGTTTATATGGTTGACTACACTCCAACGACGGGCGGAGAAAAAGTCAAAAATCACAAATGGGTAACAGAAAGCGAATTTCAACCTGAATAAATCGGATCAGAGCGTATCCATTATAAATTGTGACGCTCTCGTTTTATTGTTCTTCTTGCTCAAAATCGGTGATGTTGATGATGCCTATGTCCATCATGGTTCATGTATATCTCTCCAACCTAAACGTCTTGTTAGAGGTTATTATTCCAACGTTTTTTTATTTTGTTCCATTGCTGGCGATAAATAGGCTATAAAGTGCATGAACCATATCTTCCGCTATAATAGTCAATAAGTATTACAGGGAGAGGAAAGAATGAAAACAATTTTAGTGGTTGATGACGAAGATAAGATTCTCGAAGTTGTCTCGTCCTATTTACGAAACGATGGATTTCAAACGATAGAAGCCTCAACAGGACAGGATGCCATAAACCAAGTAAGGAAAGGCCATATTGATTTTATCATTCTAGATCTAATGTTGCCGGATATCACTGGTGAAGACGTTTGTCACATTATCAGGCAAGAAATATCAGTTCCCATTTTAATGTTAACGGCAAAAGTAAAGGAACAAGAGCGAATCAAAGGTCTATCCTTAGGTGCAGATGATTATATGGTCAAACCATTTAGTCCTAAGGAACTTGTGATGAGAGTGAAAACCATATTGAGGAGGGCAAATGAATACGATCTTCTTGCCGATCGTATTTCTTATAATGGTGGTGAGCTAACAATTGACTCAACCTCCAATGAGGTCTTTTTGAACGGAACAGAAGTCAGCTTAACCCCTAAAGAATATAAGACCCTTTTGGTTTTTGCGAGGCATCCTAAACGGACGTTTTCAAGGCATGAGCTCGTTGGAAAAGTCTTAGGATTTAATTACGAAGGGGATCCGCGAGCAATTGATCAGCATATCAAAAACCTCCGGCATAAAATTGAGAAAAATCCTAAACAGCCTCAGTACATTCAAACTGTGTTTGGTTTAGGCTACAAGTTCAAAGGGAGTTCTTATGAAGATTAAGGGATTACATGCTCGTTTAACGATCGTTTTTATCCTTGCAGCCACATCAATACTTCTTATTTCGAGCCTCATTGTTATGTTGGAAGTTCATCACCATTTTAAAATGTTTCAAATCGATGCACCTGAGTTTCGAGCCATAACACCTTTAACCATCCACTTTGAACGAGCGGTTATCGGTTCCATCTTATGGACATCTCTTGGCGTCTTTGTCTTAGTTTGTGTCCTCAGTTATATCGTAGCCAACAGATTGTCCAGACCTCTTATACAGATGAGAATGGCAGCTGAAAAAATGGCAAAAGGAGATCTGGATGTCAGAGTAAACAATCAGGGGAATGATGAATTGAATGAATTGGGACAGTCCTTAAACGAACTTGCTGCACTGCTAAAAAATCAGGAAGCTGTAAGAAAAAACATGACCAGCGACATTGCTCATGAGCTGCGGACACCTTTGGCAACTTTAAAAAGTCATTTAGAGGCGATTGAAGATGGGATTTTTGAAGCTACTCCTGACCGAATGCATTCTTTTAGAGAAGAAATTGAGCGGCTTATTTTGTTAGTACAGGATTTGGAGCAGTTGACCACTTTTGAAGCTCCTGACTTTATTTTAGAAAAGAAACAAGAGGAGCTAGATCTGGTGATCCTACAGAGTATTTCTACCTTAAAGCAGTCGTTTGATCAAAAAGGAGTCGACGTTAAATACTCTGATTCAGTTCGTATCAATCTATGGTTAGATAAAAAACGAATGGTACAACTATTTATTAACCTATTGACCAATGCACTAAAGTTTACACCATCAGGTGGTAATGTAATCATTACAAGCCAGAAAGAACCTGATACTGTCTTCATCACTATTAAAGATACTGGAATCGGAATCCCCGAAGAAGATGTAAAAAAAGTATTTGAGCGTTTTTATCGAAGTGAAAAGTCCAGGAACAGACAATTTGGTGGTAGCGGAATTGGACTTACCATTGCTAAACAACTAGTTGAAGCTCACGGAGGAACAATCTGGATCACCAGTGTCCTCGGGGAGGGAACTACAGTGTATATACGTTTACCTTTAAATAAATAAAGGCTTCTACTCATTCTTTGTGGAGGTCTTCGTTTAGCTTATTACAAAAGTAACGCCAATCGTGGCTGTAATTTTTGGTTTGTTCTTTATTTGTGCCATGTACCTTGGGTTAATGATGAATATTACAGTATCATAAAAAACCAAGAGAGAGTAAACTCTCTTGGTTTTTTTCAGCCTCGCAATACCCTGAATGCCGCTCTTACTTTTCTTGCAAAAGACAATGGCTCATCAATTGATTCAAAATGCATATACATGGCTCTAGGCTCTTCAAATAACCAGTGATTGTGAACGGCGGTCACAATAATATCCCGTTTTCGAAGTTCGGTTAATAAAGGATTAATCTCCTCTTGCAAAAGGACCGTCTCCCCCAAGTTTAAGGCTCGTCCTTTACTATCTACATCTTCAAACGAGAAAAATTGAGGAATAACTAATGGTGACTTTGTCTTTCTTCCTAAAATTGTAAAATTAAGGTTTCGAAATTTTTGTACCAAACAAACACCATTTTCATCCAGACTTCCCATCCCTCCTAGTATTCGGGCGAATTCATGGCAGAGGCTTTTTTTATTGCTCCAATTCAATACGAACACTCTTGCTTGTTCAATTTGAAGGCTTGTCTCACTTTAGACCCTCTATACACACATTATGAAAAAGGAATGTGTATTGTTTGGACAAATCAAAAAAATGAAAAATCCATTGATTAAATAAATCTGCTTTTGACTACCCCTTTCTGCAGGGTTATTCTTTCGTATAGGGGACGGGTACATAACAATATCGCCGTTATCATTTGGCTGTTGGATAAGCACAAACTTGGCGAAAACAGTCCATAAAAAAAGACAGCAGGAAGCTGTCTTTTTTAATTTGGTTCGCCATGAACATGAACATCATATACCCCATAGTCTTTATCCTATTCTTTTCCACAAGGATGACATTTTAAAAACGGGTTATTTTTACAATTCTGTGGCTATAAACTAACAGATAGATTAGTGGAGAGGGGTATGGACCTCCAAAATCTTCAGTACTACATAGAAAACCAGTAGGTGTGATCGGAGCAACCCTGGAGGTTTAGGAAAAGCTTTTTCACAGATGCAAATCAGACAAACACTTGAGGCCATTCAAGCACATGTTCTTCCATTTCAAAAAGTGATGATTTCACAAGTGCCTTAGTGATGAAAAAACCCAACGATATCTTCAGCGATATTTACAGCAATTTCGTCAATGGATGGATAAGACTCCTAATTTAGAATTGAAATAAAATGAGAAATTTATGATCATGTATAATTTTTAGTTGCAGAGTAATCTTCAGCTTTTTTTATTTTCTATAGTCACTTCAAAACAAGCATTAGCAGAACCTTTTCCATTTCCTGCAAGATTTTTACCTTTTGATTGGTAGGCATTCACCCTTATTCATGGTGAACATATGTTAGCAGAAAAGGGAAAGGGTGATTCTATGCGTGGAAATGCGCTTCATTATTTTGCAGGTGGGAACACAGCTAAAGGATATGTTAGTCTATATGACTCTGCATTAAGGGGTTTAAACCGTGTGTTTTTACTTCAAGGGGGGTTACGTTCCGATAAATCTGCTTTCGTGAATACAATAGGTGAAACCTTAAGAGCTGAAGGCCATACTATTGAATATTTGCACTGTGCATCTAATAATGAGTGGTCAGAAGGGTTAATTGTTCCCGATGCCGGTGTTGCAATCATTGATGATGCAGTGCCTGATATTCGCAAGCACATAGCAAGCGAAAATCTGCAAGTAACCATTCTTGAAAGTGAATGGGCCGCTAAATATCCCTCTGAAAATAATGATGAAATCCATCAGCTTCAGATGGACATCTGTGCAAAATTTGAAAAAGCATATACAACATTTGCGGAATCACTTAAAGCACATGATGACATTGAAGATATCTATATCGCTAACATGAGTTTTGCTAAAGCCGACCAATTGACAAATGAGCTGATTGATCTTTTCTATGGAGAGGAGACAGCTGAAAAAACTTCAAATGTAAAACATCGGTTCCTTGGTGCTGCAACTCCAAATGGCGCGGTTGACTATGTCCAAAATCTAACAGAAAGTATTGGGAAACGTTATTTTATTAAAGGCAGAGCGGGGTCGGGGAAATCCACAATGCTTAAGAGGATTGCAGCTGCTGGAGAAGAAAAGGGATACGATGTTGAGATCTACCACTGCGGATTTGATCCGAACAGTTTGGACATGGTCATTCTTCGTGAAAAAGGCATCGCCATATTTGATAGTACAGCCCCTCATGAATACGATCCTGATCGGGAAACAGATGAGATCATAGATATGTACGAAGCTTGTATTACCCCTGGTACGGATGAAACGTTCGCCGCAGAAATCGAAAGAACCACTAAACCTTATAAAGACAAAATGAAGGAAGCCATCTCTTATTTGGCGGAAGCAAGAAACATGATGGTTCAGTTGGAGGGTCTTAAAAGTATAAGGAACTCTGCTAGATCTGTTAATCTTTATGGTTTAGTGGAAAAGGAGATCAAACAGATCTTGAAACAGTATAAGTAAAAATAGAACTAACGTATATTTAACTCTGCTTGTTGATCGTGTACGACTTGACATAAGTTTTAAACTCTGAGATAAATGACTAAGAAGATTAAAAATTATATGCCAGAATTTCGGAATATATGAGGTGGAACTACTGCTTCTAGAATAAATTCCGTGCCGCTTACGATCCGATGGAAGCTTCTATCGGTTTATATCAGCAAATCAAAAAGCGAACGCCAATACGGGGTTCGCTTTTTTTACATAATGTATTTTTGGGGGAATAGAAAGTATAACCATTCATAATGAGGAGAAAGAAAGCCTATGATACTGATTGGAGTAACGGGGTGGGGGGACCACCAGTCATTATATCCGGAAGGAACGAAATCCACTGAAAAATTAAAGCTGTACAGCGGGTTTTTTCCAGTGGTCGAAGTGGATTCCTCGTTCTATGCCATCCAGCCGCTGAAGAACTACCAAAAATGGATCAAAGATACCCCGGACCGCTTTTCTTTTATCATAAAAGCCTACCAAGGGATGACCGGGCATTCCAGAGGGAAAATTCCTTTCGAATCCACAAAAGAGATGTTCGATTTATTTAAAGCCTCCATTCAGCCTGTACGCGAGGCCGGGAAGATGAAGGCTGTACTCTTTCAATATCCGCCTTGGTTTGAATGCAATAAGGAAAGTGTGCAGATGCTAAGGTTTACGAGAGAAATGATGGAGGATATTCCGGTTGCGCTCGAATTTCGCCATCAATCATGGTTCTTGCCTGAGATGAGGGAAAGGACCCTGGAATTTATGCGGGATGAACGCTGGATCCACACGATTTGTGATGAACCTCAAGCGGGTCAGGGTTCCGTTCCTTCCGTAATTGAACCGACGTCTAAGGACCTGACGATTATCCGGCTGCATGGAAGGAATGTTCATGGATGGAACAATCATGGACAAGAGAACTGGAGAGAAGTTCGATATTTGTATCGGTACAATAAGGAAGAATTGACGGAATGGAAGAGGCATGTGGAGTCATTAAAAGAACGTACGAAGGAGATTGTCGTGCTGTTTAACAACAATTCTGGCGGGGATGCAGCAGATAACGCGAGACAGTTTATTGATATGCTGGGCCTCAATTATGAGGGGCTGTCTCCAAGACAGCTTGATTTGTTTTAAAACAAAGGCAATAGAGTTTACAATGGCCTGCTGCGCTAAGGGCAGGTTCTTATGGTTCAGGGGGCACTATGTTAAATACATTAAAAATTTATCACACCAATGATGTACACAGCCATTTTGAGTTTTGGCCGCGGATTGTTAAACAGATCCACACGGAACGTAGGGAGGCCTCTGCAAAGGGGCATTCTCTATTTTATTTTGATTGCGGAGATTTTATGGACCGTGCCAATCCACTGACAGAAGGGACATTAGGACAAGGAAATACGCTCCTTCTTAATCAAGCTGGTGCAGATGCAGTTACCATTGGCAATAATGAAGGCATTACACTTACAAAAGAAGAACTGAACGCTCTTTATACTCAAGCAGATTTCCCGATACTGGCGGCTAACCTTTTTGATGAAAATGGAGAACGCCCTCATTGGGCAAAAGTTACTGAGGTGTTCACGACAGGTGATGGGCTTCGGATCGGGGTTGCTGGAGTCACTGTAGCTTTTCAGGCCTTTTATCATTCATTAGGCTGGCAGGTAGAGGATCCATTCAAATATCTCCCTGAAATTATTGCTGAATTGAGAAAAAATTGTGATCTTGTCGTTGTTTTATCCCACCTGGGCTTAAACTTTGATGAGAGGATGGCTCAGGAAATCAAAGGAATTGACCTCATTCTTGGTGCCCATACCCACCATGTGCTTCCAGAAGGAAAAATGATAAATGGAACACTGGTCGCACAAACCGGAAAATTTGGCGTATATCTCGGTGAAATCACCATTGAGTATGAGCCGGCAACTAAAAAAATCACATCAAAGCGTGCGGGGCTTATCGATCTGTCTGACAAAGCAGAAGACAGTGGAGGAGCTGAGCTTCTTCTAGAACTCAAGCAAAGAGGAGAGAAGGTGCTGGAAACGGAAGTTGCCATTTTGCAGGAACCCCTTCATATCTCATGGTACGAACCATCCCCTTTTGCCCAGCTGATGGCGGATGCGCTGAAAGAATGGTCCAAGACCTCTTATTCGATGGTTAATTCCGGAATTATTTTAGAGAGTCTGCCTGCTGGTCGTGTCACAAAAGGAGACCTCCATCGCATTTGTCCACATCCCATTAATCCATGCATCGTCGATTTGACCGGAGATGAGATCAAGGAGATCGTCCAAGCGGGTTTAAGCTTAGAGATGATCCACAAGGAAGTGAGAGGATTCGGCTTTAGAGGGAAGGTCATGGGCCGTATGGCGTTTTCAGGGATCAGAGTAGAAGAAACGATACTTGATGACCAGCAGGTTCATCTCAGAAGGATTTGGATGAATGGTGAACCTGTTAAGGATGAACAAGTTTACAAAGTCACCGTTATTGATATGTTTACATTCGGGAAATTTTACCCCGAAATTGCCAGAAATAAAACAAAAAGGTTTATGCTGCCTGAAACACTTCGGGATCTCCTTGAATGGAAACTGAGGACAGGGATTGGGCAGTAGTGGACGCACTCTTTCTCCTTTGGTACATACAATATAGGAGGAAAGGGGTGTAGAACATGATTGAATTAAACCCGGTAATCATTGACGGACATCCATTTACCGCGGTTACCGTCCAGCTGCCGAAAACAAGCCTGCTAGCTGTTTATAATGACAAAGGGTATATCATGTGCGGGGCATTGGACGTCGCCCTCTTGAACGAAAAGCTCTCAGACCGTAAGATCATTGCCGGAAGAGCCGTAGGTGTGCGCACCATCGATCAGTTGATCAACGCGCCGCTCGAATCCATTACAACTGAAGCTTATGCCATTGGCATTGAAGTTGGAATGGCCGGTAGGGATGCTTTGCTGAAAATGGTATAAAGAAAAACTGTACTCCATTTCTGGGTACAGTTTTTAGATTTTGCTTCGGTCTCTCATCACCTTAAGGGAGATGAGGTTAAAACAAAGCACTCCGCTCATGACTTGTATACGCTTTGAATTGCTGGTCAGGATGTATACCAATAGAAGATAGATTCCGCTTACAAAAAAGGCAACCTGCAAGTAATACATCCACTGTATTAGCCTTTTGAAATCCAAGGTCATCCCCCCTGTATTTCAATCCCGAGTTAACTTTATATTCAGTATAACAATGATGTGAAGAAAATGGATATAATTTTTAATTTTGTAATTAAATTGAGACAAATGATTTTATCTTGAAAACGATGCAAGAGAGACTCTTTTAAGGTAGGATATAGGATAGTAATAATGTAAAGTGAGGTGCCCCGGTGAAATGAAACAATATTTGAATCTACTGCAAGACACGCTGGAGAATGGAACAAGGAAAGAAGACCGTACGGGAACAGGGACCATATCTGTTTTTGGAAGGCAGATGAGATACGACCTCCAAGAGGGATTTCCGGTAGTTACCACTAAAAAACTTCATTTACGGTCCATCATACATGAGCTTCTTTGGTTTTTAAAAGGTGATACGAATATTGCCTATCTTCAACAGAACGGAGTTTCAATATGGGATCAATGGGCTGACGAAAACGGGGATTTAGGTCCTGTCTACGGCCATCAATGGCGTTCATGGCAGACGCCAAACGGTGAGACGATCGATCAGATCTCCAACCTGATCCATGATATCAAGCATAACCCGGATTCCAGAAGGCTCTTAGTTTCAGCATGGAATCCTTCTGATGTTCCAAAAATGGCCCTTCCGCCATGCCATACCCTTTTTCAATTTTATGTTGCTGACGGAAAATTATCCTGCCAGCTTTATCAGCGTTCTGCAGATCTGTTTCTTGGCGTGCCTTTTAATATCGCCTCTTATGCGCTGTTAACGATGATGATTGCTCAAGTATGCGGCTTGAAGCCGAGTGAATTTATACATACGGTCGGTGACGCGCATATTTATTTAAACCATTTGGATCAGGTGAAGCTGCAGCTTACCAGAGAGCCTAAACCTCTGCCTGTGATGAAAATAAATCCAGAAGTCACTTCTATTTTTGATTTCAAATTTGAGGATTTTGAGCTTTTGAATTACGAGCATCATCCACGGATTAAAGGTGAGGTGTCCGTATGATTTCCTTTGTATTTGCTATGGATGAGAACGGGCTGATCGGAAACCGCAACGAACTTCCCTGGCATCTTCCAGCAGATCTGCAGTATTTTAAGAAAGTAACGATGGGCAAGCCGATCGTAATGGGCCGCAAAACTTTCGACTCCATCGGCAAACCCCTTCCCGGGCGTGAGAATATCATTTTGACAAGAAATGAATCATTTCAGGCAGAAGGATGTACGATCATTCACTCGGTACAGCAAGCATTGGAGCGGAAGGAAGAAGAAGTATGTGTAATTGGCGGAGCCGAAGTTTTTTCATTGTTCATGCCTTATGTCCAGCGAATGTACATCACCAAAATCAACGAAAGCTTTCAAGGTGATACGTATTTCCCGGAAATCGATGAATCTGAATGGAAGCTGGTTTCTGAAACACCCGGCATTGTAGATGGGAAAAATAAGTACTCACACGATTTTCTTGTGATGGAAAAAATTTAACCTTTTCAAACAAAAGCCACCCGCCTGTGAACAGCGGGTGGTTTTTTTCTTAACGACGCAACCGCGAGGCTGTCCGCTCCTGCCTTTCCCATGCACGCAAGTAGGGATAGGGATCAAAGGCCCATTCGGTATACCCGTTGTCTCTATACATGCCATAATGCAAGTGGGGAGGGAATTTGCCTGAAGTGCCGGGTGGGCCATACCCAGAGCTTCCTACATAACCGACAACCATACCAGGCTCTACGATCGATCCTTTTTCAATGGATTTATTGAAACTGGACAGATGTGCAAAATAGTGATAAACATTATTGATGTCACGAATCCCGATCCGCCAGCCGCCAAATCGGTTCCAGCCCTTTATTTCGATGATTCCGTAAGATGTTGCTTTTACAGGGACACCATAGTCTGCAAAAATATCGGTTCCTTCATGAATGCGCAGGCCGCCATATCCCCTGCGGTCCCCCCATGTATTTCTAAAGCTGTAATTGGATCGGAGAGGCACGACAAAGGCATGCTTATTAAGCGCAACTGTGCCATAGGCTTTATAGATTTCAGCATTCTCCATTATGATACTTACGGCCTTATCCCTTCTGTAGAACTCCCAAAGCCCGATCCTAAAATTTTCTTCATCGAACCCATACTTTTGGATAATGTTAGAAAACGTGTACAGCAAGTCTTCGTCATTATTTCGGTCGGCAAATCCATCATTATTTCCATCCATGCCGGCACCGCCAAAGATTCGAATCGAATCCGGGCTTTTGTCATCCATGTTCGGATTTAACGGGCCGGACCATTGAATAGGCGAGAAATAAATGCCGACTAATCCCGAAGCTTTAGGCAGGTCTTTTCTGGCACGGCGTACACTCCGTTCATATTGGTCGACACCTGCATAGTAATACCAGGGAATGTGCGTTACCGTTTCCATCTTTTTATATAATGCCAGTCTCTGAACATCTTCTTGGTTATAGGTTCGTGCTGCCAAGGCTTCCTGCTCTGGTAAAATGAATCCGATCAAGGAAGCAAACAAAAAAAGTCTTAGCCAAGTTTTCATGGTGAGCATCTCCACTCCTTTTCTGCATCATATCCTTAGTTTGGTTGGTAAAAGAAATTTCATATTATATAAATGATGGAAATATCATGGATTGGAGTTTTCTCGCCAGTTATGTTAAAGTTTCTAATGTATCTCTACTTTTAAAAGCACACTGTTTTTATGTGCAGGACGATGAATTGGAGTGAGGATTTTGGCTAAGAAGGAAGAGCACATCCGTAAACCGGAATGGCTAAAAATAAAGCTGAACACAAACGATAACTATAAAGGCCTCAAAAAAATGATGCGCGAGAAGAAACTACATACCGTTTGTGAAGAAGCGCGCTGCCCGAACATCCACGAGTGCTGGGCAGTAAGAAAAACGGCAACCTTCATGATTCTTGGTGATGTTTGTACCCGTGCCTGCCGTTTTTGTGCAGTTAAGACGGGATTGCCGACAGAACTGGACCTTCAGGAGCCGGAACGCGTAGCGGAATCCGTTGAACAGATGGGATTAAAGCACGTGGTGATTACCGCTGTTGCCCGAGACGATTTAAAAGATGGAGGCGCCGCTGTTTTCGCGGAAACGGTTAGAGCGATTCGAAGACGCAATCCATTCTGTTCCATTGAAGTTCTGCCATCCGATATGATGGGAGTTCAGGAAAACCTTGCCGTACTAATGGATGCCAAACCAGACATCATGAACCATAATATTGAGACGGTAAGACGCTTGACTCCAAGAGTCAGAGCGCGCGCCACGTACGAGCGCACGCTTGAGTTCCTGCGCCGTGCAAAAGAAATGAACGAAAATATTCCTACAAAATCAAGCATCATGATCGGCCTTGGGGAAACTTGGGAAGAAATTATTGAAACGTTTGATGATCTTCGTGCGAACAACGTTGATATTGTGACTGTAGGGCAATACCTTCAGCCGACGAAAAAACATTTAAAAGTTCAAAAATATTACCATCCAGACGAATTTGCAGAGCTTCGCAAAATCGCGCTCAGCAAAGGATTTAAGCATTGTGAAGCAGGCCCGCTTGTCCGTTCTTCTTACCATGCAGATGAACAAGTGAACGCTGCCAACAAAGCCGTTCAGAGCAACTAATAAGAAAAAGCCGGAAATCCGGCTTTTTTTGTTTTGCGGAATATGTTTTATATTTATCTTTTCATGTTATTCATCTTGCTGTGCATTTCGCCTTTCATCTCTCCGTTCTGGTTTTCTCCATCGCTGACTTTGTACCCTTGCGGAGATTTTTTCATCTGTGCGATTAAGCGGTCGATAATTCCCTCAGCATTTTCTGTATCATAGTTGACGGAACGATACTGTTCGAGTTTGCCGATCATTCCTTTTTTATCGGAAACGTAAACATGATAATAGCGCGGAACAACGGAAAAAGCGGTTCTCTTTACGCTATCTGCCATCGCGATGCGATTTTTGCTGGTTGTTTCATAAGCCATAAGTACCTCTTCATCTGTAACAAGAACTGCCATGTCTTTAATGTTTGGAAGGCGCACGGCCATGTCAGTGATCATGTCAGCCAGCTTTTGGCGATCCATTTTTGGTATTTGATTGGAAGTAAGAGGTTTTCTGTTCTCTCCCTTGAATTCATGGCGTACAAAGCCGAAATCCCCATATCTTCTGTCGGTTCCCATGGTGTTATTTTCGTTTTTATAATTTTTGTAGCTGGTGTTCGAAAATTTATAGCCGCTTGTCGTTTCTTTTCTCGTGTCGTCATCCGAGCACGCAGCGGTAAACAGGGCAAAGGTTAAGATCATCAATGCAGTAAATCTTTTATTCATGTGATTCACCTCCTTATCCTTAGGTTGACCACAATAAAAAACTTTTTACAAAGAAATTGTTGGCTGTATTTTTAAGGGACATGGTAAAATATATAGGTGAGGTGAGTTCATGATTTGTATTGGTGAGCATTGCTACGAACTAATAGAAAATAATAAAGAGGCCTTTGACGAGGAACAGCTGAAGTCAAGGTACAGCGAAATTTTACATAAGTATGATTATCTTGTCGGCGATATTGGCTATGAACAGCTCAGGCTGCGTGGGTTTTTTGAAGATGGGCATGATAAAGCGACGTATGATACGAAGATCAGCACCCTTCCTGAATACATTTATGAGTATTGTAACTTCGGCTGCCCTTATTTTGTGCTGAAGAAAATAACCCCCTGATGATCGGGGGCTATCAGCCTGCCTTATTTAAAGTTTTGGTAAGGTTCTTCTGAATCTTCTCCTGGATCGTCATGCGTAGTATGAGCACCGGGATATTGGCGTTCCATTCCGGCATGAAGATTTTTATACTCATAATTAAAGGCACTGTAATACCGCTGATTTTCTTTCCAGGGAGTGGATTTGCCGAGCTTCGCATTGATCGGTGATCCGTAGGGCCCTTCAGGAAAGTCCTCAGGCAGGACATAGCGCCTTCCGGTTTCCACATTGGAGAAATCTGTATACGTTTCTTTATCCTTGTTATACAAAGTAACCATTCCCTTCAGGCAGGTGAAGGATAGAAGATACTCTATCCTTTTTTTAAACTGCCCAGGGTTCGGCTTTTTTTGTGTGGGTAATTTTTCCGCTCATTATAAGGTTTCGTAAAGGAACTCCCGAAGCTCCTGTGCGTCTTCCTCACTAAGCTGAAAAACATGCTCCAAGTAGCCCTCTTCCGCAAGGTCATCTTCTCCTATGATGGAAAAACGGCTTCCCTGCAGATCAAGTATCAGGCTTTTTCCGTAATGCCTTCCTGTTTTAACGATGGCGAGGTCAAATCGGGTATTCGTTCCCATAAAACTTACGAAACGCGTCTCAGATTTTTCCGTATCGTCATATAGAAAAAAGCGTTCTTCTGCCACATTCAGTCCTCCTTGCCGCAAGGGCTTTTCCCTTTTACTTTTTCATGATAGCAGACAACTCTTTAGAAGAAAATAGGCCGGTGCTTTCGTTGTTCCCTTTACTTTTTGTGATAAACTAAAAAGGACTATGCAAAATGACAAGGCAGGGTGAGACCTATGTATTTCGTTGACAGAAAAAAGATTGAACACCACTTGGAATATCTGGAATTTCTGCTTGAACAGGCAAAAAAACTGGCCGGGAAGGAAAGTGATGCTGAAAAACTGGCACTTGAGCGGGCAGCACATGTAATCATTGAAAGCATGATTGATGTAGGCAATTCGATGATTGACGGTTTTATTATGAGAGACCCAGGCAGTTATGAAGACATATTGGACATCCTTGAAGACGAAAAAGTCATCAGTGCAGAAAATGCTGAACGATTAAAAAAGGTGATAGCATTGCGAAAAATGCTTGTTCAGCAATTCGCGAGTGTCAGCCACAAAGAAATATCTGAAGTTCTTATAGAAAATGCAGGATCGATCGAAAGCTTTCCTTCAGATGTAAGGCGTTACATTGAACAAGAACTGGGACCTGTTTCTGCTTTCCTCCCCGACGATCAGCAGAACTAACAGAGCAATTGTATTTCTAAACATTTTTGTTTAGAATGTACTTTTGCTAGCAAATGCTGTAAGATAATGGTAAGGAAGGTGATGATTTATGGCTATGGCTAACAACACCTCTACCCGTTCAGAAATCATTCATATGCTTAAGCGCTATAGAAAGTTAACGGTTACTGAAATGGCCGGCCGTCTTGGCATTACAGAGATGGCTGTAAGGCGCCACTTAAATACATTAGAGAGAGACAGACTCGTTGAATCCACCCTGGTCCGCCAGGCAATGGGACGGCCGCTGAATGTGTATCAGCTTTCCGAAACTGCGGACGAACAATTTCCACGCAATTATTCCGGACTGACCGTTGAGTTTATGAGAGACATTCAGGAGATTGCCGGTGAAAAAGCTGTGCAGGAACTTTTTGTCCGCCGTGAAAACCGCTTAAATGAAAAGTATAAGAAACGGATGGAGAACAAAAGCTTCGAGCAAAAAGTGGCTGAACTAGCCGATATTCAAAATGAAGCCGGCTATATGGTCGAATGGGAAAAAACAGACAACGGCCAATATGAATTAAAAGAATTTAATTGCCCGATCGCAAAAGTGGCAAACGAATATCAGCATGCCTGTTCATGTGAGCTTTCTTTGTTCCAGAGAATGCTTGGTACAGACCATGTGGAACGCACTGAATGCCTTGCAAAAGGCGGCTCGTATTGCAAATATTTGATTTCCGAAGAGAAGAACGCTTAAAACCCTACTGGCTGATCGGCCAATAGGGTTTATTTTTTATTGGATTTTTAAAATTCATCCGCCCTTCATTCTGGCCTTCTGTTGTTGTTCTAAAGACTTCAGGAAGTTATGTGCACATCGGTTCCACCAGTAAGGCCTGAAACTGCCATAGAGCCTCCCTATTGAACGGAACTGAGTAGATACTCAAAAGTATACTGTCTCCGGCAGGATCGGCCGCTTTTGCCCAGCGCTGTGTGGTTTGGGCTGATTGGAATAAGACAAAAGCTTCGTTCGATAATAAAAGTGGCCATTTCGATAATAAAAAGATCAGGCGATCCTCTCTCTGCCTGATCCTTTTAGAGGAAAACGATACAAAAGGGCAGCAACTGAGGCTTTTCCGGCAAAATACGAATGATTTTGAGTTAATTTACATCGAGAGGGATATTTCCGCCTTAATTGGTTTGAAAAAGTGGCATATTTACTCGCAAAATAGCTCCACCACAGAATTTATGTTCAAATGTACGGATGTATGTCCAAAAATTGCGACTTTATGTACAGAAGATCGGAATTATGTTCAAAAACTGCCCATTTATGTTCAAAACGTTTATACACGATACCATCCGACAGGATTCGTTGCATTCATTTTTTTCAGGATAATCAAGCAAGCAGCCCTCACTCATCAGGCACCCAACTGGCGAGTCTGCCACTGCATAAACATCACCCAAAAAAACAGCGACCAATACTCTATCTAAATGACATATCATCATTTTTCGTTTCTCAGCTGTATTACCCTTCCGGTATGATTTTAAAAAGTTTTAGAAAAAGGTTGACTTGCATCTTAAAGTTCAGTATTATTCAAACTAACTTAATATTCAGATGTATCTTATCCAGAGAGGTGGAGGGACTGACCCGATGATACCCGGCAACCAGCAGAAATGCATGGTGCTAATTTCAGCAGAACACGCAAATGTTCTGAAAGATGAGAGCCGACGGTGAAAACTGCGACCTCTTCTTTTAGAAGAGGTCTTTTTTATGGCTAACATTTACTCAGATCCTTGCCGCTGTCTAACAACTACATTTTAAAAGGAGAGATTGAACATGAGTGAAGAAAGAGAATATGGTTTTGAGACGGTTTCATTGCACGAGGGACAAAAGGTAGATCCGACAACAGGTGCAAGGGCCGTTCCTATTTACCAGACAACGTCTTATCAATTCAATAGTACCGAGCACGCAGCCAACCTTTTTGGTTTAAAAGAGTTCGGGAACATCTACAGCCGAATCATGAACCCGACACAGGACGCGTTTGAACAGACGATTGCAAAGCTTGAAGGCGGCGTCGGTGCACTGGCGGTGTCATCCGGCCAGGCGGCGATTACCTATTCGATTTTAAATATAGCGGGAGCAGGGGACGAAATTGTAGCTTCCGGTTCTTTATATGGGGGAACATATAACCTGTTTGCCAACACACTGCCGAAGCTCGGCGTCAACTTTAAATTTGCTGAAGTAGATAACCTTCAGTCTTTCCGAGATGCTATTACTGAAAAGACAAAAGCCGTTTACATCGAGACGATCGGGAATCCGAAAATTGATGTGGCAGATATCTCAGCCATTGCAGAAATTGCGCATGAAGCAGGGGTTCCGCTTATCGTGGACAATACGTTTGCCACACCTTACCTTTGCCGTCCAATCGAGCATGGAGCCGACATCGTCGTTCACTCTGCTACCAAATTCATTGGCGGACATGGAACATCCATTGGCGGATTAATCATAGATTCCGGTAAGTTTGACTGGACGAACGGAAAATTTCCCGGACTTACGGAGCCGGATGAAAGCTATAATGGCGTCGTTTATACAGAAGCAGTCGGACCGCTTGCCTATATTATCAAAGCTCGTGTCCAATTGCTCAGGGATCTCGGATCTTGCGTTTCGCCGTTTAA
The DNA here is from genome assembly GCF_050468105.1 of Fictibacillus sp. NRS-1165. Classification (NCBI taxonomy): domain Bacteria; kingdom Bacillati; phylum Bacillota; class Bacilli; order Caryophanales; family Fictibacillaceae; genus Fictibacillus; species Fictibacillus sp. NRS-1165. The sequence goes on from NZ_JBDPNU010000029.1 coordinate 17,408, forward strand.
CTCGTTCCTCTTTATTCAAGGGCTTGAAACACTTGCGCTGCGTGTTGAACGTCACAGTGAAAATGCACTGAAGGTGGCAAAATACTTAAAAGAACACCCTGCTGTGGACTGGGTGAACTATCCGGGACTGGAAGACAATGAGTACCATGAGCTAGCGCAAAAGTACCTGCCTAAAGGATCTGGAGCGATTCTCACGTTTGGTGTAAAGGGCGGAGTAGAAGAAGGAAGAAAGCTCATTGAAAGTGTCAAGCTATTTTCTCACTTGGCAAACGTCGGGGATTCTAAGTCATTGATTATCCATCCGGCAAGCACTACACATCAGCAGCTCACCGAAGAAGAGCAGCGCAGAGCTGGAGTATCGCCTGAGATGGTACGGCTATCGATCGGCATTGAAACGATCGATGATATCATCTATGATCTGGAGCAGGCACTTGCGGTGATCAGTCCGGTTCCAAGCGGCCAGTAACGGGCTATGCAATCCATTCCCTTTCTACTATACCTAGGGACAAGTTTGTGCCTTTTAGGAAGGGATGATAGGAATGGCTGTAAGGAAGCTTGAGCATATAGGAATAATGGTTGAAAACGTGGAAGAATCGATTTCCTTTACTTGGATGTGATTAAACGAATGAACCACAGCAATCCGGCAAACGAGCTTGTATTCTTGAATCTGGAAGGGGAGATTCTGCTGGAGCTGGTGGCAGGCATGACAGACAGCTGGCTGAAGAAGGAAAAGTGAATCATGTGGCGTTTACTGTAGATGATCTCCCGAAAGAGATAATGGAGCTGAAGAAACAAAGTGTCCGGTTTGCCCAAGATCAGGTGACATCGTTGCCGGATGGTTCACAGTATATTTTCTTCTATGGTCCTGACCGTGAGAGAATTGAATATTTTCAGCCAGGAGCACCGGATTAAAAACCAGGAGGAACCCCCTCCTGGTTTTTATCTGGACCAAAAAGCAAAGTGAACAGAGAGACAAGCAATTTAAATTTTTGTTAGGATGGCCCCATTTTTGGTACACTAACCTGTGAATGAAAAAAGGAGTTTGTGGAATGAAAACTTATAAAGGTTATTTAATTGATCTGGATGGAACGATGTACAGAGGAAAGGAACGGATTGAAGAGGCGGTGCAATTCGTTCAGGAACTTAACAGGAGAGGCCTTCCGTATCTTTTTGTGACGAATAACTCATCAAAAACGAAGGAAGACGTGGCTTCTGTTCTGCACAACTTTGAAATTCCGGCCACTTCAGATCATGTGTACACGACAAGCATGGCTACTGCCAACTATATTGAAAAAATCAAACGTGACGCAACTGTGTATTGCATCGGAGAAGAAGGAATCCGGCAGGCATTATTGGAAAAAGGCTTCATCCTTACTGAGGAGCAGCCTGATTTTGTCGTCATGGGAATCGACCGTTCGATCAACTATGAAAAATTAACGATCGCGTGTCTTGCAGTAAGGAATGGGGCGAGGTTTATTTCCACGAACGGAGATATTGCTCTGCCTACTGAAAGAGGCCTGCTGCCTGGAAACGGCTCGCTGACTTCTGTAGTGGCTGTTTCCACACGGGTACAACCAACCTTTATTGGTAAGCCGGAAGCGATTATTATGGAGATGGCACTCGAAGAGCTTGGCACAGCGAAGGAAGATACCCTGATGATCGGCGACAATTATGATACTGATATTTTAGCTGGAATACGTTCCGGCCTCGATACACTTCTTGTTCACACTGGAGTCACCCAGAAAGAGCATCTTGGCCAAGTTGATGTTCAACCGACCTATACGGTGAATGGATTGGATGAATGGAAAGCATTTGAATAAAAGGAACACTGCCCCCCTCATTGTGAGCATGTCTGACAATAGGGGGCAGTTCCTTTTCCATAAAGCCCGTTTTCATCATTAAGATGCTTCAAACCCGGGGCCTCATTCAGTATTGGCTGCACGGTGGGCAAGACGGCTGGATGCCGCAGCGGCAATCGCACCGACGATATCATCCAGGAACGTGTTTACTTTTCCTGTGGACTTATCGTTCAATTTTTCAAGGATTCCCGGTTTTTGTTTATCAATGAATCCGTAGTTTGTAAAACCGATGGATCCGTATATGTTAACGATGGAAAGTGCAATAATTTCATCAATGCCATACAAACTCTCATCTCGTTCCAGGATTTCCTGAAGAGGGCCTTCCAGCACCTTTTTCTCGGCGAGTATGTCAAGCTGAACCCCGGTCAATATGGCATTTTGCACCTCACGCTTTGCTACGACCCGTTCCACATTTTGGAGGCAGACAGATAAATCAAGGTCAGGATGGTAAGGCACCTGAAGAAAATAAACAAGTTCCGCGATATCCTTTAAAGTTACGCCCCGTTCATTTAGAAGGCGCATAGCTGTTTCCTCAACATTCTCTACCTTTTTCTCTCTCATATAGTTCTCCTTATCTTTCACGACGTTAAGCTTTTTATAGTATATGTGTCCAGACCTAACTTATGAGTCCACCCAAAATTTAATAACCATCATAGGTGTTGGGTCATAGACTATAATTATTGAAGGAGTTGGGGTGAGGCTATGTTCGAGAGGGATATTTATCATCATTACCAATTGTATTGTGAAGACAAGAGAAACATCAGCGGATATCGTTATTTTGTTTCTGGAGGAGAACAATATTTGGTTGTGCCGCAGAAAAAGATTACGATTGACCGGATTGAAGAGATTGTTTATTTCAGCGATTACTTAAGATACAAGGGGGAGACAGGGATTGCGGATCTTTTTCCTACAATGACGAACCTGCCCAATGCCAATATTGAGGGGGAGGCCATCCTCTTATTTAAAATTGAAAAATCAGAGCGCACGGCCTCTGAAAAACGGCAGCTGGGCGAAGAACTTGCCGCCTTTCATAAGAACGGAAGGGAGCTTCCTCCTCCGCCGGCCCCATCGGACAGTTTATTGTATGGAAGCTGGGCTGTCCTGTGGATGAACAGGGTGGATCAGGCCAAAGAGTGGTACAGGGAAGTTTTTGTGAAGCCGGTTAAAACAGAATTTGATCAATTGTTCTTGACTACGTTTCCCTATTATGAAGGCCTTTCAGAAAATGCCATTCAATATATGATCGATTACAACATTGAAGACTCCATGAAGGATGAGGCCGGCCCATCCATATGCCACGAACGCTTTCAGGAAAACTCATGGCTTCAGTTTGAAGAGGATTATGTAAAGCTTCCAACGAGCTGGGTATTGGATCATCCTGTACGCGATATTGCAGAATGGATCAGGTCCTGCGTCTACCAAAAAAACTTTACACCGGAGAGCGTCACATCTTTCCTTGATGATTACGAGAAAGTAAACCCTTTAAAAAGAGAAGGATGGAGGCTCCTGTACGGCCGTCTTTTATTTCCGGTATGGTATTATGATTTGATTGAGAAACATTATAAGGATGAACGGGAAATCGGCAAGGAGCTGTCACTGCATCGATTTACAGAGTATCTGCTGCGGGAAGAGCAGAACGAGAATTTCCTGAGATCATTTTTTCCATTGATTGGCTTGCCTGCTGACCGCCTTCAGATTCCAATCGTTGACTGGCTTCTCCCCAGTACGTAAAAGCGCTCTTCGTGAAGCGCTTTTTTTCATTTCCAGCTCCACGCCTGTCCGGCATTAACACAATTGAACGGGTTAGGCAAACGTGAGAAAATAAAATAAAAAGTTTGGAGTGGTGTCATGAAGCCTTATGTATACATAACAAGAAAACTGCCGGAAGAAACACTTGCCGAGCTAAAAAAAATCGCTAAGGTAGAAATGTGGCAGGAAGAGGATAAGCCGGTGCCTCGCCAAATTCTAATGGAAAAAGCCGAGAAAGCGGCAGGCTTGCTGACGATGCTCTCAGACAAAGTTGATGAAGAGCTATTGCTTCAGGCACGGCAATTAAAGGTAGTGGCTAATCTAGCGGTTGGATTCGACAATATCGATGTTGATGCTGCTTCGAAATGCGGGGTTACAGTCTGCAACACTCCGGATGTGCTTACAGATACTACGGCAGATCTGGCATTTGCTTTATTGATGGCAGCCGGGAGGAGAATAACTGAAGCAGCAGAATATGTTAAAGATGGAAAATGGAACAGCTGGAGCCCTCTTCTTCTTGCCGGTACAGATATCCATCATAAAACATTGGGGATTGTAGGTATGGGCCGAATTGGCGAAGCGGTTGCCAAACGGGCAGCAGGTTTCGAAATGAATGTGCTTTATCATAACCGCCGGCGTAAGCCAGAGGCTGAAGAGAAGCATGGACGGCTATTCTATCGAACGTTTGAGGAATTGCTGAAAGAATCGGACTATATTGTTTGTTTAACACCTCTAACTCCGGATACAAAAGGCCTGTTCAATGAAAAGGCTTTTAAAATGATGAAAGACACGGTGATGTTTATTAATGTTTCCCGTGGCGGTGTTGTGGATGAAACGGCGTTGGACAAGGCTTTGACACAAGGCTGGATCAGAGGGGCGGGTCTGGATGTGTTTCGGGAAGAACCCATCCCGTCAGATCACCCGCTTTTACGCCATGCCAACTTGACAGCGCTTCCCCATATTGGAAGCGCAAGCATTGAGACTCGTCTTATGATGGCAAGACTGGCGGTGAAGAACATCGCTCATGTATTACAGGGATTAAAGCCTCCTGCTGCTGTTAATGAGCGATGAATAGGAATGAGGGTAATGTCGATGAATAGAGAATTGTCAGGTAAAGTTGCAATAGTTACAGGTGTAAGCCGGCTGGAAGGGCTGGGTGCAGCTTTCTGCAGGACACTTGCAGAAGGGGGTGCCTCCGTCTTTTTTACGTACTGGTCCAGCTATGATGAGGGAATGCCATGGGGAAAAAAAGAACGCGATCCCGAAACCCTCTTAAAGGAGTTAAAGGAATATGGGGCTGCTGCCGCCGGCAAGATGGAATTAAACCTGGCGGACGCCGACTCCTATGCACGGCTATTTGATGAAGCTGAAGGAGCCGTGGGATCACCATCTATCCTTGTGAACAATGCTTGTTATTCGGTGAATGATACGATTGAGACGTTGACCGCAGAACATTTGGACAAGCATTATCAAATTAATGTTCGGGCAACGGCTATGCTTTGTGTGGAATATGTCCGCCGCTGGAAGGGAGAGTACGGTGGAAGGATCATCAACATGACGTCCGGCCAATCGAAAGGTCCGATGACGGTGAAATTGCCTATGCGACTACTAAAGGGGCGATTGATGCACTGACTGTTACTCTTAGTGAAGAGGTGGCAGATAAAGGGATTACTGTGAACGCCGTCAATCCTGGGCCGACAGATACAGGATGGATGGACGATGAAATCCATCAGCAGCTTGCTCTCCGTTTTCCTTCAGGAAGAGTTGGAATGCCTGATGATGCAGCCAGGCTGGTCCGATTTCTTGCCAGTGATCAAAGCGGCTGGATTACAGGGCAGATCCTTCATTCCGAGGGCGGTTTCAAGAGAGGATGAAAAATATCGGAGGGTCTCTTTTAATGATAAAAGAGGCTTTTTATATCCAAAAATGAAAGCGCTATCAAAATCTTTACAAAACTCCCGGTTGTCTCAAATGGAAATAGGGTCTACAATTGTCCTTAATATATAAACATATGTATTTTCAGTGAGGACAGGAGTGTTGGCAATGGTTGAGAACGTATCTGTAGGATTATTGGGACTGGGAACGGTAGGAAGCGGAGTCGTCCGAATGGTGGAAGGCCATCAAGAGGAATTGCTTCATCGCGTAGGCTGTCCGGTCTACATAGAAAAAGTGCTTGTAAAAAATCTGGAAAAGGAAAGAGCTTGCGTAATTAAGCCAGAATTATTAACGAGCAGTGCTGAAGATGTAGTGAATCATCCAGACATAGACGTTGTGATTGAGGTGATCGGAGGCATCGAGCAAGCCAGAGAATATATCTTGCAGGCATTGAACAATAAAAAACATGTGATTACAGCCAATAAGGATCTCATGGCGCTGCATGGGGCAGAATTGCTGTCAACCGCAGAAAAAAATGGCTGCGACTTGTTTTATGAGGCGAGTGTGGCAGGAGGAATCCCGATCATCCGAACGCTTGTGGACGGCTTGGCCTCAGACCGAATCACAAAAATGATGGGGATCGTCAACGGAACGACCAACTATATTCTAACGAAGATGGACAAACAGAATTTAACCTTCCAAGAAGTGTTGAAAGAGGCACAGGAGTTGGGTTATGCAGAATCAGACCCGACTTCAGATGTGGAAGGAATCGATGCTGCCCGGAAGATGGCGATACTGGCATCCCTTGGTTTTTCCATGAATATTCACCTTGATGACGTAGAAGTTAAGGGGATTTCAAACATTACGAGTGAAGATCTGGAGTATGCACGCCAGTTCGGCTACTCCATGAAATTAATCGGAAACGCAAGAAAAGACGGGGGCAAAGTTGAAGTGAGCGTAGAACCGACGCTGCTTCCAGACACCCATCCTCTGGCATCCGTCCAAAACGAAAATAATGCGGTATACATTTACGGAGAAGCAGTCGGTGAAACAATGTTCTTCGGCCCCGGCGCGGGGCAGTTGCCGACGGCCACTTCCATTGTTTCAGACCTTGTGGCAGTGGTGCGTAACATGAGGCTTGGTGTGAACGGTAAAAGTGTGGTGGCTCCTCAGTTTGAGAAACAATTAAAGCAAGCGGAAGAAATTGAAGGGAAGTATTTTTACCGGTTGCATGTAAAAGATGAAGCGGGAACTTTTTCTGCACTGACTTCTGTATTTGCTGAAAATCAAGTCAGCCTGGAAAAGCTGCTTCAAAAACCGGTGGATGAAGACGGAGTAGCTGAAGTCGTTCTCGTTACCCACACGACAACGAAGCACCAAAATGAACAAATCTATCAACAGTTAAGAGATACAGGAATCGTTAAGGTCATCAAGAGCCATTACAGAGTTGAAGGAGGAGCATAATGAGCTATAAAGGACTGATCCATCAATATCGAGATTTTTTACCCGTGACAGATGAAACACCGGAACTTTCTCTGCTGGAAGGGAATACACCGCTCATCCCGCTTGAACACCTTTCAAAAGAATGGGGCATTGAGCTTTATGTCAAATATGAAGGTGCGAATCCTACGGGTTCCTTTAAGGACCGCGGGATGGTAATGGCTGTGGCAAAGGCGAAGGAAGAAGGAAGCAAGGCGATCATCTGTGCCTCAACCGGCAACACGAGTGCAGCTGCCGCTGCCTATGGAGCGAGAGCAGGACTTCGGTGCATTGTAGTTATTCCTTCTGGCAAAGTAGCCCTGGGCAAGCTGGCACAGGCTAAAATGTATGGGGCTGAAGTATTTGAGATCGACGGAAATTTTGATGAAGCTCTTCAGATGGTCCGCCGACTAAGTGAAGAAGAACCGGTTACACTCGTAAACTCTGTCAATCCGTTCAGGCTCGAGGGACAGAAAACAGCAGCTTTCGAAATTGTGGATGCACTTGGATCAGCGCCTGGTGTGCTGGCTATTCCCGTCGGCAACGCCGGCAACATCTCAGCGTATTGGAAAGGGTTTAAAGAATACCATGAGAAAAAAGGAAGCGGGCTTCCAAGCATGCAAGGATTCCAGGCAGAGGGAGCTGCCCCGATCGTGAATAACGCCGTAGTGAAGAATCCGGAAACGATTGCCACTGCGATCCGAATCGGAAATCCAGCCAGCTGGAATTTTGCAGTTGAAGCCGTTCAACAGTCCAACGGAGGAGTGAACAGTGTCAGTGACCAGGAAATTGTGGAGGCTTACCACCTGCTGGCCAAAAAAGAAGGGATCTTTGCTGAACCTGCTTCTTGCTCGTCCATTGCGGGCATCTCGAAGCTCGTAAAAAGCGGCAGGCTTGCCAAAGGCACAAAGGTTGTTGCGGTCCTCACCGGAAACGGGCTGAAGGATCCAGAAACAGCCATGGATACAGTCGCAGTCAATCCGGTTACCGTTTCCAATAAAATCGAAGAATTACGGGAGGCCATGAAGGGTTGTGTTCTAAAATGACCTTTTCTCCGTTTTCCGTTCAGGTCCCGGGCAGCACAGCAAACTTAGGGCCAGGCTTTGACTCGATTGGTTTGGCGATCACGATGTACCTGACAGTGAACGTGTGCACGTCTTCACATTGGAAAATTTCCTATATTGGAAAAGAGCTGCAAGAGCTGAATGGGGAAAAAACGAATCTTATTCAGGAAGCAGCATTGCTGGTAGCAAAGGAGTATGGTAAAGAACTGCCTTGCTGTTCCCTTGAAGTGGAGAGCGAGCTTCCTTTATCCAGAGGTCTTGGAAGCAGTGCTGCAGCTATTGTTGCAGGCATAGAGCTGGCAAACCGCGTACTCTCACTTTCTTTGTCTAAAAAAGAGAAAGCCTTAATAGCCTGCAGAATGGAAGGTCATCCTGATAATGTTATCCCTTCGCTTAACGGAGGATTGGCCATCAGCTGCTACGGAGATAATCGTTTGGAAACCGTACAAATACACGATTTAGCGGTGGAAATGGTGCTTGTTATCCCCTCCTTTGAACTATTGACGAGCAAGGCGAGGGAAGCTTTGCCGAAAAGTCTGCCTCATTCTCAGGCGACACAGGCGAGTGCGGTAAGCAATGTACTCGTTGCTTCCTTACTTACGAACGACTGGAAGACGGCAGGAAAAATGATGGAGAGAGATTTGCTGCATGAGCCTTATCGGCAGCGCTGGTTCCCTGATTTTGCGGAAATTAAGCAGAAAGCGTCGGATCATGGCGCATATGGAACAGCCATAAGTGGCGCAGGACCGACAGTCATCTGCTTTGTGCCGAAAAATAGCGGTAAACGGATCAAGGACAGCCTGGCATCTGCATTTGAGGGGTACGTCTGCAAAACGGTAATGCCGGACTCAATAGGAGTCCGTGTTGAGCAGCTCTCACTCCCTGCATAAATAATAAACCCCCGTGAAGGAGCTGTGTGTCCAAACAGTTTCCGTCACGGGGGTTTTTATTGTTTATCTTCAATTAGAATACTTGTTCCAGCTCAACGACACCTGGCACTTCTTCAAGAAGAGCACGCTCGATCCCTGCTTTTAAGGTAATGGTTGAGGAAGGACAGCTTCCGCATGCACCCATCAAACGCACCTTAACGATTCCGTCTTCGATGTCAACGAGTTCAACGTCACCGCCGTCACGAAGCAAAAATGGGCGTAATTTATCTAGAACTTCTTCAACTTGCTCACGCATAGAAATTTCCGTAGCCATAATAAAATGCTCCTTTCAATAGAAACTTATCTTTATTATACGGGTTTTGAATGAAAAAATCCATGTGCACGTATCACAACCTTGAAAAGAATTCAGCTTTATAATCGAAGAAGAATCTATTACAATAAAAGAAAGCAGGGGACTTCAAACTGGGGTGAGAAAATCGACATGAGTCATATCACAATTAAAGTTTTCGGCGGAGAACAAAAATGTGCGAGCTGCGTAAACCTCCCGACATCAAAAGAAACAGCAGAGTGGCTGGAAGCGGCCATCTCCCGAAAATTTCCCGATCAGCTTTTCCGTATAGAATACGTGGATATCTTTTCGCCGACAGAAGGGGAAAACCAAAGATTCGCTCTTCAGATCGTGGAAGAAGACCTTTTCTATCCAGTCGTTGTAATCAACGATGAAATTGTAGCAGAAGGAAATCCAAGACTAAAAGATATTTATGAAATCATGGAGAAGCATGGCTATCAATGATCTTTATTCGACAAAAGAAAAATCCATCGGGTGATCACTCGATGGATTTTTTTACTTTAATTTTGATATTTATAGAGCCAGAGGATACCAGACTTTAACAGGCGGGGAACTCGGCCGATAAGTGAAGCTCCTCCCATCGTACCAAAACCGCTCTTCTTGCCCAGGGATCCCATAACACCTTTCAGCTTGATCTCTTCAAGCTCAGGCATCGGTTCATTTCTCCATTTTTTAAGAAGAATATCTGAAATTTGTTCTGCCTGTTCCTCTGCAAGCTGTGCACTTGGAGAGAATGGCATGCTCGCACAGTCACCGACTACAAAAACATTTTCGTCGTTTGGAAGATGGTGATATTTGGTCAGTTTTACACGGCCTTGAGCATCTTTTTCCACATCAAGCTCACGTACGAGCTTGTTTGGCTGAATGCCGGCGGTCCAGACGATGGCATCGCATTCGATAGCGGTGTCGTGATTGTATAGCACATTTTTTTCGACGCGTGTAATATTAGAATTATTGATTACTTCAACACCATGCTGAATGAACCAGTTTTGTACATAGTTGCTCAACCGGGGTTTAAAGCCATTAAGGATGATCGGCCCGCGGTCAAACAGTTTAATGTTAAGATCGGAACGGCTCTCGCGAAGCTCACTTGCAAGCTCAACACCGCTCAACCCGGCACCGACAACACCGACTACGCCGTTATGAGGCAGGTTATTTAAAACTTGATACGTCTCACGGGACTTATCCACACTCTGGATGCTGAGTGTATATTCATCTGCACCGGGGACATTATGATATTTATCTTCACACCCTAAGCCAATAACTAATTCATCATACGTCACAGTTTCATCATCTAATAGGTGGATTTGTTTTCCGGCAAGATCAAGGCCGGTCACTTCTCCGTATTTTACCTGAAGCTGTGGATGTTCAGGGAACGGCACCCGGATATGGTGGTCGGAAATGGTTCCAGCAGCGAGCGCATAATATTCAGTTTTTAAACAATGATAAGGAAGCTTGTCGATTAAAGTAATTTGGACGTCGGATGGAAGCTCAGATGAATTGAGCAGGCGCTTCATGAGGCGCATTCCCCCATATCCTCCGCCAAGCAAAACTAGGTGTTTCATTGTGTTTCCCTTCTTTCTATGGCACTATGTTTACTAAAGTCATCAATAATTGCAGCAAACGTTCTTTACAGGCTTCATCGGAAGCGATTTCACATTCAAACACTTCTAAGTATAGCATTTTACTCTAATTTCTCAACCATTTTCACGAAAAACTAAGAGTGAGAAGTGAAAGGGTTTGACTGTCCACTTCGGACAAGATAGGATAGAAAAGTAAGGCGAGGTGATAAGATGAAGCCGATAATTGAATTTTGTGTCAGCAACCTGGCCAACGGCTCACAGCGTGCACTTGAAAAATTAGAACAGGATTATGACCTTGATGTGATTGAATACGGCTGTCTCGGATATTGTGGACAGTGTGCCCGTTCTCTATTCGCTTTAGTGAACGGAGAGATTGTTCACGGAGAATCTCCGGATGAACTGGTCGGGAACGTTTATAAGTTTCTTGAAGAAAACCCAATGTTTTAAATAAAAAAAACTGGCTCATCACTGGGCCAGTTTCTTATTTTTATGAATGCTGATATTGTCTGTTCAGCCAAGGCTGAATCCTAGTATATAACACAATGAACAGAAGGGTGATAAGCAAACCCTTGATCACATTGAAAGGTGCAATCCCTACTAAGATCAGGTTCATCATCGCCTCACCGGACATTTGCGGCGAGTTAAGGAACCAGGTGTAGGCGGGAAGGATGAGCACGTAATTCAATACTCCCATGGCTAGGGTCATTAAAACCGTTCCACTGACCAAGCCTGCGGATAAGCCTTTTGTTGTACGGTATTTGCGGAAGAAGTAGGAGACTGGAATAATGAAGATCGTTCCGGCGATAAAATTCGCCAGTTCTCCAACCGGAACACCAGTCAGGTTGCCGACCATTCCGTAATGAAGAAAGTTCTTAATGGCTTCAACCCCAATCCCTGCAAGCGGTCCAAATACGATCGCTGCAAGAAGCGCAGGAACTTCGCTGAAGTCGATTTGAAGAAAGGACGGAAGACCCGGAAACGGAAAATCCAATAACTGTAATACGTACGCAATGCTGCTTAGCATGGAAACAGCCACCATCTTATAAACTTTTCCCTTTTGCATGTTGAAATCTCTCCTTTGTTGCGCCATCTCTGATTTCAAATGCAGTGCACCCCTGCCAACATTATAAAACCCTTAGCTTAATTCAAAGCTAAGGGAGAGTGTCAGGCATCACCAAAGAAACATAAAGGAATAGCACGTCCTTTGAATGCTGTTGAGCGAGGGCTCAGTCATTTTACAATAGACCTCTTTATTGTAAAAGAACTGAACGATGCACCGTCATCTTCTCCCATCCAGACTTTACTGTCGGCTCTGGAATTACACCAGATCAGCAGACAAGAAGCGCGAAACGTTGTCTAGCTTTAAACGCCTAAAGCCCCACGTCACTTTACTCCCGCCAAAAAACAAAAAGGCGTTTTTATGGTCAGTGGGTTCCAGTGCTTGTCGGCTGTAAGCGATGCGTTTCAGCTCTTCTTATGAGCTCACGGGCTAATGAAGAGGGAATCTTCAAATACCGCCGGTCGGGAATTTCACCCTGCCCCGAAGATGGATCGCTATTTTTTTGTAGAATACATTGCTTATTATACTGTATAAAAAGGAATTTGGGAACTGTTTTGACTTACAAAAGTTTAGTTGCTTTCTGAAAAAGAAAAAGATTATGAACGGAAAAGAATGGGTAAAAGAAATAACACAGCTTTTTGGCCATCTGGTATACAATAGGTGAGGAGATGATAAACACAAGGAGGGGAACCCTGGATGTTGCAACAAAAAAGCCAGTCGATATGCTGACATTTGAGAATTCTTGGCCATACGATAAAATGATGGACGATATTTATATAAATGAATGCCCGTTCTGCGGCAAATCCAATGTGCTGACAACCTTTTCTGAAGAGAAGCTGAACAGTGCGAAAGAGGGCATCAAGCAGCTCTTGGTTATGCCATGCTGCCACAGCAAGCTGACGATCTTAAACGCAGATGATGATTACTTCTGGACTGAGGAAAAGTTAAGATAAAAGCTGCCGGGTATGTCCGGCAGCTTTGTGTCTAATATTCTTTAATAATGTTGTAGAAGGTATCACGTTCTACAGGTTTTTTATTGGCTGTTTTAATTAAATGAACCAGTTCTTTACGAGTGATGCCTTGTGAAGTAAGAGCACCCACAGAGTGAGAAATTCTTTCCTCGATCAATGTTCCATGAATGTCATCTGCTCCAAATGTTAATGCCATTTGTGTTAATTGGACGCCGATGTTGATCCAGTATGCTTTGACGTGGTCGAAATTATCCAGCATCAAGCGGCTGATCGCGATGGTTCGCATGTCATCAAATGCTGATGTTCGGCGCATAAGCCCCATGGAAGCTGTTCTTGGCTGCATCGCAAGCGGAATAAACACCATAAATCCGTTGGTTTGATCCTGAAGCTTGCGAACTCTGTCCATATGGATAAGGCGTTCTTCTTTAGTTTCAATTGAACCGTACAGCATGGTTGCATGCGTGCGAAGTCCAAGGCCGTGAGCGATCTCATGTGCTTCGAGCCATTGATCGGTGGAAGCTTTGTCCGGACTCATCTTTTCACGGTAGCGTTCTGTCAAAATTTCTGCTCCGCCACCAGGCATGGTATCCAAGCCTGCTTTAACAAGCTCTTCAAGCACTTCCTTCATTGATAAACCGGATAATCGGGCGAAGAATTCAATCTCTGCTCCAGTATAAGCTTTGACAGCCGCATTTGGATAATGTTTTTTTAGTGCACGAATGGTGTCCAGATAGTAATCAAAAGGCACTTCATTATTATGGCCTCCGACAATGTGAAATTCACGGATATTATCATTCCAGCGTTTTTCTACATACTCAAGCAGCTGTTCTTCGTTCATCGTATAAGCGCCTTCTTCACCAGGCTTTCGTTTGAAACCGCAGAAACTGCATGTTGCCTCACATACGTTAGTCGGGTTAATGTACATATTTTCAATAAAATAAACATTATCTCCGTTTTTCCGGGCATTTACTTCATTCGCCAATTGTGCGACCCCTAGAATATCGTTGGTTTCGTATAAAAACAGTCCATCCTCAATGGAAAGACGTTCACCGTTACGGACTTTTTCAGCAATGTCATAAATTTTTGTTTCTTGTGTAATGATCGCCATTACTTTTCCCCCGTTCTAAATAATATGTATATACGATCTATTGTGCAGGAATGGATCCTGCGAAATCAAACTTTTTGATTGCTGCCTTTATCTTGAGCGGACTTTTTTTACTAAAGAATACGCAGTCTATTATACGCTCATTTGTTTGGAAGGACAAGGAAGGTACAATTTGCCTGCTATATCACATTTGTGTAACAAAAATTAATTTTTTTTTACTTTTCAAAGATAATCAAGACAAAATGATAAAAATATAGCAGAATACATAATGTTGAACGTCTGACATTGTAAAAATATTGAATATAAAGTAGAATAATGGAACCACCAGGTTTTGAACCAGGGAGTGTTACAAATGACCAATACCGCTGATTGCGAACGGCTGAACCATTATAATGAGCAGATCGAAGTGCTCCGCGAAAAGATGATTCAGACAGCCGGCCTATTTGGACTGAATCATCCGGAAGTGTTAAGTTATAGCCGTAAAATTGATGAAACCCATAACCTTATACTGAAGATTGAAAGAGATAAGTCATTTTAAAGGGCAGGCCGAAACCTTGAGAGTTTGGCGCTGCCCCTGTATAATAAAGTTATAAAACCTTCAATGAAGGAGAGTGCAGAGAGATGATCGTAAACTTTACAGATGCCGCAGTAGGCAGAATTAAAGAGATGCTTGCAGCAGAGGAAGAAACAGGACTTTTCCTTCGTGTCGGAGTTAAAGGCGGAGGATGCAGCGGCCTTTCATACGGCATGGGATTTGATAAAGAAACCCAAAGCAACGATCACCAAGAGGAGATTAACGGCCTTAAGATTGTTGTGGATGATGAAAGTGCCAAGATTTTAAATGGTACAACTGTTGATTTTAAACAGAACATGATGGGCGGAGGATTCACGATTAACAATCCGAACGCGATTGCTTCTTGCGGATGCGGTTCCTCCTTTAAAACAGCAACTAATGCTGGAACTCCAGAAGAGTGCTAATACAATCAAAAAAACCTCCCTGCTTGCCGATTCTGGCTGGCAGGGAGGTTTTTTTTGCAATATTTACGGTTTTACAGAATATGTTTATACCACTTGATCAATCATCCTGTAGAGGGAGAGAAGAGTGGAGATGATGAACCGTCACGCGCAACGCTTGGGAAACGTGCTGTCATGGCTGCTGGCCAGCCTTTCTGTATTGCTCGTATTTGCAGCTGGATTTGTTTTCGGTGGATGGCCCGGTCTCCTGATGATCACTGTGCTGTGGCTCTTTCTCTACCGAAGTGTGTCATAAATGAAATATGTCATTGAAGTACGCAGACAATCTAAGGGAAGGCCAGGGCTAACTGTCGAAATCGAATTCAATACGAGGGAAGAAGCAGAAGCTTACCTGCAAAAGACCTATGAAGATTACGTTAAAGGGCAGGAATCAACGGTGGATTACGAAGTGGCAGTGATCAATGAACAGCAATTTCAAAATGAGATATTAATAAGGAAACGAAATGAAAAAGGAAAAAAGGTGTTTAGCCTGCTGCTAACCACCTTCATAAAAGAATATTAATTCCCCAGATAAAGAAGAAAGATCAGTCCGATCAAATCACTCACGATTGATAATCCCATCATGACCCATTTTCTTCTGCCGGTATTCCGGCTGCTTGCCATCATTAATCCGGTTCCAAGTATAAAGCATGCGATGCCAATGATGATATATATGTTCATCGTTAATCTCCTTATTTATGTACGAAAAAACCCGGTGTGCCGACACCGGGTCATATTTATGGGTTTATGAGCAGCTCTTGTCTGCTAAACCAATTGTATCACATATCATACAGCTAATCCAAGAACCACTTTATTCCAGCGAGTCTTCGAGCTTTATTAATAGCTGCTTAAGCTCGGGCAGCGATTCCCGGACATTTTCAAGAAAGGACTCATCGGTAATGTGGAGGGAACTGGCTTTACGCTGAAGTTCCTGAAGCAGTTCGGCAGTATATAGCTCGTCTTCCGTCCATTGGCGGTTCATAAAACTTTATTCCTCCTTTGCGTCCCGCACTTTTTCATTAGAATAGGCTGGTGCTGTGCTGAGGCTGGGTTTTCGCTTTAGGATCAATATAAGTCTTCGCGTTGTTGACAGCGGTTGGAGCCTCTCCGAATCCTGCAGCAATCAGTTTGACTTTTCCATCGTAAGAACAAATATCTCCTGCCGCATAGATCCCCTTCACGTTTGTTTCCATTCGAGAGTTCACGATTATCGAATTTCGTTCAATATCAAGTCCCCAGTTCTTAATCGGTCCTAGAGAAGATACAAATCCATAATTGACGATGACAGCATCCACCTCGATTTTTTCTTGCTCCTCACCATTTTCCAGAATCACATGGGTAATCTTTTCACCGTCATTTGCAAGCTCTTTAATCTGATACGGAGTTTTAATTTGTACATTGGAATTCAGCAATTGTTCGACACTGTGTTCGTGTGCCCGGAATTTAGGGCGCCTGTGAGTAAGTGTGACTTCTTCAGCGATTGGCTCCAGCATGAGTGACCAATCCACCGCAGAGTCTCCTCCGCCTGCGACTAAAACTTTTTTGCCTTCAAAGGCTTGAAGATCATTCACGAAATAATGCAGATTTTTTCCTTCAAAAGCTTTCGCCTCATCGAGCTCCAGACGTCTTGGCTGAAACGCACCGACACCTGCAGTAATGATCACCGCTTTGGAATAATGCTTATCTTTATCTGTTGTCAGTTCAAAATGTTGTTCTTTTTTCTCAACGCTTTGAACGGATTCTTCGAGTACAATTTCCGGATTGAACTGCTCTGCCTGGACTTTTAGATTGTTCACAAGATCCTGGGCAAGCACCTTCGGGAACCCGGCTACATCATATATGTATTTTTCTGGATATAAGGCAGCGAGCTGTCCTCCGAGCTGTGGCATGCTTTCAATGATTTTTACTTTCATTTGGCGCATTCCTCCATAGAATGCTGCAAACAATCCTGTCGGACCTCCGCCAATTATCGTAATATCATACAGATTTTCTTCTGTCATACTTCCACCCCCGAGAATATTATCATTCTCCCTCCATTATAGTAAGAATGAGAGGGAAAGGAAAGGATAATACAAACAATGTGATTTCATGGCCGATGCTGGACCTAGAGGGTGTATTGTCTATGTCAAGGGTTTATCGCTTTTTTTCAAAAAACGGTTGAAATATAAGAAGAAAAGGACTAAGATGAAATAGGAAAAAACATGGGGAAATTGTGACAGTTTTCGTCTTTATTTTTGTCCTACTACGTGAAATACGTCACAAACTTTTTGTCTATCATATTTCCTTATTGGTTAGGTCAAACTATAAAAAATCTGAACTGGAAGTGATCATATGAGTAAGCCAAAAATTTTAATTATTGGTGGAGGATACGGCGGTATGATGTCAGCTGTCCGCCTGGAAAAAGAGCTTGGTTTAAACAATGCGGATATTACGCTTGTCAACAAGCATAACTATCACTACCAAACCACATGGCTTCATGAAAATGCGGCTGGTACGCTGCACCACGATAAAACACGTATCATGATCGATGACATCATCGATACAAACAAAATCAACTTTGTACAGGATACGGTTGTTGAGATTAAAAAAGATGAGAAGCGCGTAATCCTTGCAAATGGTGAATTAACGTATGATTATCTTATCATTGCTCTTGGATCAGATCCTGAAACATTCGGAATCCAAGGCTTAAAAGAACATGCATTCAGCATCCGCAGCATCAATTCTGTCCGTGAAATCCGCGAACACATTGAATATAACTTTGCTCGTTACAACAACGAAGGGCAGAAACAAGAACTGATCAATATCGTTGTCGGCGGTGCTGGTTTTACAGGAATCGAATTTGTCGGAGAGCTGGCTGACCGTGTTCCTGAGCTTTGCAAAGAATATGATATTCCTCGTGAAAAAGTTCGTATCGTTAACATAGAAGCCGCTCCAAACGTTCTTCCTGGATTTGACGAAGAGCTCGTTGAATACGCGATCAACAACCTTGAGCGCCGCGGTGTTGAGTTCCTCGTGAACACACCGATCAAAGAATGTAACGAAGATGGCGTTCTTCTTGCTTCTGGGGAAGAAATTAAGGCCGCTACTGTTGTTTGGACTGGCGGAGTACGTGGTAACCACCTGGTTGAAGAAGCTGGATTCGAAACCATGCGTGGCCGTGTAAAAGTTGATAAAGACCTTCGCATGCCTGGATATGACTATATCTTTGTTGCAGGTGACTGTGCTCTTATTATCAATGAAGAAATCAACCGACCTTATCCCCCAACCGCACAAATTGCCATTCAGCAGGCTTATACGATTGGCCGCAACTTGAAAACGCTGATCAATGGCGGAGGGCAGCTTGAGGAATTCAAGCCGGACATTAAAGGTACTGTAGCTTCTCTTGGTAAAGGTGAAGCGATCGGCGTCGTTGGAAACAAAAAATTATTCGGTTCCACAGCTTCAGCCATGAAAAAAGTGATCGATAACCGTTATCTTTTCTTGCTTGGCGGCATTCCAATGGTCATCAAAAAAGGTAAACTTAAATTATTTTAATGCCTGACGGCATGATATGATGAGAGCAGAAGTCCTTCGGGGCCTCTGCTCTTTTTATGTTTAGGAGGGATTCACTTTTATGAGTTCGAAGAAAAAGAGAGGGAGTGTCTGGCTCGCAGCCGCAGGGCTGGTCATCCAGGACGGCAAATGGCTCGTTGTTAAGAAAAAGTATGGCGGGCTAAAGGGCAGATGGTCCATTCCAGCAGGTTTTGTGAACCAAGGTGAAACGGTGGATGAAGCTGCTGTTCGTGAAGTGAAAGAAGAAACAGGGATTTTGAGCAGAGCCATCCATGTGCTCGGTATCCGAACGGGCGTTATCAAAAGTGAAATCAGTGATAATATGGTTGTTTTTCTCCTTGAAGCTGCTGGCGGAAAATTAATGCCTCAGCAGGGAGAGATAGAGGAAGCACGGTTTCTCACCCCCGAGGAACTGAAGGCTGACCCTGCGACCTCGATGATGGTTCACCATTTTTTAAATGAGAAAACTGAAACCGTAATCGAGCATTTAAATCCTGGTGATGTCTTTGGGTACACCTCTTATAAAATTTTTGATAATCGTTGAAATTGTATGAAAATAGAATGTATGACTAGATATCTTCTCATGTTTACGCTTACATGGACGATATGGACGGAAATGATGCCTTTTCAAGTTTTTGTATTCTTGATATATTATCAGAAAATTCAAACAAGGAGAGTGTCATCTTTTGGAAACATCAACAAGAACGAAAACACAGGAAAAGTGTCAATATTGTGAAGGCAAGGGGTATTTCCAGCTTCTTTTAGGTGGCTCTGAAACTTGTGAGGAATGCTGTGGAAGCGGAAAAAGGGAAAGCTAATGGATGAAGGGAGCCCATGATGCCGGGCTCCTTTTTCTTTATCCTAATATTGACTTTAATCCCCTATTTCAGTAAACTAGCTTTGAATACGGGGGTGAAGAAATGTACTTACCGCAGTTGTTTATTTCCATGCTATTATTTATCGTCCTTTTTTTTGGAATTGGTTTCCTTTTAAACATGCTTCTTCGTTCAACATGGATTATGGCGGTCATTTATCCGGTGGTCGTGATCATGATCATTGATCATGTGAAATTTTTTAAATACTTTTCTAGCCCTGGACAAAGTTTTACAGAACTCGGCCATGATTTAATTCATCTTCAGACTGTAGACATCTGTATTCTTGCAAGCGGGATGGTTGGTGCCATTTTTGCCGGATTGGCCATTAAAATGCTTCGGGTAAGAGGGTATCAAATGTTCTAGAATCTTCTGTGTATATTAAGAAGGTTCTTTTTTTATGCCAAAAAGCTCCTATTTGAGACGTTTATCCGTATAAAGTTTACCTCTCCTGGAAAATACTACGTTTTAGAGAGGAGTGAAAGTTTGCGTTTTATACGAAATGCCATAAAACGTCTCTTGATGACGGCTATGTTTATCCTTGCTCTGCTAACCACCTTGCACTCGATCTCAGGTGTGGAGGCTAAGGATGTAACCGAATGGGCGGCTTCTCAACAGAAAACACAGCAGGAAAGCTTGTTTCAATCCATGAAGGTGGATGTGATTAAGTTTATCGCTCAGGCCCTCGAAGAGGTGTCTTTGTTCTGGGAACGAGAATTTACTGTAACCGCAGAGCCGGAAAATGTTTCAGCGGTGAAGGAGTTTGATTTTTCCCCTTATCCTTCGGTCACTGTAACCGCCACAGGTTATACGGCTGGAGAGGAGTCTACTGGCAAAAATAAGGCACACCCCGCATATGGAATTACAAAATCCGGATTAAGGGTCAAGCGGGATCTCTATTCTACCATTGCGGCCGATCCGTCAATCTTTCCCATTGGCACCATCCTTTGGGTACCAGGATATGGGTTCGGTGTAGTGGCCGATACAGGTTCAGCGATCAAGGGAAAAAAAATAGACCTCTATTATGAAACGACAAAGGATGTTTATGAAAAATGGGGCAAGAAAACATTAAAGGTCTATGTCGTTCAAAACGGTTCAGGGACAGTGACTGAGCAGGAACTCAAAGCATGGAATGAAAAAAAAACCATGCACGTCAACCGGAAACAATTGTATTAAAAAAAGCTTCAAGCCAAACGGCTTGAAGCTTTTCTGCTAGATCATTAATTCGCTGTAGAGACCGGCTGTTTCCACAGCACCTGATGCAGTTTATGCAGACCGTCAATCAGTCTGGGGGAAGGCCGGCAGAAGAGATGTTCTTCAAGAATATGCACTTTTTTCTCCTTTACTGCTCTAAGCTCGGACCAGCCCGGGCGTTTTTCCAAAAGCTCGAGTTTTACTTTCTGCTTCCTAACCCCCACCCAAGCGATGCAGATCTCATCAGGATCTCGTTGAATGACATCCTCCCAGGTGGTTCGAACACTTGCCAGTTCAACATCTTCGAAAACGTTTTCAGCTCCGGCAAGATGTGAAATCTGTGTCAGCCAGTTCTGCCTGCCAGGAGTAAAAACAGGCTTTGGCCACCATTCCCAGTAAATCCGCTTTTTCTCTTTAATGCCGGCTGCGAACGTTTGATACTCATTGATGATTTCTTTATATTGGGATACGAGAGAAACTGCACGCTTTTCCACGCCTGTCCTACTTCCCAAATCCTTCAAATCCTCGGCTATATCTTCAAGAGTGGTGGGATTGTAAACCACGTGCGGAAGGTTGCGGCGTTTCAGTTCTTCTACATTCTTTTCCATGCCTGGAACACTTAAAGAAGCGAGCACGAGATCCGGTTTCAGTTCCTCGACCATGTCCATGTTAATGGATAGGTCCGGACCGAGCCTCGGCAAGGAGCGGACCCTTTCAGGCCAATCGGAAAAGTCATCCACACCGACAAGCTGTTCTGTCAACCCAAGGTAATCAACTAGCTCTGTGTTGCTCGGACAAATAGATATCAATCTCACGAATCGTCACCCCTTAAAGTACGAAGAAAAGCCAGTATACGATCAGCGTTTGGACAATTCCAAGAAGTGCGCCGTAAAAGACTTCATCCGGCTGGTGGCCAAGAAGTTCTTTTAATTGTTTATGCTTTTCTTTTACGTCCTGTTTTTTCATTGCCTGGCTGACTTCCACATGCTCCCGGAAGTCTGTCACTAACTTATTCAATACGGCAGCCTGTTCTCCTGCATGCCATCGGATTCCTTTCGCATCATACATCACAATAATGGCAAACATAGCAGCAACGGCAAAAATAGAGCTGCCCAATCCTTCTCTCAGAGCAACTCCTGTTGCAAGCCCTGTAACGGCGGCGGAGTGTGAACTAGGCATACCGCCTGTACTGATAAACAGATCCCATCTCACTTGTTTTGTCTCCAGGTAGGTAATTGGTATTTTTAAAAATTGAGCCATTAATATTCCTAATAAGGAAGCAAGTAAAGGAAAATTGAATAATAGGTCCATAGATCGTCTCCTCGCAGCCTTTTTCTACAATGTATCGAGATAAGGTTGTTCTAATGCTTTCATAATACCCTTTTTTTAAGGTTTGCAATCTAATGTTCTGCAGGGGATGGCATTAAAGGCGGAAGAAAATGCACCTTCTGTTATCATAGTGGAGAAGGGATGGGAGAACTGATGGATTATCCAATGGAATACTATGAGTTTTTCATTTCGTTCAATGAGGGAGATTACTATACGTGCCATGACCTGCTTGAGGAAATGTGGCTGATCGATAAAGGGAATTACTTTTTAAAAGGGCTGCTGCAGATGACAGTGGCGATCTATCATTATGAGTATGGAAATGTAAAAGGTGCGAGGAGTATGATGCAGGCCGCCCACCGTTACCTCCAAGAGTATCGGCCTTTTTATTGGGGAATCGATTTACAAGAGGTGTATCGCTTTATGGAAGCCTGTTTGAAAACAATACCTCATGAAATCGACAGTGTCCCTTATGAGGATGTGGATAAACTGCCGGCCTTACCGGAATTGATCCTGCTACTAAATGATCCTCAGGAAGAATAAACTGACAGTAGCATACCATGCAGAAGGAGGTTGTGTATGTTTACCGTAAAGGCAAATTGGAATAAGAACAACCCGGAAGAAGTGTTATTGATCGGCATATGGTCCGATCACAAAAAACTTGATGGAATTCCTGCCGAACTAGATGCGGCATTTAACGGCCATATTACAGAGCTTTTGAGGGAAGGAGACCTTTCAGCATCGGCAAAATCGGTTACGAAGCTTCATACATTTGGGATTGTTGGAGCGAAACGGCTTTATTTTATCGGTTTAGGACGGCGGGCAGCCGCGAACTACGAGACGATAAGAGAAGCGTTCGGCAAAGCGGTTCAGCTTCTGAAGCGGGAGAAGCGGGAAAAGGCAGCTATCGTCCTGGAAACCTTTGAAAGCGATCGATTGTCTTGTGATAAGCTCGCACATGCTTTTGCGGAAGCGGTTGTAGCGGGAAGCTATGAATTTGAAAACTATAAAGAGCGAACGAATGAACGCGACAAGAAGCTCACTGAAATTACGGTTTACAGTTCAAACAGCCAGACTGGGGCCGGGCTTGCGACAGGCCATGCCTTTGGTGCGGGGATTAATACGGCACGAGATCTTATCAATACTCCGGGCAATCTTATGACGCCGACAGATCTTGCTCGGGCAGCGATAGAGATTGCCATCAAATTCGGTATGGAATATGAAGTTTTAGATAGGGAGGACATGGAGAGGCTGGGCATGGGTGCGCTCCTAGCCGTATCACAAGGTTCAGATGAGCCTCCTAAGATGATCACGGTGAAGTATAAAGGAAGGGATACGTGGGATCATGTTCTTGCCCTGGTCGGTAAGGGGCTTACGTTTGACTCAGGCGGCTATTCCATTAAACCGGGTGCTAACATGCATGAAATGAAAAGTGATATGGGAGGAAGCGGGGCCGTACTTGGTACGATGGAAGCGGTCGGCCGGCTGAAACCGAAGACCAACCTACTTTTTGTCGTGCCATCGAGCGAGAATCTTATCAATGGAAAAGCAATGAAACCCGGAGATGTGTTTACATCGCTGAGCGGGAAAACGATTGAAGTACGTAATACAGATGCGGAAGGCAGGCTGATCCTTGCTGATGCCATCACTTATGCGAAAGAAATGGGAGCAGACTATCTGGTAGACGTTGCGACGCTCACTGGAGGAGTGGTCGTTGCTTTAGGAGATTGTACGACGGGTGCACTAACAAATAACGAGGAGTTATTCGGCCAGGTAAGCCGGTCCGCAGGGAGTGAAGGAGAGCTGATATGGCTTTTGCCCAGCCATCAACCGTTTAAAGATATGCTGAGATCAAGCGACATGGCCGATTTGAACAACTCCACAGGGCGGTTGGGCCATGCCATAACCGGCGGGCTTTTTGTCGGAGAGTTTGCTGGGAAAACCCCTTGGGTTCATCTGGATATTGCGGGTACAGCCTATTCCTCCAAGGCCTCGAGCCTCGGCCCCAAAGGAGCAACAGGGGTAATGGTACGTACGTTAGCCCGGCTGGCATTGGATTTTAAATAATATTGCAGAAAAGCATGGCACCTGTCATGCTTTTTTACATACTCTGAAAGAAAAAGAGGATTGCGGGATGATTCGATCTGTATTATAATATAATTATTATTACTTTATAATTATTTTAAAATACATAAAGGAAAGGGGATTGTACAATGGCGGATTACGATTATCACCATCTCCCTCATGTAAAAGTGCAGAGCCGGTCAAAAAAAACGTTGTGGATTACCCTCTTGCTGACCCTGTTTTTTACGATCGTTGAAGTAATCGGCGGGCTGATCTCCAACTCTCTTGCGCTGTTATCGGATTCCGCCCACATGGTCTCAGATGTACTGGCACTCAGCTTAAGTATGCTGGCCATTTACCTGGCTACCCGGCAGCCGAATGCCAAATTCACTTTTGGTTTTTTGCGTTTTGAAATCATCGCTTCCTTTTTAAACGGGCTTGCCCTGGCCATCATTGCCATTGGTATTTTTATTGAGGGCATCAAACGTTTCATTAAACCGGAAACCATCGACTTTAAATTGATGCTCATCATTGCAGTGATCGGCTTCACCGTAAACCTTGTGCTGACCATAGTGTTAAGCCGAAGCATGAAGGAAGAGGAAAACTTAAATGTAAAAAGCGCCCTCTGGCATTTTATCGGTGATCTGCTCAGCTCGATAGGGGTAATTATCTCTGCGATTCTCATTAAGTTTACGGATCTATATTTCTTTGATCCTTTAATTAGCTTAATCATTGGCGGGATTATATTTACAGGCGGTTACAAGATCATTAAAGAATCCTATTTGATCCTGATGGAATCTGTTCCGGACGATTTGAACCTGGAAGCGATCAGATCCGATATATATAAAGTGGAAGGGGTGGAGGATGTTCATGAACTGCATCTATGGACGGTAACCACCGATCATCACTCTTTGACCGCTCATGTTTTCATTAATGAAAACATCCAGCCGTTCTGCATCATTCTCGCCATTAATGAAATGCTGAAAGATAAATATAAACTTAAGCATTCGACCGTTCAAATCGAGCACGCTACCATTCACCATCATGGAGAATACGGAAAGCAGTTCTTAGAAACACATAAATCATAAAATACTAGTGAAAGGTCTTTTTTATATTTTATACAAGGAATGAAGGGTGCAAGGAAATGGACATAGCTGCTGCATTTTGATTAAAATGAGGACAATACTAATGTTACAACCGTAAAGGGGTTCGTTATGAGCGAAAAGAAATCATTGGCAGCACGTATTTTTTGGTACATCATTTTAGCTATACCTATTTTAATCATTGTATTTACGATCGTAGCGTTATTAAGGAACGTATTTTAACCTAACCAAGGTATGTACTATCCCGAATGATGGACACTATAAAACGTCCTTCATTCGGGATTTTTTATGAAGAGAATAGGGATTAAAGAATTAATAGTCCAAGAGACCGGATGAGCAACTGGCGGTCAGGAAAAAAGGGCTGATTTAGAGTGTCCGGAGGAATAAAGCGCAATAGTACCAGTGGCAAACACAGTGAGCTGAAGCAAAGTACGCAAAGAGATAGGGACCGGTATCGATGCCTTTGGAGAAAGAAATGTTCCCCAAAAGACAGCCACCAGAAGGGGAGCCACAAGGCAGAGAACATATTTTGAAAATCCGCTGACCATGTGAAATCCCCAGTATCCAAAGGCTACTAATACAAAGAGCCCAGAGAGAAAAAGCACACCTAAAAGAATGGGCCCCAGGATGGCCATGGATGATTCCCCGCTTTCTTATTGAATTTCAGACTTTAAACGGTAGTCAGCCATTTGTGCTTCGGGATGAAGAACGCTGTTTCCATGGCAAACCTCTAGACGTTTCGGCTTGAGATGGCTGACGATCGAGCTGCTCTTGAAGGCTTCTTCCATATCTGCCGTGAACATGGGCATCGGCTTTTTCAGTCTTCCTTTCTTAGACGTGAACAGATCACCCGCGAGAAGGACTTGATCTTCTTCGTGGTAATAAACCGTGTGTCCGGGAGAGTATCCCGGAGTAAGGTAGGGTCTTAGTCCATCAATGAGTTCAAGTTCACCTTCGGTTCCGGCAGAAAGGGGCAGGGTAATGCCTTTTGAGACCGATGAAACAGCCTTCTTTCTTCGAGGATAGGCAAGGTCACCCTCCAGATAAGGGATTTCAACGGAATGGGCATACACCGGAATGTTATGGTCTTTCAAGATGGCTGAAATAGAGCCCGTATGATCCGAATGGCCATGTGTTAACAAGATTTTTTGAAGAGGTCCAGCATTTAATTGATCAATTGTATTTAAAATTCCTTTGGCCATCAAAGGGATCCCAGCATCAACGAGGGTGATCCCTTCTTTACCGCGAACAGCCCAGACATGGATCGGTATGATCATCCATGTTTTCAGGCTCCAAATATGAGGGGAGATTTGTTCAACTTTCATTATTTGCTCCTTGTTTTATGATTTCTTGAAAACCGAGATAGAGGGCATCGATGCTTTGTTCAAAGGTGGATGACAGACGGTCCAGCAGCTTTTGAAGCGGCTCTTTATGATTGAGGTAGGTGCTCACCATGCCGTGCAGGTTATAGAAAAGAATACGAGAAAAGGCAAGAGACTGTTCATTTTCAGATAGTGTGAGGGCATTGTTCAGCACATCCTTTAACAGCTGAAAAAGTTCAATCCGTACTTTGTTGATCTGCAGTTTCGGATCCTGTTCATCCACTCTGGATGCATTGGCACTGATAAATGTGATGTACATGCTTTGATGCAGGAGACAAAATTCAATGAATGTTAGACAGATCGCTTTTAATTTGGCAGGACCATTCAGATTTGTTTGTTGATCAATTTTCTCCAGCAGCTCCTTAAGCTCATGTAAGAGCGGCATCGCCAAATGATGGAGCAGTGATTCTTTATCTTTGTAATACAGGTAGATAGCCGTATGCGAGCATCCGGCTTCCTTTGCAATTTCTCTGATGGTTACAACGTCATATCCGCGCTTTCCGAATAGTTTACCAGCAGCCTTGAGTATCTTATTCTTTGTTTCTTCCGAACGCAATTCTTGTTTGCTTACCATTACTTATCGCTCCTAACCATCGGTTACTAACCGATGGTTATAATATATGTGATTCGTCTTTCCATTGTCAAAACTTTTTATTCGACAAAGTTTGCTGACCTTGTGTACGAAGCATAAAAAAGAGGTACACCCTGCTTTCGGGATGTACCTCTTTGTTTTTATGCTGCATTTGAATTCGATGTGCGGCGGTTTTTAGAGACTGCCTTATAGATTCGTGGTGAAATCACTGCAGTAACCGCGGTCAGAATAATATCCTTTGGTAGGAACAAAAGCATTCCTTTCCAAGTGCCCAGATAGGTGACACCATCAACCGCAGCCCAGTTGGTCAGCGCGGCGTAGAGAAGCGTCGTTCCGACAAAGTAGTTCACGATCAAACCTGCAAACGAAGCAGTAAAGAAAACCGGCAGACTTGGTTTTTTCGCAAGTTCAAGGATTTTTCCGGCTACATAAGCAGCAAGTATAAATGATAAAATAAATCCAAAGGTCGGTTTGAAAATGATGGAAGGTCCGCCGGAGAATCCTGCAAATACAGGAGCGCCAGCCAGACCGACAAGCGTGTATACGATCATGGAAACAGCACCGAGACGGCTTCCGAGCAGCAGACCTGCCAAAATGCAAAAGAAGGTTTGAAGGGTAACAGGCACTGATCCGAAGACGAGGGCAGGCATCCATGCTGTAATATTTCCTCCTACGGCCATCAATGCTGCAAACATCGCAGCGAGGGTTAAATCAATCGCTCTAAATTTCATTATGTTCACCTCATGTGGTAATTTATCTATATTGATGGTAATTCAGAGAAGTGATAATTGTCAACTTAATTTTTATACAAGGTTTACATATAAAATCTCATGGAGGTGCAGAATATGTTTTTTGGAAAAACACCGAAGAAAAAGGATCGGGAGAGGGTACCGCCCAACCAGAATGTTACGACCCGCTGGCCGGTGCTCCATTACGGCGATGTTCCTTACTATAACGATTTAAATGACTGGAACCTGAAGATCTACGGAATGGTGGAAAATCCGACAACTTTTACCTATGAGGAGATCCTGGCACTTCCCAAATCAACGGCAACCAATGATATCCATTGTGTAACCGGCTGGTCCAGGCTGGATAACGAATGGGAGGGGGTTGCTGTAAGGGATGTTGTGAAGCATGTCGGCATTCATCCCTTGGCCAAATACGTCCTTCTGCATGCGGAAGAAGGATGGACAACAAATCTTCCATTGAATGATTTTTTGAAAGAAACCAGTTTGCTGGCTCATTCTCACAATGGACAAACGTTAACGCCAGAGCATGGGTACCCGCTGCGGGCGGTGGTTCCCCATCTCTATTTCTGGAAAAGTGCGAAGTGGCTCCGAGCCATTGAATTCCTGCCCATGGAAACACCGGGCTTTTGGGAGAAGAACGGGTATCACATGTATGGAGATCCCTGGAAAGAAGAGCGGTTTAGTTGGGACTAGAAAATCTTTTTTTTGAAAAAAATTACAAAAAAGAAGAAAAACGCATGTAAATTTTCCTAGAGGTACCGATGATAGTAATAAAGGTAGTTTATGCTCTATTCGGTAAGGAAAGGAAAGAAGTGCCTGTGTGCGGTAATCTTCATACCGTCTGTGATCAGATGGAAAAGTAAAAGAAAAGTTATATCAATCATGCCGATCGGCAAACAGTTATTCAAATCCTGATCACTCTTTATCAGCGCCACTTGAAACTAAACTATAAATAGAAGCAGAAAGAAGCAGCTGTTCGATCAGCTGCTTCTTTCTATTTTGGTATAAGATGTTTTTATTCCGTCCATATCTTCGTGGTGAACTATTATTTCCTTGTTATCTCCATTCATCATCATCACTTCCACTTTTTCTGGTGTACAGCTGGAGATAAATTCATAACCTGCCTCTTTTTTGGATACAAGAAGCAATGCAATGTATATGGAACACCATACATCTTCGGGATGGTTAGGAGCCATGAACCTCCATCCTGCTCAAGTGTGAGTGAAGCATTGTTAATCTTGGAAAAATACATAGCACATTCCTCCTGTACAAGGAAGATACATTCTGCAAAAAGGCGAGCTTCTCCTTTTTTAAACTGAAGGGAGTAAGAAACCATGGAAATTCTGACAATGGTTCTGCTGATCGTTAATCTGTGGTATCGGGGCTGTTCTTTCGCTTGTATTTATTTTTAAAAAATAATGATGGAAGAAGCAGGATTTTTGTCAGAAATATCAAACAATAGTATAGAATAAGCAGTCTTCTTTTTTGAATATACTAGGGAGAAGGAGGCGGATTCCATCATGGACTTTGTGAACGAAGAAAACCAGCAAGGAGACCAGCTGGCCATGCAGTCCGAGCATTGCATGGTTTGCAACAACGAGCTCACCAGCTGGGAAGAAAGACAAATATCCGTTTGCGACCACTGCGTCAGCAAAGCCATCGGCGATTAGCGTTCCGTTTCGGAATGCTTTTTCTTTTGGAATCAGATTTCCCTTTTCTTCACAAACTATAGAGGAAAATAAAATCAGGAGGGATTTATCATGGCTAAAAGAAAACATTCCACGAATGCTGCCGCCAAGAACAATCAAACCCCAACCGAAAGCATGACAGATGTAGAATTCTCCGACGATAAGTTTGTGGACGATATTCCTAAACGCGATACGAAGAGCCCGAAATCAAAAGGCGAAGCATAAAAAGGAGACCATGTTTGATCTTCCCCGATTTTTGGGGATACAGTTCAGATCAGACCAGGTCTCCTTCTTCTATATTAAAATGAAAACTGAAGCTCAGGTACATATTGGTTCATATGTTTTTTTATTTCACGATATTGTTTCTGCTGTGTTTTTACGTCCTTCATCGGATGCACCTGCCATGAGCGGTCCACCCAGGTTGGGAGAAATGAAGGATTCTCCAGCTCAATCTTTATCTTATTTCCTCTTTGTATCTTCTTTACCTTAATATCCATCATACCCCCAATATTTTTGTAAGGGCCTGTCTGCCCTGAAAAGAAGTTGCCAAGAGAATAGGCTGCAAAAGCCCGCTCTCCGTTCTTTTTCTTGATCCAGGACACAGGCTGAAGCACATGAGGGTGATGCCCAATGATGATATCTGCTCCTGAATCCGCTGCCAGCTGCACAAGCTCTTTTTGTGACTCATTCGGCATCCGCTCGTACTCGTTTCCGAAGTGGAGGCTGATCACGACAACATCAGCGATTTTTTTTGCTTTAAGAAGGTCGGCTTTCATGTTCTCCACATTGATCAGATTAACGAGATACGGTTTGTCCTTAGGCACAGGGATCCCGTTCGTTCCATAGGTATAGCCCAAGAATGAAAAGATGATCTCATTCCGTTTCAGGATACGGATTATCTTTTGATCCTTGGATGATTGAAAAGCACCGGTATACGGCATTCCGATCTCGTTCCAATGGTTGATCGCACTCAAAATCGCTTTTTCCCCGCGGTCCAGCGTATGATTGTTCGCAATGGTCACCAGATCCACACCGCTTTTCTTCAGCGCATCTCCAACCTCTTGTGGCGAATTAAAGGAAGGGTATGAAGATAGTCCAATTTTCTCCCCGCCGATCATCGTCTCCTGATTTGCCACTGTAATATCCGGGTTCTCCAAATATGGCTTTACCTCTTTCAGCATCGGATTAAAGTCATAGGTTCCATCACGTTTCTTCGCTTTATCGTACACCCTGTCATGTATGAGGATATCCCCGACTGCTCCGATGGTTGCCGTATGGACGGTCTCTTTGGGCTGTGCCTTTTTTGGCGGGTTTACGGCTTTTTTATTTTGCCTCTCGCTGCTTGCAGGCTCATGGCTGCTTTCCTCAGTCAGCTTATTTCTCAGGACTTGAATAAGTATTAAGAGCAAGATGACCACACAGATGGTTGAAATAATCGTTATTTTTTTCATAGTAAGCGTTTTCCTCCTATCTCCATACTAGGTCATTTAGCAAGGAATTCAAGGGAAATTTGCGAATGTTCTTTAAAACGGACGAAATGTTCTTTGAAAATAACGAAAAATTAAGAAAAAAGGCGATTGAAGAAGATAACAAGGACGTTTGTACGTTAAAAAGAACAAATTTAACCAATTTTGCAGGTTTTTTAAATAGTAAAATCGTTCTATACTGAACACGAGTTGTTCGTTAATAAGAACGACATGAACACGAGCAGGGTCTAAGTCCTTAGTAAAAAAGGAGGGAGACACATCAGAAGCAAGCGATTGAGAAAGTTCAGAAAGAAGCATTGGGTATATGTTTTAAGTTTACAAGTGGCATTATGTTTTATTCACTTATGTACTCCCTTTACGGTCTGACCGGAACTACAAATGCCTACTTTAATGATACATCCAAAGTTAGCGGAACGATTAAGGCAGGGACTTGGGAGACCGACGACGGGAAGTGGGATAAAAGCTCACTGACCTTCCTATCGGCATCTAACGAAGCTTCATGCAGCAGCATTAGCGCTGTAATAGTAAACAAGGGTGAGAAGATGCAGGGTCCTGTTAAATACGAAGTTTGGTGGGCTGAACTAGGAAATCCAAAGGATGGCAGTAAAGTCGATACTGGAAAAATTGATGCGCTGACAAAGAACCATAAAGAAACCCTTACATATTTGCCAACGAAAGATGGTGTTTATAAGTTTAAAGCATTCCAGAGACCAGGACATCCAGGTAAGGGAGATCTTTGGAGTGATGGAATTACAATAACTGGGTGTAATCAACAAGATACAGATGAAGATAAAAGTAAGGATGGCAAAAAAGAAAATATAGAGAGCGAGAAAGAAAAGAAACCAGTGTCTGGCGATTCAGGTAATGACAATACAGAGGAAAAACCGGCTGAAAAGCCTGCAGAAGTTAAGGATGAAACAAAAGAACCAGAGCCAGCAGCAGATAGTAAAACCAATGAAGGTGAACAGGACAAAGAAGCTGTAAACAAAGACGCCGAAAAAGATGCCGAGCAAAATTCAATAGATCAAAAAATGACAGTTCCAGATTCAAAGAAGGGTGATAGTAATGAAGACAATCAAAGTTAAAAAATGGCTTAGCAATATTGTTACAACGGTTTTATTTGCAACCCTGTTGTTTATGGCAGTTGTAGTCATCTCGTCAAAAGCTTCAGGAGGAGATCCTAGTTTTCTCGGTTACCAGCTAAAAACAGTCCTATCCGGCTCCATGGAACCGCGAATCCACACAGGCTCAATCATTGCAGTTAAGCCTGGTGGTGACATGACCCGTTTTAAAAAGGGTGACGTCATAACCTTTAAGGCTTCTGAAAATAAATTGATTACCCACAGGATAAACAAAGTGGAAGGCAGCGGATCAAATACCAGATACGTCACAAAGGGTGATAACAATGATGCCCCCGACCTGGAACCGGTACTTGCTAACAACGCAGTCGCAGAATACAAAGGGTTCACCGTTCCTTATGTGGGATACGGAATGGAGTTTGCACAATCCAAAAAAGGTACCACTTTATTGATGATCGTTCCCGGAATTCTCCTTCTCATCTACTCTGTGGTCACCATCTGGAAAGCCTTTCGGGAAATCGAAGTAACAAAAAAAGAAGAGACACCGCCAGTAAGTAATTAACGGTTGCAACTCTGCAGAGAAACCTCTTTGCAGGTTCAATATAAAAACTACATACCCATGGAAAATGGGGAAGGGGAGGAAGTTGAACATGAGTTTGAAAAAGAAATTAGGTTTAGGGGTAGCCTCAGCAGCATTAGGATTGTCTTTAGTAGGTGGAGGAACTTATGCATACTTTAGTGATTCAGCTAAAACTAATGGAACATTTGCAGCGGGAACATTGGATTTAAATGCTAATCCAACAACGATTATTAACGTAGATAAAATCAAACCTGGTGACACAATGCTTCGTTCTTTCAAATTAGCGAATGATGGGAATCTTGACATAGCGACTATTAACTTAGTTACAGATTACAAAGTTACTGATGCTAAAGGTGACAATGCAGGTGAAGACTTTGGTAAACATATCCGTGTCAACTTCTTGCTAAATGCTGATAAGCTTGATGTTCCGATTTACTCAACTACACTTGCAGATCTTAAAACATTGTCTCCAGATGTAATAAAAGGCAATATCTTTGGTGGCTGGTTAGCTGAAAGAGGGGGAAAACTAGCGGCTGGTACTAAAGATACCCTTTATGTACAATATGAATTTGTTGAGAACAAGGCCGACCAAAACCAATTCCAAGGTGATTCTTTAACTCTTGATTGGACATTTGAAGGCAAGCAGGGCGCTGGCGTAGTAAAGTAATTTAAATTAAAAGGGAAGGTGGGGCATCCCACCTTTCTTTTATAGTATAGATGTTATGCGAGAAACAAAGTCAGACCTCCAAATTAAAAGCGAGGAGGTACAGATCATGATATTTAACTCAAATAAATTTAAAATTGTGTTTGTATATTCCATTTCACTGCTGCTTACCCTTATTGTTTTTTTCCTTTTGGGAAAACAGATGCATCCAATACAACCTCAAAAATAGATCTTGCAACCTCTCCAACCGAGTCTCTTTTTGATGTGAACAACATGAAACCCGGAGACTGGGCGACCAGAACTTTAGTGGTAAAAAACAAGGGAAATGTTCCTTTTACTTATAATACAAAATCCAATTACAAGAATGGTTCTAAAAAATTCTTTAATCAGCTTCTTCTTAAATTAAGTGATAAAAATGGAGTTGTTTATGAAGGAAAACTCAGCGGCTTCAAGAAACTACAACCGCGTAAACTACAACCACGAACAGAAGAACAACTAACAGCAACGATTTCATTTCCCTGGGAATCCGGAAACGAATTTCAAGGATTGAAAACTGAATTTGAACTTGTACTATTGACCTCAGACTCTAATATCAATAACCCGCCAAGCGATCAAGATGACACCACAACAGACAACAACACACCGCCGTCCAAACAAACTGATCCACCATCAAACAATACAACACCAGGCATTTCAACCTTGCCGAAAACCGGTGAAAGCAGTCCTTATCCTATCATGATTCTAGGCTTTTTCATCTTCTCATCAGGGTTAATTCTTCTGCTTGTGAAGAAGTCTGTAATCCCAAATCCTTTTAAAAGGGAGTAAGTTATGAAGTGGCTAGCATATGTGCTGATCACTGCTGGAATCTTAACGATGTGTTATCCAAAGCTAAAGAGCTATTATTACACGAACCAGGAGAACCAATTACTTAAGTCATGGGATCACCCGCCCAACGAACAAGCAAAGGACAACTACAAAATGTTAAATCAAGTTTTCACTGAAACAGAAAAACCTGTGAAACCCTCCATGAGAAGTCCACAGCCCAACCGTTTACTTGGAACACTGGATATCAAAAGAATTCACCTCCGTTTACCGATTCTGGAAGGTGCCAGTCTGGCCAATTTGAAAATTGCCGCTGGACATATCTCCGGCACTTCTGCCATCGGTGAAAACGGAAATGCGGCCATTGCTGCCCATAGAAGCTATACGTATGGTAAACAGTTTAATAGATTGACGGAAGTGAAAATGGGAGATTTCATCACCATTGCTACAAAAGAAAAAGCCCTCACGTATCGGATGTTCGCTAAAGATATCGTCAATCCGACTGATCTGTCTGTATTACATAGTAAAACAAACGAAAACATCATCACTTTAATTACCTGTTATCCCTTCAAAAACCCGACACACCGGTATATTGTGAAGGCTAAGTTAATAAAGATTGTTAACCAGTAACGGAAGCAAAATTGGTATCCATCAATAGGAGACACGGTTGTTACACCTATAAACGCTGGAAACAGCAGGCAAAGGATGATGCAAAGAAATGATACGGCTCGAAAGTGGAATCTATTTAAGTGAAGTGGCTGGAAATAAAGTGAAGGTGATTTACTGTGGAAAAAACGCATGTGAATTATATATTAATAATGAATTTAAGGGAAGAGCACCTTTTGATTATGTGAGAGAGCGATTGATGATATGGGAAAACAAGAAGGACCTGCCTACAGCTTATATTATACCTTATCCATTTAAGCAACTCGTTCCACTCATCGATTTTTATGTATAAAAAACCGGCGTCCATCCAGACGCCGGTTTAACTTTGGTTCTTATTTTTCCATTTGTTGAATTCAAGGAATTCTTTGAATTGGTCTTTGCTGACACCAGACTCCATAGCTTCCTTTACGAGCTCTGCCCATTCATAATCCAGCTCCGCCTCATTGACCTCAGCTTTTTCATTCAGCAATTTTTCAACAGGAATATCCAGGACGGCGGCCAGCTTTTCGAGCAGCTGTACAGAAGGATTGGTTTGTATGTTTCGCTCAAGGGAGCTGAGGTAGGATTTGGCGATACCTGCTCGTTCTGCTAGTGCGGATAGAGATAGACCTTTTTCTTTTCGATATTTTTTCACAAGTTCACCAATCATGATGATCCCTCTTTTTTACTGCAAATTTGATTTCATTATACATTTATGGACTATAGGCTGTAAATAGAGCAAAAGCGACATCACCCTGATGTCGCTTTAACTAAAGGCATATTTTGTTGTATGTAGGATTGCTGCAGATACTTTCGTACTTCCTCCAGGCTTAATCCTAATTTTTTAGCTTGTAAAATCAAAACTACCCATTCTTGATCAAGATGTGTTTCGTTTAGGTTTTGCATGTTTCCCTCCTGAAATTGGTGGTTTTCTAGGTAATCCAGCCGCCATAGTTATTTCCCTTAGACCTGTGATTTTGCGTCCATGCTTTTCAGCCATGTTTGCCCTGTAACTGGAGGGTGGCGTTACCGACAGGCAGTTGATGATACAAATTTAACCAATTCATAGTGCTTAATTCACATTTTTATTATAGGATGTTATTCTCTAGTAATATGTCGTAATTTGCCTGTTATGTAATTGTAATATAACAGTAAAGAAACCGCTTACATTGATAGTTTGCTCCCAGTTGTTTAATATAAAATAATAAAACAGAATAGGAGCGAGGCGTTGATGGATAAAGAGAAATGGAAAGAATTGGACAGTAAGGATCCATTGCATCATCTTAAAAGTGAATTTTATACCCATCAAAACGTTCTATATTTAGATGGAAATTCGTTGGGGCTTCTGTCGAAAAGAGCAGAGAAAACACTGATGGAGTCGTTAAAAGATTGGAGAGATTTCGGAATTGACGGCTGGATGAACGGAAAACATCCGTGGTTTACGTTAAGTGAAGCGCTTGGGGAAAAAATCGCGCCCTTAATTGGCGCATACCATGATGAAGTGATTGTTACTGGTTCAACAACAGGCAACCTTCATCAGATGGCCTCCACTTTTTTCAAGCCGTCAGCAACACGAAAGAAAATATTGGCAGATGAATTAACGTTTCCATCCGATATTTATGCTTTGAAAAGCCAGCTGTCAATGCTAGATCTTAATCCCGGCCAGCATTTAATCAGAGTGAAAAGCCGAGACGGAAGATTAATTGAGGAAGAAGACATTATTGATGCAATGACAGATGAGATTGCGCTCATTGTGCTGCCCTCTGTTTTGTATCGAAGCGGCCAGCTTCTCGATATAAAACGTTTAACAGAGGAAGCACATCAGCGTGGAATACTTATCGGGTTCGACTTATGCCATTCCATTGGTGCTGTTCCTCATCAGCTGTCAGAGTGGGAAGTGGATTTTGCGTTCTGGTGCAATTATAAATACCTCAATGCTGGACCAGGAAGTGTGGCAGGATTGTACGTTAATCGAAAGCATTTTGGAAAGGAGCCTGGCCTTGCCGGCTGGTTTGGTTCGAATAAAGAAAAGCAGTTTGATATGGATCACGATTTTATTGCAGCTGAGTCTGCAGGTGCCTATCAGATCGGAACGCCTCATGTTTTAAGTATGGCTCCATTAATCGGGTCGCTCGAGATTTTTGCTGAGGCCGGCATGGATCGGCTGAGAGAAAAATCTCTTAAGCTGACAAACTATATGATGGAACTGATTGAAACAGAGCTTTCGGGTTTTGGTTTTTCCATTGGGAACCCAAAAGATGACGATCGGAGGGGAGGACATGTGTGCCTCGAGCATGAGGAGGCAGCCAGGATCTGCAAAAGTTTAAAAGAAAACGGAATTGTGCCTGATTTCCGGGCACCGAATGTGATCCGCCTCGCACCTGTAGCGCTCTACACTTCATTTGAAGATGTCCATTCAGCTGTTCATCGGTTAAAGAAAATTATGAAAGAGAAACAGTATGAAAAATTTTCAAACGTACGAGAGGTGATCGCTTAATGTGTGGAAAACTGATTGATATCTCCATGCCATTAACTCCTTCTGTTCCGGCCTGGCCAGGAGACACTCCGTATTCGTTCGAGTTAGCCTGGACGAAAGCGGATTCAGGATCCGTGAATGTCGGCAAAGTGCAAATGAGCACACACACAGGAACCCATATCGATGCACCGTACCACTTTGACAATGAAGGGAAACGTGTGCTGGATCTGGATATAGAGCTCTATGCCGGGAAGGCCCTGTTGGTAGATGTTACGGGTAAAGATACAGTTGGGCCTGAGGAGCTGGCGGACATCCCACTAGAAGGAATGGAACGCGTGCTTCTTAAGACGGGGTCTTGGAAGGACAGAAGTGTTTTTCCAGAACGCATTACTTATCTTGATGAAAAGCTGGCTGCCTTTTTAGCAGAAAAAGGAATAAAGCTCATTGGCGTGGATGTTCCATCAGTGGATCCTCTCGACAGCAAAGAGCTTCCTGCTCACCATGCATTTCGCCAAAACGGCATTCATATTTTAGAGGGTATAGTCCTTGATGATGTAAAGCCAGGAGAATATGAGTTGATCGCGCTGCCTTTGCCGCTAAAAGAAGCGGACGGAAGTCCCGTTCGTGCCGTATTAAGAAAAATATAAGGAATCACGCGAAGAGTTGATCGAAGTCAAAGGACAATGATCAACTCTTTTTGTGTCAGAGCCGAAAACTGTAAAACGTAAGAAAAACCGCTATCTTTGTTTCAACTGTGACGATTGTTTATAATAGAAGTGAAGCTTAAAGCAAATACGGGGGAACATTATGTATAAGTATGGATTTCAAAATTATTTCGAAGCGGATTTTGCCGCGTTTTATCCTGAAGTGATGGAGGGCGAGCATTGGATTAATGTATATTTGAATTTTGATCTGTCAAGACAGACGAAGCTTCCTGCTGATCTGCATGATCCAAGCGCACTTGTTGTATTCGATCGTGATGGCGAGGTTCAGGATTTTATCGTTCATGATGAAGGTGTAGACTGTGAATATAAGTTTACTGACCGTGAAAAGCAACAAGTGCTTTCCTATATAAAAGAACAGAATTTGATTTAAGGGGTGAGCGTATGAAAATTAAGGGCATTGAACCAACACCGAGTCCAAACTCCATGAAAATTAACATGGACGAAACGCTGCCGGGGAATGAACGCTACAACTACACGAAGGACAACCTGGAGGGTGCACCTGACTATATCCAAAAAATTTTCAAAGTGGAAGGCGTGAAAAGCGTTTACCATGTGGCTGATTTCATCGCACTTGACCGCCATCCGCGGGCAGATTGGGAAGAGGTGCTGGCTGGTGTCCGGGAAGTTTTCGGAGATTCAGATGAACAGCTGTCTGAAGCTGCCGGACAGGAGAAAAAGGAAGAAGAATACCTGGAAATTACAGTCCTCATTCAAATGTTCAGGGGCTTGCCGATGCAGGTGAAATTGAAAACCGAAAATGAAGAACGGCGCGCCGGCCTTCCGGAGCGTTTTATGAAAGCTGCGCTCGAAGCTCAAAAAGCGTCTGATAACCTTGTGATGGAACGTCAATGGGTAGAGCAGGGTGTTCGCTACGGAACGTTTGAACAAATCGCACAGGAAGTGGTAGAAGAGATTGCGGCCGCTTATGATCAAGATCGGGTTCAAAAACTAGTGGAACAGGCCTTTGCCATGGAATCCGGAAAAGAAGCACCAAAAGAGGAGGTATCAACATCCGAAGTCGCTGAAAAAATGCAGGATGAAGATTGGCACACCCGGTATGCCGCTTTGGAACGAATGAATCCAACCGTTAATGATATTATGGTGTTAAAGCAGGCATTGAAGGATCCGAAACCTTCCATCCGCCGCCTGGCCGTTGTTTATCTTGGCATGATCGAAGATAAGGCAGTACTTCCTCTCCTAAACGCGGGATTGAAGGACAAGAACGTCGCGGTTCGCCGGACGGCAGGAGATTGTTTATCCGACCTTGGGAATCCGAGTGCCATTCCTGCCATGTGTGACGCGCTTCATGACAAGAACAAGCTCGTTCGCTGGCGCGCTGCACGATTCCTGTTTGAAGTAGGAGATGAAACGGCCATCCCGGCACTAGAAGACGCAGAAGACGATCCAGAGTTTGAAGTGCGACTGCAGGCAAAGATTGCTCTCGAACGCATCCAAAGCGGTGAGGAAGCTGCAGGTTCGGTTTGGCAGCAGATGATGAAGAGCCGGGAGAACAACCAATGAACAAAGAAGCGCTCAGACAGACGTCTGCAGCGCTTCTTTTTCGTTTGAAATGAATTGTTTGATGTCTCTCGCTAAATCTAACGGCTTTTCCTCCATGATGAGGTGTCCGGCATCTTTATAAACGATGAGCTTCGAATTTTTTAAATCACTGTGAAGCCGTTTACCGGTAGTTAATGGGATGACTTTATCATCGTTGCCGTGAATGAGAAGAATGGGATGAACGATAGTATTCAGTTCAAAAGGCTTTAAGTCTCCTTCTCGGTGGCGGAGGAGACGAATCAAGCTGTCAAAGAATCCTTTCTCTAAAAATTGTGCTCTATAATCCTTGATTAAATCGTCCGTAACAAGGTCGATATTATGGAGGACCCCGCTTAGATTATAGCGAAGATCCTTTTTCAGCACCCATCTTTTTAATCCCCAAGAGAAAAAGGGGAGATAGGAGCAGCAGATCATGGTGGTTTTCGCCCGTTTAACATACCCGCAGCAGCCGAGGAGTACAATCTTCTTGATCCATTTTCCATCTTGCATCGAGGCATGGAGTGCGACCTGGCCGCCCATGGAATGACCAATAAGTACGACATCTTTCCATCCCATCTCTTTGATGAACGAGAGCACGAGCTTTCCGTAGCTTTCCAGTGAGTATTTAAAGGTTTTTGATTTTTCGCTTTTACCAAACCCCGGCAAATCAATGGCCACCACGCGATAATCTTCTGTTAAATGGGGAATCAGCTGCCGAAAACTGATGGTGGAAGAAAGAAACCCATGAATTAAAATGAGGACTTGGGCATCAGAATTCTTATGCTGAAAATCTTCATAGTAAAGTTCGACTTCGCCTATTCTTTTCCGATATGCCGGAGTAAGCAGCGGCTGTGTTTTCATTTCCATTGCATTCCTCCATCATCCTTGCGTCACCATTATTTTGTCCAATCTTTTTCCTTTTACAAAAGAAATAATTTCCTTGAACATGCACAAAATCCGCGCTTGCCGCTATTCCTTTTTACCTTGGTCCAACATATTTTATTAGTGTGTAGGACGCAACAGATGAAGGAGGTTTGTAATATATGGCATATCCTTATGGTGGTGGCTTTCCGTACTATGGCTATGGCTACGGCTATGGCGTAGGCGGCGGTGGCGGCGGTGGATATGGTTACGGCTGGATTTGGGCTGTCTTGATTATCATATTTATACTTCTCCTTATCTTTGGAGGTTTATGGTGGTTCTTTAGATAAGGAAGTGAAGGGCTTGAAGATCTAACTTCAGGCTCTTTCCATGAATAATGCGGATAAAAAAGGGGATAATGTATCAAAAAATGGAGCGAAAAACGGATGCATAGTAAACACACCGTATTATATATATGTGAAGAATACTTAAGCGGGAATTGCTATTATTATAAAACTGAGCTGATCACCCATGATTCCTGGAGAAACCCGGAGTCTATTTCGTGGTCCCGTCCCCGCCCCATTTCAAAAGCGACTTTCATGAAACAAAAAAAAGCCGGTTTCAGGACTGAGCACCGAAAAATTAATAAATTTCCTGCCAGGGTCATCTCCTTACATAAGAACAGGACGAACCGGGCGGCTTCTGAATGATTTGTATTGCTGTACAAGGTCTCTGTGTTTAGGAGGCTTTTTTTATTTTCTGCGATGCAAGAAAAGACAAAAAAGACAGGCATGTGGTGGCATGCCTGTCAAAAGAAAAAGGGGGAATATTGAATGCTGCCTTATCATTATGGACAGCTCCCCAAAAGTTAAACCATAAAAGAAGGAAAAAAGGGAATACAGAGAATGTGTAGATTATGGTGCCTGGATTACGGTGCCTGGCACCCCTTTTTGACATGTTTGTAATCGTGGTGCCAGGTACCGATAACAGAAAGGAGATGTGCCAAGGATGACAGAATATCGGATAGCGAAGGATACGCTAGGAGAAGTGAAGGTGCCCAAGGAGGCATACTATGGGGCCCAGACCCAGCGGGCGGTGGAGAATTTCCCGATCAGCGGGCAAGCATTGCCTTTTGCTTTTGTTAGGGCACAGGCGATCATCAAAGCGAGCGCAGCTGCAGCCAACCGGGACTGCGGAGAGCTCGATGAAAAACGAGCCAATGCCATTGTTCAAGCAGCAGAGGAAATTATGGAAGGCAAACTGAAAGATCAGTTTGTCGTTGATGCTTATCAGGCTGGAGCAGGAACATCACAGAATATGAACGCCAATGAGGTAATCGCCAGCCGTGCTTCTGAGCTTCTCGGCGGTTCAAAAGGAGATTGGAGCAAGGTCCATCCGAACGATCATGTAAACATGGCCCAGTCTACCAATGATACGATCCATGTTGCCATCAATATCGCAGCAGCACAGGAACTGTATGAGAAGCTTTATCCGGCGCTCGAGGAAACGATAATTGCGCTGAGGAATAAGCAGGCGGAATTTCACCATATCATCAAATCAGGAAGAACCCACTTGCAGGATGCTGTTCCGATGCGGCTCGGACACTCATTTGGGGGATATGCGGAAAGCCTGCAAAAAGTATATGAGGCCTTCAAACAGAGTGAGCCTTTCCTCTTTGAGATCGGACTTGGGGGAAATGCAGTAGGCACGGGAATCAACGCCCACCCTGAATATGCGGACCGCGCGATCAAGGAGGTTGCCGACAGAACCGGCCTGCCGTTCAGAAACCCGACGGACCGCTTCCGATTCATGCAGAATAACGGGGCGGCCATCCAGATCAGCAGCCATCTAAAAGAGCTAGCGATCCATCTGATTAAAATTTCCTCTGACCTGCGTCTCCTTAGCTCAGGACCACGGACAGGAATAGCAGAGCTTATCCTGCCTGCTGTTCAGCCGGGTTCATCCATCATGCCTGGAAAAGTAAATCCCGTGATTCTTGAAAACATGTATATGATCTGTGCCCAGGTCATCGGCAATGATACATGCATTACTACAGCCGGGATTGGCAGCCAGCTTGAGATTAATGTCATGATGCCGGTCATCGGCTTCAACCTTCTTCATTCGATCACCATTCTGTCTTCGGGGATGACGGTCTTTGCCGAACGCTGTCTCAGCGGCCTTGAAGCGAATGAAGGCCGTATTAACGAATTGATGGAACAAAGCCTGGCGATAGCTACCGCATT
Organism: Fictibacillus sp. NRS-1165; assembly: GCF_050468105.1. Classification (NCBI taxonomy): domain Bacteria; kingdom Bacillati; phylum Bacillota; class Bacilli; order Caryophanales; family Fictibacillaceae; genus Fictibacillus; species Fictibacillus sp. NRS-1165. The sequence continues at coordinate 60,049 of NZ_JBDPNU010000029.1, forward strand.
AAATCCAAGAATAGGATATGAAAAAGCGGCAGAAGTAGCAAAGGAAAGCTATCAATCGGGCAAAACAGTAAAAGAAGTAGCTGTAGAAAAAGGATATGTGACCGAAGAACAAGCAGAAGCTTTGTTAAATCCGGAGAAATTAGTCTGATTTTTTGTAAAAAAAGTTTCCATTTCATGCAAATATGGGTATGGGAATGATGCAAATGTCATTCTTATGCCCTATTTGCGCGGAAACAGGCATGGGCAGGAGGTTTTATCCTGTTTCATTCGTTTTATTTTATTTCCTGTATGTGTTATACTTAATAGGTTAAAAAATAGTTAGGAGTGTTTTCATGAATTTTGAAGTTGGTAGCATCGTTGAAGGTAAAGTAACAGGAATTAAACCGTTTGGTGCTTTCGTCGCTTTAAACGACGAAGTTCAGGGATTAGTTCATATCTCTGAGGTTTCTCATAGCTTTGTTAAAGATATTAACGACGTATTAAAAGTGGGGGATGTTGTTCAGGTTAAAATCCTTTCTGTTGACGAGGATTCTAAGAAGATCTCTTTGTCCATCCGTCAAACTCAGGAAGCTCCGGCACAAGCTCCTAAAAAGGAGCGCCGTCCTGCACCGAAGAAGCAAGCGGCTCAAGATTCTTCCAAAGGCTTTAACACACTTGAAGCTAAACTTAAAGAGTGGTTGAAAGAGTCTACAGACCGTCAAGCTCAACTGAACAAACGCCTTAAGAAGTAATAAAAAAGGTTCTTCCCTTAGAGGAAGAACCTTTTTTATATTTCAACGTACATATTACACGCGGTTGGTTTCAATGCTGTCTTCTCGTTCAACTTCATGTGACGGTTTGAAAAGGAGAGTCAGGCAGTATAAGCCGGATAATCCAACCAGCCCGTAAACAATGCGGGAAAGAGCTGCATCTTGTCCGCCGAAGACCGCCGCCACCAAGTCGAATTGGAAGAAACCGATAAGACCCCAGTTAATGGCACCAATGATAACTAATGCTAATGCCGTGCGCTGTAATCCATTCATGGCATTACCTCCCTTAGGGATTAAATAGATAGCAGTAATAGGATGACATCTTTCTGTTAGGATTATACATTTCCACCTTCCACTTAAACATAAACGTCGTTCCCTATGAAATTTAATGTTTGTTCAAATGTTTGTTTAAGTTTTGCGAAGCTATCAGTGCTTTAAGCCGATTTCTTTACTTTTAATTTCCATCTGATAGATAATACTAACGAAGTATTGGAAATGAAGGAGGAAAAAATAAATGAATTCATTTACGTACTATAATCCGACAAGATTAGTTTTCGGTAAAGGGCAGCTTAGCCAGTTATCTTCTGAAATGGAACCCTACGGGAAAAAAGTACTGCTTGTTTATGGGGGCGGAAGCATTAAACGGAGCGGACTTTACGATCAAGTAACCGGCGAGCTAAAAAAAATGGGTGCTGAAGTTCATGAATTATCCGGTGTAGAACCAAATCCCAGATTGACTACGGTTAAAAAAGGGATTGAGATCTGCAAAGAGAACAATGTTGAATTCATCCTTGCAGTGGGCGGAGGAAGTGTTATTGACTGCACTAAGGCGATCGCAGCAGGAGCCAAATACGATGGGGACGTTTGGGATTTTGTAACCAAAAAAGCCACTCCTAAAGATGCGATTCCGTTCGGTACGGTTCTTACCCTGGCCGCTACAGGCTCTGAGATGAACGCTGGTTCTGTTATCACAAACTGGGAAACGAATGAAAAATATGGATGGGGAAGCCCGCTGGTGTTCCCTAAGTTCTCTATTCTTGACCCAGTGAATACATTTACAGTGCCAAAAGACCATACGGTCTACGGAATGGTGGATATGATGTCTCACGTTCTTGAAACGTACCTTAACCATACAGAGAATGCACACCTTCAAGACCGTTTTGCTGAATCCATCCTTAAAACGGTTATGGAAGCAGCTCCTAAATTAGTAGATGATCTTGAAAATTATGATTTGCGTGAAACGATTCTTTATAACGGGACAATGGCACTGAACGGAATGATTGCTATGGGGGTAAAAGGTGACTGGGCGACTCATAATCTTGAGCATGCAGTCTCGGCCGTTTATGACATTCCTCATGCCGGCGGATTAGCGATCCTGTTCCCGAACCTGCTTCGCCACGTGCTTGATCAAGGACCTGAACGCTTGAAGCAATTAGCTGTCCGTGTGTTTAACGTAGATCCACAAGGCAGATCAGACCGTGAAGTTGCGCTCGAAGGAATTGACAAGCTTTCTGCATTCTGGACTTCTATCGGTGCACCTCATCGGCTTGCAGACTATGACATCGACGATTCAAAGCTTGATCTCATTGCAGACAAAGCCATGGCAAATGGTGAATTCGGTAATTTTAAAAAGTTGAATAAAAAGGATGTACTCGAAATTCTTCGTATGTCTCTATAAGGAAAAAGAGGGGAGTTCCCTCTCTTTTTTTATTCAGAGGATTCGCATTTTTTCTAAATATTACGACTACTTGGAGTAAACGTTTTCAAGCGGCCGTTTTCTTGATTAACATTTTTTATTTGGTTAAAGTAAAAGAAACCAGAACAAAAAACGGAGGCGTTTAAACATGGCCAATAAACTGCATTTTGATTACAGCAAGGCTTTGCCTTTCTTAGGTGAGCATGAAGTATCTAATTTATCTGCATTAGTAAAAGCAGCACACGAGCAAATCCATGATAAAACTGGTGCTGGAAGCGACTTTTTAGGATGGGTCGATCTTCCGACAGCCTATGATAAGGAAGAATTTGCGCGTATACAAAAAAGTGCCGAAAAAATCAAAAGTGATTCTGATGTGCTGATCGTGATTGGTATCGGCGGATCTTACTTAGGAGCCCGTGCGGCAATTGAAATGCTCAATCACTCGTTCTACAATCTGCTTTCTAAAGAAGAACGCAAAACCCCGCAGGTTATCTTTGCAGGGCAAAACATCTCTTCTACGTATGTTAAAGACTTGTTTCATGTATTAGAGGGCAAAGATGTTTCCGTAAACGTGATCTCTAAATCTGGAACAACGACTGAACCTGCCATTGCGTTTCGTATTTTCCGCAAGTTCCTTGAAGAGAAGTATGGCAAAGAAGAAGCACGAAAACGTATCTATGCCACAACTGACCGTGCAAAAGGTGCATTAAAAACACTGGCAGATGAAGAAGGCTACGAAAGCTTTGTGATTCCTGATGATGTAGGCGGACGCTATTCCGTGCTAACAGCGGTAGGGCTTCTTCCGATCGCAGTCAGCGGTGTAAACATCGAAGAAATGATGAGCGGAGCGGCAGATGCGAGCAAGGATTATTCCAATCCGAACCTTGCCGAAAATGAAGCTTACCAATATGCAGCTGCTCGTAACGCGCTTTACAATAAAGGTAAAACGATCGAATTGATGGTGAACTATGAACCGAACCTTCATTATGTTTCCGAATGGTGGAAACAGCTGTATGGTGAAAGTGAAGGGAAAGACAACAAAGGCATCTATCCAGCATCTGTTGACTTTTCAACGGATCTGCACTCCATGGGCCAATATGTGCAGGAGGGACGCCGTGATTTGTTTGAAACTGTCCTGAATGTCGAGAAGGCACGTGAAGAAATGACGATCGAGGAAGACGATCAAAACCTGGATAAGCTGAACTTCCTTGCAGGACAAACCATGGACTTTGTGAACAAGAAAGCGTTCCAGGGGACATTGCTTGCGCATACGGATGGCGGCGTGCCGAACTTGATCGTGAACATTCCGGAAATGACACCGTATCATTTCGGATATCTGGTGTATTTCTTTGAAAAGGCTTGTGCCATCAGCGGCTATCTTCTTGGAGTAAATCCATTCGATCAGCCAGGGGTTGAAGCCTATAAGAAAAACATGTTTGCGCTTCTCGGTAAACCTGGTTTTGAAAAAGAAAAGGAAGAACTTGAAAAACGTCTTTAAATCATAAAGCTCCTAGCCCACAGGGCAGGGGCTTTATTTTTTATGCTTTTGGGGGATGATAAAAGGTAAACCGTTACCAATAAAGGAGATAAGAATGATTCCGTTACAAAGCAAGCTGGAGAATGAAGTGTTTGCGTTTAATGAACTGGAGGATAAGCTTAAGCAGATTGGTTATACAATCGGAGGCAACTGGGATTATGACCACGGCTACTTTGATTACAAACTGGATGATGAAGTCGGCTATACATTCGTCAGAGTGCCGTTTACGGCGTATGAAAAGGAAATCGGTGACGATGGAGCGATGGTGACCTTGGGAGAACCGTTCCTCCTCGCTCACAAATATCAGATCGGTCTCGATGACAATGTCAGTGCAGGAAACCTGTCAGGAAGCTTAAACCAGTTCTCAGAGCCTCAGAATCCGGATGCATCAATCGATGAGAAATGGATCGGCATCGGCAAAAAACTGATTGAAAAAACAGAGTCCCAATTGTTAGCTGACTAAAGGGTAAGGAACCGTTCCTTACCCTTTTCTCATCGATTGGAAACTAATTTGAGCCATGCAGTTACTGGCAAGATTTGTTGTATTTATCAATTCATCGGCACCGGCTCTCATGCTGTTGTTATGCTGTTCCGGTGTCAATATTTCAGCCATCACATGAACGGAAGGATTAAGCCCTTTAACTGTAATAATGGATAGGATGGTGTGCATATCCGCTTCAGCTTCTTTCATATTTTGGTCAGCTGTCAAAAGAACAGCCTTTGCCTCTTTAATGTTAGCCTTCTCCCACGTCTCGTCCTTAGCGGGGCTGCCTTTTATAAAAAATACCCCTTGATTGGACAATGGATTTTCATTCAGTGACGAATCAATGATCATGATGGTGAATGAGTCCTGTTCTTGTGATAGAGTACTGATGGTCTGCTTTGCCCGTTCATTCCATCCGACAATACATAGATGTCCTGTTCCGTTAAACATGAGTTTCCCTTCTTTATATTTATTTTGGCTTTTAATAACAGCTGACGCCGCATGAACGGTAAAAAAAGCGATAAAAGATCCTCCCAAAAAAACAAGAAGGATGGCGATAAACCGGCCGCTAAAGGATCTGGGAACAAAATCCCCAAAACCAACGGTTGCCGCTGTCATGACCGCCCAATAGATTCCTACAAATACGGTTGGAAAGTTTTTCGGCTCTAAAAAATGAATGAGGACACCGAAAAGAATCATCAGGGATCCGATGATGCTGAATAAGCGAATCAGCATAGGGAGCCGCAGGTATGAAAAAAAGAATTCTTCAAATTTCATAGAGCACATCCTACAAACATGATAGTACAAGTATGTCCCAGAAAAAATTGAGCAAAACATCGAAATCTGCAAACGAGTAAAGCCCTCAGAAGAGTTTCTGAAGGGCTTTTGAGATTACTTGCCAGACTTGCTAGATTTACCTGATTTATTGTTCTTGTTTTTGTCCTTGTTCTTGTCGTTATTCTTGTCCTTGTCCTTGTTCTTGTTCTTGTCGTTATCCTTGTTGTTATCTTTGTTGTTGTCCTTATTGTTATTGTTGTTATTGTTGTTATTATTGTTATTATTGTTGTTGTTGTTATAGCTTAAGCTTAGGCTTTTAATATGACGCGGAAGAATACGGTGAATGACATTGTCGCCATACACACAGACATAGCCGCCGACGTAATCTGTCAGCATACCTTCAACACAATCCGGACCGCCGCGGTTGATTTTAACTTTTTTATATTTGAGGCGTTCAAATAAATCTTTAAAGCCATACTCTCTAAAGTATTCAGGATCTTGCTCGGCTTGGTTTTGAGAGCCGCTCTCATCTTGTTGCTCCCACCATTGTTTTCCGCTGCTTTTTCCAGATGTTTGGCCTGAAGATTTACCAGAGGATTTGCCAGAAGACTTTCCAGAAGACTTTCCGCTCTCTGAGCCGGATTCAGAATCATTTTCACCGTCTCCGTCATCATCTGATTGCTGGTTCTGCTGAACCACACTTATGCTTTTTATATGCTTGGTATTAAAATAGACGACACCGTCGTTGTCACTAGATAGGACCACATAATCGTAAGTGCTGTCGAGCAGTTTCCCTTTTCCACATTCAGGGCCCCCGCGGTTGATCTGGATGTATTCGCCAATCATGTTATCCATAATCGCGGAAAAGCAGGAAGGTGTGAAGTACTCCCAAGTTTGGTTTTGGTTTGAGTTTTGGTTTGAGTATTCATTGCCGTTTTGCTGTTGATTGTTGTCATTTTGGACGGCTTCCCCAAAGCTCTTTAAGTGATGGGTCGCATAGTAAACGCACCCTTCATTATTATCTGCACCTACAACAACATAGTTATAGCCCATGTGAAGCAACTTTCCTGACTTGGCTTCCGGTCCCCCTTTGTTCACATAGATGTTTTTGCCAACCAATGATTCCATATCAAAGTCAGACATTCATGTTCTCCTTTCAGAACTGTAGATTGATTTTTGTTGTTACATAGTAAAAATATATGTAAACAAGCACCTATCGGCGATGGTACAAGTGCCTCTTTCTATGAAAAAACAGCTATTGCCTACCATCGACATAAAAAACAGATAGAGCAATTGCCCTATCTGTTTTTTTTAATGGCAGGAATCGGAGCTGGAACTGCGTTTTTGTTTTACAATCACTTTGTTCGCTTTAATCACGATCTTTCGATTCCTTCTGTGTGATCGATGACTGCTGCTACTGCTGCTGCTGCTGCTGCTTCTGCGGCCAGATCTCTTACCAGATCTTCTACTTGAACTTGAGCTCGAGCTTGAGCTTGAACGTTTGCTTGAATGTTTGTGTTTACTTGAGCTTGAGCTGGAACGTTTTGAATGTTTCTTTTTATGTGTGCTTGAGCTGGAACTTGAGCTGGAACGTTTCTTTGAATGTTTGCTTGAACATTCGCTGGAGCTTTCAGATGGATCATTATGCCATACGCTGCCCATGAATAGACCTCCCGTACTTTATTTAGGTGAAAAGAATTCTCTTGTAACCTCTTTTCAAAAATATTGTACGTAAGTTTTTGCGTTATGCTTGGACATCCGTTTAGATTAAATGCCACTTTTACAAAATTGGGTTGTAGCGGTGCCGCTCTTTTTGTCATAGAGATAAAGTAAAACGGGAAAGAGGCTGATGGAATGCAGTATAAGGAGATACCGAAATATTACCTTAAAGTTCCCATTAAAGGAGCAAAGACCATTGAAAAAGGAAAGTGGGCGAAGCAGCCTGTTAAGGGGAAGATCAAAACAGGCGGGACAACGTGGAGCACCAAAGTAAAGTTCAGGGGTGCGCATATCTTGTCCTTTCCTAAAAAATCCTACGATCTTGAGTTTTCAAAAAAACAAGATTTTAATGGGGCAGTAAAAATTCATTTGAACGCAGAGTATGTAGATCCATCCCTGATGAGAAATAAGCTTTCCCTTGATTTCTTTCGTGAGATCGGTGTGCTATCTCCTGAGGCCGATTATATCGTCCTCTATATCAACAACCTTTATCAAGGTATATATCTAGCGCTGGAGTCGGTGGATAAAAGATTTTTAAGAAAGAGAGGGCTGCCTGAGGGCAGTATCTATTATGCCATTTCAGAAAATGCCAACTTCTCCAAGTATAACCCCACAACGAAAAGGAAAAAGCGTTCAATAACTGCAGGTTATGAAATAAAATATGATCAGGACCACTCCTTCAATAATCTGCGGAAACTTATGAAGTGTATTCTTACCGCCTCAGAAAACGATTTTCCCCTCAAAATAGAAAAACTTCTGGACGTGGAGCAATATTTTAAGTGGCTCGCAGGTGCCGTATGTACACAAAATTTTGATGGATTTATCCATAATTATGCTTTATATAAAAACGGTGATTCTGGCCGCTTTGAGATTCTGCCATGGGATTATGATGCAACCTGGGGAAGGGATATCCACGGGGATATCATGGGAAACAGGTACGTCCCAATTGAAGGCTATAACTCACTGACGGCACGGCTTTTACTTCATCGTCCATTCAAGCGCCAATATAAGCAAATCATGGAAGAAGTGCTGGAAGACGCGTTTACATGCAGGGCTTTAGAGCAGAAAATCTTTCAACTGCATAAAAATTTGCGGCCTTACCTCGTGAAAGATCCTTATAAGCATCGGTCACTTTCTCTTTTTGATGATGAGCCCGATTTTATTTTAGATTTTATAAAGAGCAGAAATCGCTATTTAAAGGAACGGCTAACACGCCTTCAATAAAAAAATCCTGCTGAACAAAATGTTCAGGCAGGATTTTCTTTTAAGCGGCGGTCGTGATCAACACAGGGCTTTCAGTTTCAAAGGATTTTCCTCTTGCAACTTCTTCAGTATGCTCTACCGTGTCATCAGCGGAATGATATTCTTTACTTACACTTGAATCCGCCTGTTCTTTTGCCGCCTTCTCTGTCATATTCGTCTCGGAAGCCGGGACTGTTTCATCCTGAGCCACTGGTGTTTCATTTGCTGCAAGCGGTTCTTCATGCGGTGAATCAACGGATGGAGCAAATCTGTCCTCTGAATCAGGTAACGGTGTTTCATCCGATGAAGACAGTTCGTCTGGACCTGCAGTCCTGATTTTTTCTGTTGAAGGAGAAGTTTCAGGAACCTCCGCTTCAGGGGAGGATGTATCTTCAGACGATGTAGTTGGTTTTCTTTGACTTTCTTCCTGTCCTGATTCTTTAGACGGCGATTCGTCAGATGTTTTGGTTACTGTGGAATCAGCACTTCCATTTGCAGGAACAGTTGAAGCAGAACGATCCGTTTTTGTATCAGTGCCCCCATGTTTTGCTGAGTCCGTATTCTGGTTTTCCTCTTTATTGCATTTTTCTTCTGGTTTTGTTTCTTCTTTTTCTTTCACCGGAACAGCAGCAGCAGGCTTTTTAATTTCTTCTTTTGCTGGAGGAGGAGCAGGTTCGCCGCTCTCTTTCTCTGTTGCTGCTGGTATTATTGCATCCGGCTTAGAGCTTGAAACCGGGGCAGGCACAGGTTCAGCCGGTTTGGCAGTCTCGTTTGCTGATGCTGGAGATGGCGCTGCTCTTTCTGGCACTGAAACGGAACTCGAAGGCTGAGCAGAAGGTGTTGTGGCCTGTCCGTCTCCATTTGATTTTACTTCATCTGCTGGTGCTTTTACATTTCCTGCATAAGGGGGAGGCGTGCTGCTTGATGCAGGTGAAGTTTTTTGGTCTGAACTTCCAGAAGGAGCACCAGGCTCGTTTACGACCGGTATCGGCTCTGCAGCTTTTACGATGGCTGGATCAGCGACAATTGTCAAAGAGTCATCGTTGACCGTTTTTGGAATGGCAGTTGTTTGTCCTGCAGCAGGTTCAATATGAACATAAACGGCAACGCGGTGATATTCATTCGATTGTGCCGTTGAGAGAAGGTCGCTAATCGATCCCACTACTTCTGACAGTTCCTGAATGCTTTTTAGTTTAATATCGGCCTTTGTAATATGGATGCCTGCCTCTTTTGCAGCCATGAAAATCGCGTATTTTCCGGGTGAAACGCCAATTTTTTTCGCTTGTTTACGCTCTTGATATGACATAATTAATGAGGTCATATCAATTTGATTTTCCTGTGCTTTCTTTTCCATCAAAGAATTAATTTTTTGCTCGATCTTTCGCTGTATTTTTTTTGAAACATCTTTGTTAATGGTGGTTGTAACGATGACTTCCTGATTCGGTTTAATAAATCCTTTTGCTCTGCAGATCTCAAATATCTTTTCTGTAACTTTCTCGATCGGCTGATTCTTCCAATCTTCGAGTATCGCCACAATTTTTTTTCCATCAGCATTATAAGCATTAATATTCTGTACGAGCATGTCATCATCGATTTCGAGCTCAATGCTTGGGTTCATTTCAATCCCTACATAGGCATAGACACCTTGTCCTGTATAAGGAGCAAATTGGAAAAGTAACAAGATCAGGGCCATCACAAACACTGTCGCTGTTTTCCATCTAATGGCGGGGAGCAGGAACGCCCGTTGTTTTTCCGATTCGTTCGGCAAGTATATATCACTGCCAACACTATATTGTCTGTTTGAAACTTTAACTTTGCGAAAAATGCCGCCCTCTGACAGAACGATTAAATGGCGGCGTTTAACTTCTACCACAATTCCCTTAGTCATCGAAAGGGGCCTCCTATTCTGGCAAATAGCCTTTAAGATTATGATAGTCTTCAATCACGATAAGAGCTGTAGCGATAATATAGGGGGCATATCGAGTGATGCTCTTCTTTTGAAACTTTTTTAAAAGCTGGGAGGTGGGCAGACTTCTTTTGTTAAGAAAAAATGATCGTAGTTCAATGTCGTTTGCTATGTATGATGCGATGATGAAGGCTTCTTTTCTAGTATTCGTTGTCGGGGGTGTCCACCTAGGCATCTGACAGATATCAATGCCAAATTGCAAAAGCCTGCTGTTATAATGTTCAACTTCTTTGTCAGGTGAAATGGATTTTGGCTCCAGACGAGCTGCTGCTGAGGAACGGGAATCAATGGGGTTCCTATCGTTTGGCGATATATATGCATTTGAAATGAATTTCTTTCTTTTAAGCCATCTGATCATTAAACACCCTCCATTTCTCCGTTTCCTGTCTATAAACATATATTTAGAAAATATTAACTATCAGATTATAGTATGGAAGTAAAGAAAAAAACAGGTGCAATAGTCATGCTTTATTCATTTGTGAGGGGGGATAAAGTCTAGTAAATGTGCTTGGTTGAAAGTCTTGTAATTGAAAAAGTTATGGGAAAATAGGAAATGGAAAAATATAGATCAGGACCTTAGTGGCATGGCTTTTTCAGTGTAACGTGCTACCCTTTAGTTAATGAATTGAATTTTCTGAAAACGGAGGAGAAGCAATGTTAAGAAGATGGAAACAGCCGGCAGCCATTTTATTAGGGATAAATCTTGCTTTAACTGCAGGAACGCCTGCGATGGCTAAGGCGCAAAGCGAAAAGCAGGATCATGAACAGCGAGGTGACTGGAATCATCCGGGCTCCTCTTCACCGGTCATTCATAATGGTACCCCGAGAAGTGCAGGGCTCCACCCGGAATCACTGAGCAGCATCGACACAACGATGAACAAAGCGATGGGAACAAAGATGATCCCTGGCGGTGTTGTATTAATTGCCAGGAAAGGTTCAATTGCGAAATGGGAGGCTTACGGTTATGCCGCCCGTTATACGGATAATCAATTCACAGAAATGGAGCATCCGGTTCCGATTACAAAAAATACCATTTTTGACCTGGCATCCATCAGTAAAATCTTTACGGCAACAGCGGCAATGAAGCTGTATGAACAAGGTAAATTTAAACTGGATGACCGAGTGGCTGACTACATTCCTGAGTTTAAGGAAAACGGAAAGGAAAGCGTGACGATCCGCCAGCTTCTTACACATACTTCCGGCTTTGAGCCGTTCATTCCCTTATATAAGATGGGAAGCAACAGAGAGGAACGTCTCCATATTGCGCTGACTCACCCATTAAAGAATGCACCCGGAACAACCTATACATATAGTGACCTGAATATGATTACACTGGGTGTTCTTGTCGAAAGGCTTTCAGGAAAAAGTCTGGATCAATACGTTAAAGAAGTAATTACGGGTCCGCTGAAGATGCGAGACACGATGTACAATCCGCCGGCCTACCTAAAACCCCGTATTGCAGCTACAGAATATGAACCATATATTAACCGGGGCATCGTATGGGGAGAGGTACATGATGAGAATGCCTGGTCGCTTGATGGTGTTGCCGGCCATGCAGGCGTCTTTTCCTCCGCACACGATCTGGCGGTGTTTGCTCATATGATGCTTCAAAACGGAAAGTATGGACATAAGAGGATTCTAAAGCCATCTACTGTCGAACTCCTTCAAGAAAATCAGCTTCCGCAGTTTCCTTCCAACTCCCATGGGCTGGGGTGGGAGCTGGATCAAGGCTGGTACATGGATGCTCTATCGGATACGGCGACTCTAGGCCATACGGGCTTTACCGGTACGACGATGGTTGTCAGCCAAAAAAACAAGATGATCGTTCTAACTCTGACCAACCGCGTTCATCCAACGCGCAATACTCCGTCATTAAATCCTGTACGCCGGGAAGTGGCGCGTTCTGCTGCTGACTCGATTCCTGTTCCATTGAAACGAAATGAAAAAGCACGGTTTGCTGGCTACGGCGACTCGATTACCTGTCCTGTTGTTTTTGAACTAAGTGAACCTGCTGAAAGCATCAGCTTCCACACCTGGTATGAGATTGAAAAGAACAGTGATAACGGAACCGTTGAAGCATCTTCAGACGGCAAGACATGGCAAAAGACGGATATGGCGTTTACAGGAAAAAGTGATGGTTGGAAGCAGCAGACGGCATTTCTTCCGGAAAATTCTAAATTTGTCCGTTTTGTTTATAAAACAGATGCTTCTGTCAACGGCCGCGGCTGGTATGTAAAAGATGTGAAGGCAATGAACTCATCCGGAAAGAAAATTCAAAGCACCATAACAGAAAATCAATGGTCGGAACGAAACTATTAATAGAAATTAACCAGAACCGCCCTTTTGGCGGTTCTTTTATTTTGGAATCGGTTTGCAGGAAAGGGAAAAAGATGCAAATAGAGGCGGTTTACTGGCTGATCTTCGTGTGGCAGGTGCAAACCATCTTAATTTGGTTGATCTTTCAATGGTTTTATGATAAATAGGAACAAATTTATGGTTCAGGAAGCTCATCCTTGAGGTTTTTCTTTTAAAAATTGTCTTTTCAATTCCTGATTAGGTAATTAGGAGGTAATTGAGGTGGTTTTGGGGCTAATCTTCACTGTGCGGGTGCGTTACTCACGGGTTTGGGGCATTTACTCGCGGTTCGACACGCTTTACTCACCAAACGCATCAATTTCAACAAGGAACAAACCTCTTTACTCCTCACCGTATCAGCATATTGCCCCTCTAGTTACGTTGACGTTAACGTAACCATAAATGTATACTTTATAATAGGGAGTGATCAGGGTGAACTGGATAAAGATTGATGAAGCAGCAAAGATGACGGGGATAACAAAAAGGGCCATCCGTTACTATGAGGAGATCGGCCTCATACAGCCTCCAGAGCGAAGCGACGGACAAGTCCGTCTATACACCGAAGAGGACATTGAACAGTTGAAGCGAGTTGTGGATGCGAAGGAAGTGCTCGGCTTTTCTTTACAGGAACTTCAGCATTTTCTTAGCATTAAAGGACGTGTGCTGGAGCATAAAGTGCAATATGAAACGTCAAGGGACAAGACCTTCAAGCAATCTGAACTTGAAGAAATTGCGGTAGGGCTTAAAGAACAGCGAAATATGCTTGAGGACAAAATGGAAAAGATGAAGTCCTTTCAGAATGAATTGAAAGACCTCATCCAAAAAGTCGAAAGCTTGTTAAAGGTTTAAGGGCTAGGTGCCAGGCACCGCAATTACACACTTGTGTAATCGTGGTGCCTGGCACCTGTTTTTGTATGTTTTCACCTTTGAAAGATTGGTCATACTGTGGGTACTTTAGAAAAAGAGAGGAACCGCGCATGGAAGTCTTTCCAGTTATTCATACCAATTTTTGGGACGGAGTGCTCGCTGTTCCCATCGTTCTGATCCTGACGCAGCTCGTTAAGCTTTTCACCCCTCTGCCCAGGGCATTAATACCGACAGCAGCTCTGGTGATCGGTCTTGTGCTATCCATTTTTTATAGTCACCGGCAGGATTTAATCGCTGGGATCGTTATGGGCTTTTTTTACGGCTATGCAGCCATTGGAAGTTATGCAGCTTCCAGAAATTCTTGGTGTGCGTTTAAAGCAAAACAGCGTAAAAAAGAACATTTTCGATAACCTTGAAGTTCAGTTGCTGGGCAGGACCATGGAATCTCTTGTATGATACAGAAAAATACTATTATAAGGGTGGGATTGGAATGAAAATTGCAGCGATCATAGGCAGCTCCAGGATCGATGGAAATACCCAGCAGCTGACGGAAATTGCACTTGAGGGTATCGAATATACTCCAATTATTTTAAAAGATAAAAAGATAACGCCCATTGATGACTTAAGGCACGCGGACGGGGGCTTTCAGCCTGTAGCGGATGATTATGACGAAGTGATTGATAAGGTGCTTGAACATGATATTTTGATTTTTTCCACCCCGGTTTATTGGTACGGCATGTCTGGGCTTATGAAAAACTTTGTAGATCGCTGGTCACAGAGCCTTCGGGACAGCCGTTTTGAATTTAAAAAGAAAATGAGCCAAAAGAAGGTCTATGTTGTTACATGCGGTGGAGATCAGCCGAAGATTAAGGCATTGCCGTTAATTCAGCAATTTCAGCATATTTTCGATTTTATGGGTATGTCCTTTGCAGATTATATGATTGGAACAGCTAATGCACCACATGATATTGAAACAGATCAACAGGCGGTTGGAGACGCAAGGCGCTGGAATCAAGCCTTCTCTTCTCTTCAATAAAAGCAGATGTAAGCAAAAGTGAAGATTTGCATCACTTTTGCTTATTTTTTTTTTGGTTTTGCATAAAATATTGCAACAATACTTAGAAATACTTATAATTACTTAGCGAGGGGTGAAAAAGAGATGTATCAGGATGAACGGATGGAAGCCATCGTTAACTATATAAAACAGCATGACCGTGTGGATATGGAAACGATATGCAGAATGAATAAGGTTTCCAGAGATACGGCAAGGAGAGATTTGGTAAAACTTGAGGAAGAAGGAAAAATTGTCCGAACAAGGGGCGGTGCGAAGTTTCCAATTCTTTATCATGAAGTATTTAACTACGATCAGCGCCTGAAAAAAGATTCTGAGGCAAAAAAACAAATCGGGAAATTTGCCGCTGGCCTTATCCAGGATGGAGACCACCTTCTCCTGGATGTATCCACCACAGTGCAATATTTGGCTGAGAATATAAATACTGATCGTAATGTAGTCGTAACAAACTCTATTGATATCGCAGGAATCCTGTCCCGTAAAGGTAACGTGTCGATCCACATGCTTGGGGGGGTGCTGAACAATGAACACCGGTCCATTTATGGAGCAAGAACGATTCAGCATCTATCTGATATGAGGGTCAACAAACTCTTTCTTGGAGCATGCGGCATCTCCTCAAACGGGCTGACCATTCCTTTTGAGGAAGAAGGTTTTTTATTGAAGGAAATGATCAAGCGTTCTGATCAAGTCATCGTACTGGCTGATTCTACGAAATTCAACCGCAGTTATTTTCAGAAGGTGTGCGGGCTGGAGGACATTGACATTTTAGTGACGGACCAGGAAATCGACCGCCATTTAACGGCATTATTTGAACAATCTGATGTAGAAACAATAATTCTGTAAGGAGGACAACATGAAATTAATCGCAATCGATCTTGACGGAACACTGTTGATGAGGGAGGGGTTTATCAGCAGCGAAAACGTGCGGGCCATTAAAGAGGCTCAGGCTCAAGGCAATATCGTAGCCATCTGTACGGGCCGTGCAGTGGAAGATGTTTTGAATCTTCTTGAGAAAGCAGGTCTAGAATGCCCGGTGATTGGTGCCAATGGAGCTGTCCTATATGATAAAGGGGAAATTGTGCAGGCTCATCCCCTTCAAAAGGAACCGGCCTTCAATATCCTCTCTCAACTGGAAGAAATGAACGTTTTTTACCATCTTCATACGAATAAAGGAATCTATACCCCGAATTTCGGAGAAAAAGGGGTTCAGGTTGAAATAGATATGGTTAAATCAGCAAATCCGGAGATCAACTCAGAAGAATTGTGGAAAGCCGCTCAAGGCTACCTGGTGCAGTTTGGTCAAGTTCCGATCTCTTCCTTCCGGGATATATGGACAGATGACCTGGCCATTAATAAAATTCTTCCGTTCTCATATTCGTTGGATAAACTCGCGGAAATCCGAAAATCGGCTTTAGCATATACAGGGCTTTCTATTACGAGTTCAGCAGAACACAATCTTGAAATCAACCATGAAATGGCCAATAAGGGAAATGGATTAAAAGGAATGGCGGATCATTTTAGCATACCCTACCAGGACACAGTTGCGATTGGGGACAACTTGAATGACTGGCCGATGATGAAATTTGCGGGCACGAGCATAGCAATGGGTAATGCCCTGCCTGAAATTAAAGAAATTTGCCATTTTACTACATTGGAAAATGATCAGCATGGAGTGGCTCATGCGATCAGAGAATTTATTCTCAAACAAGCGGTATAACAAACAAAAAGGACTGCCGGCGTAACCTCTTTGGGCGTAACGGCAGGCCTTTTTTTGTTCTCAGGAAACCTCTGTTTTTGGAAAAGTGAATCCTTCCCCGAAGACATCACGGACATCATGGATGACGACAAAGGCTTTTTCGTCAATGCGATGCACTATTTTTTTTATCTCAAACAATTCTTGTTTATTGATTACTACATATAAGATTTCTTTTGATTCCTTTGTATAGCTCCCATGAGCCGAAAACACAGTCACACCTCTGTCCATGTCGTCGTTTACCTTTTTTGCAATTTCATCAGCCTGCTGGGAGATGATTGTGACCGCTTTACGGGTATCGAAGCCTTCAATAATGTAATCAAGCACTTTTGTAGAGATGTAAATGGAGATGACGGTATACATCGTGTTCTGTGCTCCGATGACAAAATACGAGCTCAGTACGACCAACAGGTCAAACCCGAGCATGGAACCACTGATGCTCCAGCCCAGATACTGGTTTGCCATTCGAGCAAGTATGGTCGAACCTCCGGTGGTCCCCCCTGATCGTAGTACCAGCCCGAGACCTATTCCAATAAAGATACCGGCAAACACGGAAGCGAGAATCGTATCCTTAACGGGTGAGCCTAATCCTTCTGTCATATGAAGGAAAACCGATGTGAAAACAATGCAGAAGACCGTATACAGTGTCACTCGCTTGTTAAGGAGCTTATACCCGATCACTAAAAGGATGCCATTCATAATAAAGTTCGTGTAACTTGGCGACCAGGAGAAGAGGTAGTATAAGATCATGGAGATACCGGTGACCCCGCCTTCCCCCAATTCATTTGGAATGGCGAAGCAGTTTACGCCAAGAGAGAAAAAGAATGACCCAACAATAATTAAGATGAATTCTTTAATATAGCTTTTCATGTGTTAATGATTAATCCCCCTTTCACAGTGAAAATCCATTCAAGCAAATAAACCAACCACAAGGGTTGGCTCATTCAACCGTCCAATTTAGCCTGGCTGTTTGCCGGGTGTCAGGCTTATTCAAGAAATCAATATATCACGGTGTGATTGGAGTTTCAACACTTCTTCTCTTTTTATATAAAGAACCTGTGAACCTTTGGTTTCACAGGCAGAAAAGTGATCAGATCAGCAACAAGGAGGGGCGCCGCATTGAATGTTTTGGTGATGAACCTGGCAGGTTTCATATTGGGAGACAGGATATTCATGAACGTGCTGATACAGCAGGTGATTGACATGCTGGATCTGCACAGGATGGACGTGAACCACCTCTTCGGTGTAGAAGTGCTGCTGAACACAGCACTGGGTAGGGTGAACAATAACACGTGGATGATGACAGCCATAACCGTAATGATACATTAAACGTTCTCTCCTTTATAATTTAAGTTTAGCCATTACTCACTTTTCAATTTATGAAGAATGCCGGAAACGGACAGGGTACATGTCTAGAAAAAAGGATTTAGGCATAAAAAAACGGAGATAATGAGAACGGGTGATAAAATATGAAGCTCAACAAAAAAAGCAAGAAGCTCTATAGTGATGCCATTGACCGCATGCAGGAAGGGCTCGAAGCGATGATTGACCTATACAATGAAGCAGAAGAAGATGTCCCTTTGATCCAGTTCGAAAAAGAAGTGCAGCAAGAGATTGAGAAGGCTAAAGAGAAGTTCGGTTCTTCTTTTATAGACGGGAAAATTAATGCTATTGTGAAAGAAGTTTTGTCCTTCCTGCCTATTGACGATGAACAGGCAGACCAGGATGCGAAAGACTAATCGTATGATCTTGCATACATCGGGGGAATTATTACTATTTTTATAAAATTTTCTATTTTTTTACCTTTTCTTACAAAAAAACCTTTATACTGAGAGAGTATAAAAGTTATGTAAAGATAAGGTGAGGAAACGGTGAGAGAATCTATAGGGGAAGCAAGACAAAAGGCCGGCAAAAGAGAAGCTGCGGTTTTATTAGTGTTGTCTTTAGTAACGTTGTTTGTGATTTTCGGAACATGGCATGTGAACAAAATTAAAGCAAACGAGGCCATGGGAAAGCAGCATAAAGAGGAAATAAAGAAAAAGCCATATTCTCAGAAAACGCCGGCATCGCATTCATCTCATCCAAAAACCGCCAATGAAACCAAAAAGCCGAAAGAGAAAACTGCTACAGCTGCCAATGCAGGCGCGGAGATTCAAATAGCCAAGAAGACAACCGCCCACATATCAACCGCTACACAGTCACAAAAAGAGACAAATAACATCCAAGAAAAGAATGAAACTTCAGTAAAGAAGCTAAAAACACCAAAGAAAATAAAGATAGAAAACAAAAAAACGAAAAAAGCCGCAATTGCTCCGGCTGTACATAAATCAGAAACGAAGCAAAAACAAATCGATCCTTCTGAACGAAAAACAGTCTATTTAACATTTGATGATGGCCCTTCCCATGTATCGGGAGGGATCTTGGATATATTGAACCAGTTCCAAGCAAAAGCCACGTTTTTTATGCTGGAACCGAACATCTTAAGGTTCCCCGAGGCCGTTAAACGGATGGATCAAGAAGGACAGGCTCTTGGCCTCCACGGTGTTTCCCATGATCCCAAAAAGATCTACCGCACAAAAGAAACCGTCGTTCAGGAAATGGATCAGGATAATTTGGCGCTTCAGAAGATCACGGGCAAAAAGTCCGTTCTTATTCGGACGCCATACGGCAGTGCACCTTATATGAAGCCAGCATACCAGGATGCAGTAAGAGAGCACGGTTATCAGCTGTGGGACTGGACCATCGACAGCAAGGACTGGTCGTTCCGAAGCCCGCAGTATGTGGAATATTCCATCGTTCAGATAAAAAACATGGAACATCGTAAAGAACCCGTTGTCATCCTGCTGCACGAAAGGAAAGAAACGTTGGAAAGCCTTCCAAAGCTTCTGGAGTACCTTATGAAAAACAGGTATCAATTCAAACGCATCGAGCCTGCCATGAAGCCTGTGACTTTTCATGTTTCTTGAAATGGTGCCTGGCACCAATGAAAAAACCCTTCATGCGAAGGGTTTTTTAGATGTCAAAATTATTGTTTTGCTGGATGTTGTCTGCCTTCCCTTGCCTGTCCCAAGCGATCAATACGACATCCAGTTCTTTCTCCATCTGATCCAGTTTTGCTTTTTGCTCACTCGTTAAATGAGCCAAATCAAACTGTTTCATCTGCATCCACCTCCGTATCTATCTAAAATGCCCGATCAAGCCGCGAATTATCCTTGAATATGTAAAGGCACCTCCCCTTACAGGAAAGAGGGTGCCTTTGTAATTTTACTGATTAAAATTCATAGTCCCAGTAGTGGCCGTCGTTCATATCGCTTTGTACACCCATCACATCGCCTCTATTACCTGGTGATCTCCAGTTAGAGTCATTGTCGTCCATGGTGCCCATCACGTTGCCTCGATCGTCTCGACACGCAAGACAATCCTCAATACACTGCTGTCTTCGTCTTCCGAACAAAGAATGACAAACGTTCTCACAGAATCGTCGGCAGCGCGGCCTCTGCCTGTCCATGGCTCCCATCGTAGGACTCTGGCCTCTGCCGCAGTTGCAGTTTTGAGTGACTTGAATCGGACGCTGCTGCATTGGTCTGTTCCTGTCCATGGCTCCCATCGTAGGACTCTGGCCTCTGCCGCAGTTGCAGTTTTGAGTAACTTGAATTGGACGCTGCTGCATTGGTCTGTTCCTGTCCATGGCTCCCATGGTTGGATTCTGTTGACCGCAGTTGCAGTTTACTTGAATCGGACGCTGGTTTCTTCGATTCTGCTGAGCGCCCTGCACAGGGAACATTGATCTCATTCTTGAGCGGCGGAAGCTGCTAGAGCTGCTTGATGAGCTGGAGCTGCTTGAACTGCTGGAACTGCTTGAACTGCTGGAACTGCTTGAACTGCTGGATGATGATTCAATATCAACCGTGAAATTGATACTGCTGCTGGATGAAGACTCGTTTCTTCTTCCTCTTCCTGATGAAGATTCGTTTCTTCTTCCTCTTCTTGATGAAGATTCGTTTCTTCTTCCTCTTCTTGATGAAGACTCATTTCTTCTTCCTCTTCTTGATGAGGACTCGTTTCTTCTTCCTCTTCTTGATGAGGATTCATTTCTTCTTCCTCTTCTTGATGAGGAACTTCTTCTCCTTCTTGAGGATTCATCCCTCCGGTGGCGAGAAGATTCACTTCTTCTTGACATATATTAATTCACCCCTTTGAAATACTATATTCATTTCATGGAATGCGAGAAAGGGACAAGAACCTCCTTTACGAAAAAAGGGCTCGTTTATGCATACCGTTTTTCTTTACAAATAGGGAGAAAGACAATTTATGTAAAAGAGGGATTGTGCTATGATGAAAGGAAGAGAAGCAATCTTTAAAATATTGAGTTAAGGTTGATTTATATGATACTAATTGATGAAAGCACGGGTACAGGCTCTGCATACTACACTGCAGAAAATATTAAAAATCTATTCAATGCTGTAGCAAGCGGGGTGCCTATCCTTTCTTCCTCAGCAGTTATCGAGCATATCAATTCAGCTGCCTGTCAAATGCTGGGCCTTTCCAGTGCAAAGGTAGAAGGCTGTTCGTACAAACAAGCAAAATTCATAGCATTGGATGAAACCGGATCCCCACTGGATTTCAACAATTATCCCTCTCAAATTACATTAAGGACAGGACAGGCGATCAAGGACAGAATCATTGGCATTGTTTTGTCTGAAAAAATGTCGTACCACTGGTATGTGGTGAGCACAATGCCCGTTTGCATGGACAAGGAAAGTGCTCGCCAAGTGGTGGTAACGATTAATCCGATTACAGGGAGAGGCAAAATCGAAGAAGCTCTCCGCAAAAGCGAGGAAAAGTTCAGGTCTCTCGTCACTTCCATGGAGGACACGGTGTTTACGCTTGATAAAGACTTGATTCACACGGGAATGTACGGGAAATGGATGAAAAAGCATAAAGTGAATCCCGATATCTATATCGGCCGAAGTGTCCGGGAAATATTCGGTCACCTGGAAGCAGGCCATGAGAAAGTCTGCTCTGAAGTACTGTCTACCCTGAAGACATGGATCGAATTTCTGGCACGTTTGAGTCCGTTCCTGAAACGGAATATGAAATAGAGTATCGGATCGTCCGGCCCGATAATGAATTAAGGTGGGTGCGTTCAAGGGCATTCCCCATTTATAATGATCACGGAAACATTTGGCGGGTAGCTGGAATTGTAGAAGATATAACGGATTTGAGAGACAAAGAAGAGCTGCTCCGGAAATCTGACAAACTAGCTAGTGGACATGTGAGCGAAATTATTCTCTCTGAGCTGGACCGGATTAAATCGATTATTAATGAATTTCTGATTCTTGCCAAGCCTCACACCGATATGGTCTACAAATGGAACGATATCAACCAATTTATTCGGCAAACGATCGTTTTGCTCGATTCTGAAGCCAACTTGAACAATGTCCAGTTTAAAACATGCCTTTCCGACGATCTCCCACTTGTGAGAAGTGAAGGAAACCAAATCAAACAAGTGCTGATCAATGTGATCAAAAATGCAATAGAAGCGATGGCCAGTGGAGGAACCTTAAAAATTAAAACCTCACTCCATAAAGAACAGGTGTGTTTAACCATTCAAGATCAAGGGGTCGGCATCAGTGAGGAGAGGCTTAACCGGCTTGGCGAGCCTTTTTATTCGAATAAGGAGAAGTGAATCGGCCTCGGTCTTATGGTTAGTCTTAAGATCATCGAAAATCATAAAGGGATGATTTCTTTCTCCAGTAAATTAAATAAAGGGACGACTGTAACCATCTTGCTGCCTGTCTAGAAGCAAGCAAGGTAAAAGCCTATTCTTTATGGATAGGCTTTTTTGCTGTGTCAAGTAAACTCGCAGAATAGTCAAAGAGGTTGTCACATATGTTAAAAGAAAGAGGTGAAAGAAAAAAAAGGAGAGATGGCCGTGATCTGTCTCTGTGAAAGTTTAAATGAAGAAATATATGGTGAGCGTATAGCCATTATAGAAGATAAATCCGAAATCATGAGAACGTTTGGCCTTGAAAACGAGCAATGGCTCCATTTATGGAACATAGATAATCGAATTTTGACGCTGTGCTATTCTTCTCTTGATCCTAAATATGACCGTTTCATCGTAGTGTATGATTATGCTTTTTTTTGTAAAGACAGAGACATGAAGCAAGCGATCATTTGGCATGAGATCGGGCATTCACAATACCCTGTCCTTGAAGGAGAAATCAATCTGCATTCTGAAACAAAGTGTGATGAATTGGCTTTTGTAAAAGGGTGTAAGCCAGGGTTGGAGAAGTTTTTAATGCTGACCTACAAGATGGCAAAAACGCTCAATAACCAGCTGTTGCTTACGATGACGAAGGAACGGATCAAGGCATTGCACCTTCAATATGAATAGCAAAAAGCGAGTGGAATCAGAGAGAACCACTCGCTTTTTCATTAGGGAATAAGCAAAATCTTGCCTGTGCTCTTTCGGCTTTCCAAGAAACGGTGGGCTTCTGCACCATCAGAAAGCTTAAAGGATGTGACTTCCGGGATTTTGACAGAGCCGGATTGAATCATATCAAACAACTGACTGGCGCGGAATACTCTCTCGGAATGGGAGGTAATGACATTCCATAGATCCCCGCCTGTGAGTGTTTTTGAAGTGTCCATCAGCATACGGGGATCAACTGGGAGCGGGTCGCCGCCTGCCATTCCATAAAATACGACGGTGCCCCCGATTTTTACTGCATTAAAGCTCTCCGAAAGCGTATTTCCTACGGAATCGTAAATCACATCTGCTCCTTTATTTCCTGGAGAGACTTCCTTTACTTTAGATATCCAGTCCTCATCGTAGAGAAATACATGGTCTGCACCAGCGGACAAAGCTGCTTCCCTCTTTGCAGGAGAAGACGTTAGACCGATTACTGAACTTCCCAATGCTTTGGAGATTTGGATAAGGAGCTGGCCTACACCTCCTGCTGCCGCATGCACAACAAGAAGGGTGCCTGCAGTAACAGGATAGCTGTCTTTTGTCAGGTATTGAGCCGTCAGCCCTTGAAGCAGAAGGGAAGAGGCTGCTTCAAATGAGATGCCTTCAGGCAAAGGAATAAGGTGGTCTTTCGGGACAGCGACAAGTTCGGCATTGGCAAAAGGCACATCAGCCAAAGGCCACCCGGTCTCCTGGTTTTACACCTGTTACATTTTCGCCGACTTCCTCGACCACTCCTGCGCCTTCATAGCCGGCAATATAGGGAGGATTGCCTTTTAAGTGATAATTCCCTTTTCTGCGATAAACATCTGCAAAGTTGAGACCGATCGCTTTCATTCGAACAAGTATTTCATTCTTTCGCAGTATTGGATCTTGAACATCCTCATATTGCAATACTTCTGGTCCTCCAAATTCATGGAATGTTAAAGCTTTCATCATTGTATTCCTCATTTCGGGTAGTTGTAATAGGTTCATTGTAAACAAAATGCGGACGCTTCTCTAGAAAAGTTAATTAAATAGGAAAAATGTTTAAATCCTTAAATGATGTGGAAACTTTGAATGTAATGGAATATTTATCTATTTTGGGAGGCCACATGTATGTTTAAAAAGATTACGTTTATTTTAGGATTGGTTCTAGCTTTGTCAGCCTGCTCCTCAGGCGGGGACAACGGAGGCGGAAAGAGCGGCACAATGGATACAGCTTCTGCGGAGAAAACATATCAACAAAATTGCGCCAGCTGCCATGGAAACAACCTGGAAGGCGGTACAGGGCCAGCGTTGAAGGAAGTCGGAAAAGAGCATAACAAGGCAGAAATAATGAAACAGATTAAAAATGGCGGTGGCGGTATGCCCGCAGAATTAATTCAAGGCAAGGATGCGGAAAATGTGGCCCGATGGCTGGCCAAGAAAAAATAAAGGATGAAGAGGCGGAATCATTGGATCCCGCCTCTTTTTTTAGGAAGCACTGATCTTTTTTTGAAGAGTTTCCCGCGTTTTTTTATCCTGTACAACGACTGCGGCAGAAATGACGAGCAGAATACCGGCAGTCTGCCAGACCGTCAGTGCTTCTTGAAAAAGAAACAATCCGGTGAGTGTGGCAACAACGGGCTCAATCGTAGAAACGATGGCGGCCCTGCTTGGTTCAACATGCCTGAGTCCCACTGTGTATAGAAGATACGCAAGGACAGTTGGAAAGATTCCAAGCCCTGCAATATAGAGCAGTGTCTGTCCATTGCCCAGCAGATGGAAAGAGGCGGACAGGCCGCTGACTGGAAATAACGCCAGTCCTGCAAAAAGAAACGTATAGGTTGTAATAGTCAATGTATGGTATTTAACGGATGCTGCTTTCCCAAAAATACTGTATAAAGAGTATCCTAACCCAGCTCCCAAACCTGTGAATAATCCGATCAGTGAAACGCCTGCATGCGCAGCAGGCAAATAACCAACAACAAACAGACAGCCGAGGAATGTAATAGCGAGCGCTGTTACCTTCTTGGCTGTGATCAAGTCCCTGAAAAAGAAGCGTGACAGTATCAAGACAAAAGCCGGAGCTGTATATAACAGCACCGCAGCGGCCGAAAGTGACATTTCTTCCATGGCTTTAAAATAGCACCAGTTAAAAAAAGCGATACTGAGCAGGCCGGTTCCTATAAAATAATGGCTGTCCTTTAATTTGATCCTGAGCAGTGAGTGGTTAGAAGAACAAGTGATCATGATAAACACGAGGGAGGCGCTCAATGCCCTTAATACAACAATCTGAATGGGGGTAAACCCGATATACGACAATTCTTTAATGAAAATACCGATGGTTCCCCATAAAGCGGCTCCGCCTGCGATGCATAGATAAGGCCATTTCATGTATTGCCCGCCTTTCTTCTTTTGGTTTCTCCAAGCGTAACGTAATTCCCCCCCTTTTTGAAGACCCTGCTTCCAAATTTTGCTCGTCATCTTCTGGTATAACTGCCATTTCGTAAAGGAAACATAAGGAAAAAAGGAGGTACTGAATTGAAGAAGATTCTCGCAATTACATTTGCACTATCACTGGCACTGTCGGGGTGCGGAGGCACGAAAAGCCAGGAGGAGGGCGCTGCGGATGCAGATCAGGCCGGAAAAGAGCATCCGAGGCTGCAGCAGGTAAAATACAATGGCAGTAAACAAAAAGAGGTAAAACCGTCACAAACGGCTCATAAGAAAACCAAAATCTCCACAATAGGTTTTCTTGAACCGGTTGACCCGAGGGCGGCTGTAAAAGAAGTTAAAGATGTAGGCCGGCACTTATCCTATGTTGCATTTTTCAGCTATCGGGTGAAACCAGACGGAAATTTGATCGGAATTAAAGACGATCAGGCATTGGCCGCTGCAAAAAAACAAGGGTCAGTTCCGATGCTCGTCCTGACTAACTTTACAGAAGGAAATTTCTCCCCTGATGTGGCACATAAAATTTTTACAGACAAAACCGTATCCGAGCGTTTGATCAAAAATGTCATTCAGACGATGAGAGCAAAAGGATATAAGGCACTCAACATCGATTTCGAGCATATTCGTTCAAAAGATAGAGAGCTTTACAACGAATTCCTGGCATCCATCTTGCCACGTGTGAAAAGAGCAGGATTTATCACCTCTACAGCACTTGCGCCTAAAACGAGTGATGAGCAGTCAGGACCATGGCACGGAGCCCATGATTATAAAAAACATGGTCAGCTGGCGGATTTTGTAATCCTCATGACCTATGAATGGGGATGGTCAGGAGGCCCGCCGATGGCGGTGTCACCGATCCCGCAGGTAAGGAAAGTTATTGAATATGCTGCATCCGTGATTCCGCGGAATAAGATTGTAATGGGAGCCCCTCTTTACGGTTATGATTGGATTCTTCCTTACAAAAAGGATAATCCTTCGGCCAAACGAATCGCTCCGCAGGAGGCCTCTGAACTCGCCATCAAGGAAGGCGCAGATATCAAGTACGACAACAAAGCTCATTCACCCTATTTCAACTATACAGATGATAAAGGCGTTAAACATGTAGTCTGGTTCGAGAACGAAGAAAGCGCCCAGGCAAAATTCAACCAGCTAAAATATTATAACCTTCGGGGGATTGCCTACTGGGTGCTTGGTGAGCCGTTCCCTCATAACTGGAGCATGCTTGAAGATCAATTTAACATAAGAAAAGGGAAATAATCACGAAGGAGATGCTCAAGACGCGGTACAACGCGGATTGGAATCTCCTTTTACATATCGAAAAGTTTAACCAAAGGGTTGAAAGCGCCTTCTCTAAACGTTATAGTATAGACATTACGTTCCCGAAACGTTTTGGAGGAATGCATGTGGCTACTATAAAAGACATCGCAAAACATGCCGGAGTCTCAGTGACAACTGTTTCCAGAGCTCTTAATGGTTATTCCGATGTAAACGAGAAAACGAGAGACAAAATTAAAGCCGTTGCCAAAGAACTGAATTACAGCCCGAACCTTTTGGCACGAAGCCTCGTGATGAAAAAGACGAAAACAATAGGGCTCCTTGTTTCAGGGATGCAGATCGAAGGCAGCAAGGATAATTTTACGTATGAAGTCCTTTGCGGAATCAATGACTGTGCGGGAAAACGGGGCTATGACCTCATCCTATTCAGTACGAATACTGAATTGCAGCAGGAAAAAACGTATAATCAGCTTTGCCAGGAAAGAAAAGTAGACGGTGTAATCCTGCAGGGAATCAAAACGGATGACCCTTATCTCAGGGAAGTAGTCGAAAGCGATATTCCCTGTGTACTCGTCGACATTCCCATTGAAAGCGACAGTGTAGGATATGTGACTACTGACAATAAAGAAGGAGCTAAAAAAGCTGTCGAGCATCTCATTGGACTGGGGCATCGCCAGATCGGGATGATCAACGGCCACAAACAGGCATTTGTCAGTCGAGAACGGCTCGAGGGCTACCGTCTCGCATTGGAAGAAGCAAAGCTGGACTTCAAAGAGGAAAATGTAGTAGATGGTGCGTTTTCGGAATCAGAAGCTCAGGTCCAGGCAGCTGAACTGTTAAAGAAAAATCCCAAGATTACCGCCATTTTCTGTGCAAGTGATTTAATGGCTCTTGGAACCATAAAAGCCGCAGCCGGGATGGGGAAACAAGTTCCACAAGCGCTGTCTGTTGCTGGCTTTGACGACATTATACTGGCTTCCTATTCGTCGCCGACTCTCACAACGATAGCGCAGGACCGTTATCAGATCGGCTATGAATCAGCCATTTTACTGATCCAGATTCTAGAGGGGAAAGCGGGCAGCCGCAAGAAAGTATTAAATACAAATTTAATTCAAAGAGAATCAACAGCTAAAAACCACGAAGAGTAGTGGTTTTTAAAACGAGCGAACCGAAAACGTTTCGGATTCTATATTTTTTGATGGGTCCCGAAACGTTTCGGTTTCAACCAGGAGGAGAACGATGGATTACAGAGTGATCAAAGAAAACGATCTATTTCTACTAACAGACGATAAAGGGAATATCCCTGTTGACAACACGTATGGATTGGGGCTTTACACGAAGGATACACGTTTTTTAAGCAAGTTTGATTTAAAAATCAATGGTGAAGATCCGATTCTGCTTTCATCTTCTGCAGATGAAAATTACAGTGCAAGAATTTTGCTGACCAACCCTCATATGGAGGAGGACGGTGAGCTGATCCTCTGGAGAGAGTCCATCCAGCTAGAAAGAAAGCGTTTAATCTATAACGGAGTGCTGTACGAAACGATCCAGGTAAAAAGCTTTTTTCCAAAACCAGTTGAGTTTGATATTAGTTTATTGCTGGATGTTGATTTTACTGACATGTTCATTGTCCGCGGTTTTCAATACGGTGAAGTTGGGGAGCGTTCTGGGGAAGAGCGAACCGATAATGGAATCAACTACTATTACGAAGGTGCTGATCATGTAAAGCGAGCTACAAAGGTAACTTGGGATCGGAAAGCCGATATTGTATCAGACACAGAAGGAATTACCTTTCACTTTTCATTGAGCCATTCGGAGGTTCAGTCTGTGACCTTTACCATTATTCCTGAGATCGGCGGTCAGTCAGGCAAGGCGATCGCTCCTGATGATGCTCATGAAAAATTAGAAGCTTCTTACCGTGAGTGGGAAGAAGGAACAACGAAAGTCCAATGTGACAGTCCAGCGCTTCAGAGATTGGTAGAACGCGGAGTCCTTGATCTTCGGGTACTGCTGACAGACATCGGGTTTGGGAGATTTCCAGTTGCCGGACTTCCGTGGTTCGGAGTACCATTCGGAAGGGACAGCCTCATTGCCGCTCTTCAGATGCTTCCTTTTAATCCGGAAATCGCAAAAGGAACATTGATGACGATGGCTTCTCAACAAGGGACGAAAGCCGATCCATGGCGTGATGAGCAGCCAGGTAAAATCATGCATGAAATCCGCTATGGAGAACTGGCGGCGACAGGACAGATCCCATTCACACCTTATTACGGAACGATTGATGCGACCCCTCTTTTTTTGATTCTTTTAACGGAATATACAAAATGGACCGGAGATCTTGTGCTTGCTGAAGAGCTGAAGCAAAATGTTGAAGACGCTCTCAAATGGATTGATCAGTATGGTGACCGGGATGGCGATGGATTTGTCGAATACCATCAAGAGTCCAGCAAAGGAATCGCGAACCAAGGGTGGAAGGACTCCGGCGACTCGGTCGTGCATCGAAACGGGGATTATGCTGAAACTCCAATCGCTTTATCTGAGGTGCAAGGGTATGTGTACCAGGCGAAAATGGGGATTGCAGACCTCTACGAAAAATCAGGTAAATCGGATGAGGCAGTAAGACTGAGAGAGCAAGCACAGCAGCTGAAAAGGAATTTCCACGATCGGTTCTGGATGGAAGATCAATCTTTTTATGCAATTGCCCTTGATAAAGATAAAAATCAAGTAGGAACGATGACCTCCAATCCGGGGCACGTGTTATTTTCAGGTATGATGGATGAAATACATGCACACCAGACGGTAGATCAACTCGTTTCGCCTCGATTCTTTTCAGGATACGGCATCCGAACGATGGCAGAAGGAGAAGCGGGGTATAACCCGATGAGCTACCATGACGGCAGCGTCTGGCCTCATGATAACAGCATGATTCTCCTGGGGATGAGTAAAACAAATCACCAAAAAGAAGCAAATAAGATCATGGACGGTTTAATCCAAGCGGCCCAGGACTTTGAATATGACCGTTTGCCTGAATTATTCTGCGGCTATGGCACATCAGCCGGCAGAGCAGTAAAATATCCGGTTGCATGTTCACCGCAAGCCTGGGCTGCGGGAACACCGTTTGTTTTTATCCAGACCATGCTCGGACTTTTCCCTGACGGCTTAAACGGAGTGATCCACTTATCTCCTAGGCTGATCGACCAAGTCAACGAACTGAAGGTAACCCGCATTAAAATTGGACAGGGACATCTGTCTCTCTCCGTGAAAAAAAAAGACGGAAAGGATGTAGTATCAGTAGACCACAACACAACCGGGTACGAGGTACTACTAAGTGAACAGGCATAACAGATCCTCAGAAAGGAGCGTATCGCAATGAAGCTGAAAAAATCCATTTCGGCAGCCGGGGTGGCTGCCTTGCTCGCTTCTTCTCTTCTTACGGGATGCAGCTCAAAAGAAGAGACAGAGTCAAAACATGACAAAACAACAATTACACTAAGCGGCTGGGGAGGTAACCCCATTGAAAAAAAACTTCTGCTGGATGTATTGAGCGACTTTGAGAAATCACATCCAAACATCGACGTCAAGTTCAACCAGATCAATGACCAGTACATGGATGTCATAAAGACCCGGCTAATTGGGGGTACAGCGGCTGATGTGTTTTACCTGGATGCTTTCGAAGCACCTGGATTAATTCAAACAGGAGCGATTGAACCGCTCGACAAGTATGTGGACAAGGACTTTGATATCGGGGATTTTGAAAAACAGCAGCTGGATGCCTTTAAAGAGAACGGGAAGATTTATGGGTTCCCCAAGGATTATTCAACCCTGGCCCTTTTTTATAATAAAAAAATGTTTAAAGAAGCCGGCATCAGCGAGCCTCCAAGAACATGGGAAAAACTTCGCGCTGATGCAAAAAAACTGACGAAAGGCAATAAAGTGTATGGACTGGGTGTCATGCCACAGATAGAACGGCTTTATTACATGGCGGAGTCTCAGGGCGGACAAGTAATCACAAAAGACCATGCCACCTTCGCGCAGAACCGTGTCGTCCGCTCGCTCCAGCCATTTTTAGAGATGCACCTGAAAGACAAGACAGCCGCACAGCCATCCGAGGTTGGTTCTGGCTCCGGCGGTGAAATGTTCGGGCAGGGAAGGGCAGCGATGGTAATGGAAGGGAATTGGAACATCCCTTTTATGAAAGATACATTTCCAAAGGTGGACTATGGAACAGCAGAACTGCCAACGATCAATGGAAAAAAAGGAACGATGTCCTTCACCGTCGGCTATGTGATGAATGCAGAATCAAAGCATAAAAAAGCCTCTTGGGAATTGATTCAATATTTGACAGGAAAAGAAGGAATGAAGAAGTGGACAAGCAAAGGATTCGCCCTTCCGACTCGAAAATCGGTGGCGGCTGAATTAGGCTATGACAAAGACCAATTGCGAGGTCCGCTCGTTAAAGGAGCGAAGTATGCAACAGTTTGGCAGGACGGACCGATGCTGCCAATCATCATGAATAATTTCAACAACCAGTTCTTAAGTGCCTATCTTGGTGAACGGCCATTGAACGAAGCATTAAAGGACGCTGAAAAACAAGCTAACAAAGAAATAAAAGTAACAGAATGATAAAAGAAAGAGGTGAGGAACATGAAACGAGGCAAGTCATTTATTAAACGCACAAGGGAAGCGGGACAGGGTTACTTGTTTATGACACCGGTGTTGGTGATTCTTGGCATTTTTGTAATCGCTCCCATCCTGTATGCCATCTTCCTTTCTTTCCATAAAGTGCAGCTGCTCGGAGGCTCTCATTATGAATTTCGCGGACTGGATAATTTCTTAAAAGTAACTTTTGACGACAGGGCGCATATCGCCTTGAAAAATACGGTCTTATATGTCGTGATTGTGGTTCCATTGCAGACGATGCTCGCTCTTGTACTGGCTGCCTCTCTTAACGCAGGCATGAAAGGGCAGAAATTTTTTAGAATTGTCTACTTTTTACCCACGTTGACTTCATCGGCAGTATTAACGTTGATCTTTATGTGGATGTACAATCAGAACGGATTGATCAATCACCTTCTTAATATCCTTCACCTGCCGACCTATAACTGGATCGGGGATCCGGATGTAGCTCTGATCGCGATCATGATCATGAACATTTGGGCAACTGCACCGTTCTTTATGGTGATCTATTTGGCAGCCCTTCAGGATATTCCGGACAGCCATTATGAAGCTGCAGAGCTGGACGGCGCCAGCGGTATGCAAAAATTCTGGCATATCACAGTTCCCAATTTGCGGCCAGTCACTTCTTTCGTTGTCATCATGGGATTGATCGGCACATTCCAGCTGTTTGACCAATCGTACATCTTCTCAGCCGGCTCGGGCGGTCCGAACAACTCAACGCTCACTGTCGTGCTTTTAATCTATCAATACGCGTTTAAGTCGCTCGGAACAATGGGATATGCGGCTGCACTAGCTTTCCTGCTGTCCATCATCATTTTGATCGCGACCTTGCTGCAGCGGAAATTTTCAAAAGAAGAATCACTTTACTAAGGAGGGATACAGTGAAAAAGCGACCGATCGGCAGAACTATTTTATACGCGATTCTGATCATCTACGCGGTTATAACTATTTTTCCGTTTTTGTGGGCCCTGTCATCATCCTTTAAATCACTCGGTGAAATCGTAAGCGGAACCATTTACTTCATACCCGAAAATTTCACACTCGATAACTATAAAGAAATTTTTACAAGGGAGCCGCTCTTTGGCCGCTGGCTGTTGAACAGTCTATTCATCGCTGCAGCGGGTACCTTTTTGAATCTGATCTTTAATTCCATGGCCGGGTATGCTCTTGCCAGGCTCACTTTTCCCGGCAAGAAGAGCATCTTCATCATCATCCTGGCTGTTCTCATGATTCCATTTCAGGTCACGCTTATTCCGAACTTCCTCATCCTTAAGGAACTGGGGTGGCTGAATACGTACCAGGGCATGATTATTCCTGGAGCTGTCAATGCAACTTTTATCTTCATGATGCGGCAGTTTTTCATCAACTTTCCGAAAGAAGTGGAAGAAGCAGCGGCCATCGATGGATTGGGCAAGTTCGGTACATTCTTCAGAATTGTTCTTCCATTGGCCAAACCGGCACTTGCTGCACAGACCATTTTTGTCTTTATGGCATTCTGGAACGACTTCATGCGGCCGCTCGTCATTTTGTCTGATGAAAGCATGTTTACCTTGCCGCTCGGACTGAATTCCTTTAAAGGACAGTTCATAAGCTTCTGGAATTACATTATGGCCGCATCCATGGTCTTTACTCTCCCTATTCTGGTTCTGTACGCTTTCTTTAACCGCTATTTTGTCAAAGGCATTAAATTTACAGGAGAGAAGTAAATTACTTCCGGAATCTAACTTTGACAATGAGAAGCTTGCTTCACAAAAAACAAAACAAGCAACATTCAACCTGCGAAAAAACATGCCTAAGTCATTGGCATGCTTTTTTTTCAGTTCATTTTATTTTTAGGATTCATAGAAATTCGCTAATATATTGGTAATGATAAGCAAGGAAAGCTCTTTGCAGAAAGAAGGAATGCTCTTGAGATTAAGTATTCTAGACCAATCGCCGGTGTCCGCCGGACAGACCGCCCAGCAGGCTCTTGAAAACTCATTGAGCCTGGCGCAGGCGGGAGAGAAATTAGGCTACACGCGATACTGGATCGCTGAACATCATGATTTTCCTGGACTTACCTGTCCCGCGCCGGAAGTGATGCTAGGGTATATCGGCGGGCAGACTGAAACGATCCGCTTAGGTTCTGGAGCGGTTCTTCTGCCTCATTACAAGCCGTATAAAGTGGCAGAAACGTATAATCTCCTCGCTACATTATTTCCTGGCAGAATGGATATAGGGATAGGAAGAGCTCCTGGGGGATCAGCGGAGGCAACGATGGCACTCTCGGATAACTATTTGGAACACGTCCGGAAGATGCCAGAGTCAGTAGAAACCTTGCTTCATTTTTTCAAAAATGACTTTCCGCCCGATGAGATGTTCTCAAAGATTTCTCCTTCACCTGTGCCGGCGGTTCTTCCTGAACCATGGATCCTGGGGACGAGCAAAAAAAGTGCCATCCTGGCTGCAAAACATGGTTTGTCCTACGCATTTGGAGAGTTTATGAGTGACCAGGACGCAGTTCATATCATTGATCAATACAGATCCGAGTTTACAAGCAATCATTGGTCGCCGGGTCCAAACACCATTGTGGCAGTCTCAACCCTATGTGCAGAAACAAAAGAAGAGGCTGAAGATTTAGCACTCCCGAATCAAATCTGGAAGATCCAACTGGCAAAGGGAGAGGGAAGAAATGGTGTTCCTTCTCTTGAGGAAGCAAAGCAATATCCCCTGACTCCAGAGGAACATGAGTGGCTGGATTCGATGAAAAAGCTGTCCATTACCGGAAGCCCAGCTGAGGTTAAATCACGTTTACAAGAACTGAATTTACGTTATGAAGCCGACGAAATGATGATTGTTACGATTACTCATGATATCAAAGACCGTATTCGTTCCTATGAACTGATTGCCGCTGAATGTTTAGCTTGAACAACTTGAGCATAAAATTTAGATACTTTACATTTTGTTGTTACAATCAAAAGTAAGGTTTAGAATAATACATCCTTATCTGAAATTTTTATAGCAAGGCGTTTGAAAGGAGGACTACAATCATGTCCCAGGAAAATTCACCAACTGCTAAGAAGCAGCTGAAAGATATGCCATTTTCTGTGCTGGACCTTTCTCCTATCGTCATGGGAGGAACCGCTTCAGAATCTCTTCAAAACACCCTTGATTTAGCACAGCACGCAGAAAAGTGGGGGTATAACCGCTATTGGCTGGCAGAACACCATAGCATGCCTGGAATCGCAAGCTCAGCAACCGCTGTTGTTATCGGACATGTAGCAAGAGGAACGGAGACAATCCGCGTAGGATCCGGCGGTATTATGCTGCCGAACCATGCCCCGTTGGTCATTGCTGAGCAGTTCGGAACGCTTGAATCCTTGTTTCCTGGCAGAATTGATCTTGGATTAGGGAGAGCTCCAGGAACCGACCAAGTGACGGCTAAAGCTCTCAGGCGGGAAAACATGAGCAACGGGGAGGATTTCCCGGAGCAAGTGGATGAACTTCGCGCCTACTTAAAACCTGACGGATCAGGCAATCCGGTGAGAGCGATCCCTGGTGAGGGGCTGGACATTCCGATTTGGCTGCTTGGTTCAAGCGGGTTCAGTGCACGGCTGGCAGCGGAGCTAGGTTTGCCTTTTTCATTCGCGAGCCATTTCTCTCCCGACAATACATTGCCTGCCCTT
This sequence comes from Fictibacillus sp. NRS-1165, assembly GCF_050468105.1. NCBI lineage: Bacteria > Bacillati > Bacillota > Bacilli > Caryophanales > Fictibacillaceae > Fictibacillus > Fictibacillus sp. NRS-1165. Next base: position 94,776 of record NZ_JBDPNU010000029.1, read on the forward strand.
GATGTATACCGCAGAAACTTTAAACCTTCACAGGCATTGGACAAGCCATATGCTATGGTAGGAGTTAATGTGATAGCGGCTGATACAGAGGAGAAGGCCGCTTATCTGGCAACTTCCATGCAGCAGCAGTTCTTAAATCTTGTCAGAGGCATTCCTTCCAAACTCAAGCCGCCAGTTGAAACAATGGATGGGATCTGGTCCAATTATGAGAAAGCTTCCGTTGAACAATCGCTTCGAACGACCATCATCGGAACACCAGACACGGTTAAAACAAAACTTCAGGCTTTCCTCGATGAAACACAAGCAGATGAAATGATTGTCAATGCTCAAATCTTTGATCATCAAGAAAGATTGCGATCCTATGAAATCGTATCTGACGTTTTCAAAGGATAGCATGTGCACCCCCTCTTCATTTTGGAAGAGGGGGTTTTTATTGTATAGAACAAATTAGATACTGAGTTTATGAAAAGTATAGATTAAGGCAAAATTCCTGCATCTGCAGCATACGTTATATTCGAGGGATAAAAAAAGCGGCCAGCTGATTAATCGAGCTGGCCAAAGAGAATTATTCGGGGGAGGTGCGGCTACCATCCGCGCCTTCTTTTATAGATTAACATAAGAACAGGTGTTCGTAAATATTTATTTGGCACTTTTTTGAGAAATCCTACATAATTTCAGTTATTTATTAATAATAATTATAAAAAAGTATTGATTTTTTACTGAGAAGTGTTATCATTGTATTTATAATAATTCTAAATAACTTTTGGGGGGATACAATTGACGAATAAGAATCATTTGACGACCAGTTGGGGAGCACCAGTAGGAGATAATCAAAATTCCATCACAGCAGGTTCACGCGGTCCTACCTTGATCCAGGATGTTCATCTATTGGAAAAGCTTGCGCATTTCAATAGAGAACGAGTGCCTGAGCGTGTAGTTCATGCGAAAGGTGCAGGGGCTCATGGATATTTTGAAGTGACAAAGGATGTTACAAAGTATACGAAAGCTGCTTTCTTATCTGAGGTCGGAAAACGCACTCCTCTTTTCGTACGTTTTTCCACCGTTGCAGGTGAAAATGGATCTGCAGATACTGTCCGTGATCCTCGCGGCTTTGCAGTTAAGTTTTACACAGAAGAAGGAAACTATGATCTTGTCGGGAACAATACACCGGTCTTTTTCATCAGAGATGCCATTAAGTTTCCTGATTTCATCCATACACAAAAAAGAGATCCGAAAACCCATCTGAAAAATCCAACCGCCGTATGGGATTTCTGGTCGCTTTCACCTGAATCCCTGCATCAGGTTTCTATATTGATGTCCGACCGCGGTATCCCCGCAACCCTGCGTCATATGCACGGTTTCGGCAGCCATACATTTAAATGGGTTAATGCTGAAGGAGACGGCGTATGGATCAAATACCACTTTAAAACAGAGCAGGGTGTAGCAAATCTGGCTCCGGATGCAGCGGCTAAAATTGCAGGGGAAAACCCTGACTACCACACGGAGGATCTGTTTAACGCGATTGAAAAAGGTGATTTCCCTGCATGGAAACTGTATGTTCAAATCATGCCGCTGGAAGATGCCAATACGTATCGCTTCGATCCATTTGATGTCACCAAGGTATGGTCACAAAAGGATTACCCTCTGATTGAAGTGGGAAGAATGGTGCTGGATAAAAATCCGGAAAACTACTTTGCAGAAGTGGAACAAGCAACCTTCTCACCAGGAACACTGGTGCCCGGTATCGACGTTTCTCCCGATAAGATGCTGCAAGGCCGTCTTTTCGCCTATTCGGATGCCCACCGTTACCGAGTAGGAGCAAATCATCAGGCACTGCCGATCAACCGTCCTAAAAATGAAGTGAACAATTATCAGCGTGACGGGCAGATGCGTTTCGACAGCAATGGCGGAGGTTCAGTGTACTATGAGCCGAACAGCTTCGGAGGCCCTAAAGAAACACCTGAAAATAAACAGGCCGCTTATCCTGTATACGGCGTTGCCGAAAGTGTTGGCTATGATCATAACGATCATTATACACAAGCTGGAGACTTGTACCGCCTATTAAGTGAGGAAGAACGCACACGGCTTGTTAACAACATTGTGGAAGCGATGAGGCCGGTAGAAAAAGAAGAAATTAAGCTTCGTCAGATCCAGCATTTCTATAAAGCAGATCCTGAATATGGGAAAAGAATTGCGGATGGACTTGGTTTAGCGATTCCGCAACAAGCGCTTTAATTCGACTTTTTTCTCAATTGTCATAATGAATTCTCAATTAACAAGTATCCGCTGACGAGCGGATACTTGTTTCCAAACTAAGAAAAAAGAGGATGTTGACCGTGGATGCGGAGCAATTGACCAAACAAAAGTTAAAAGAAAGCGGCTTGCGGGTCACCCCTCAAAGGGTGCTTATTTTACAGACGATCATCTCTCCGGGGCAGCATTTGACGGCTGAAGAAATTCATCGGCAGCTTCCGTCGTTCATTACACTGGCTACGGTTTATAATAATCTGAGATCATTTGTAAACTTAGGCATCATCAACGAGTTATCCTTTGGTAATGGCAGCAGCAAATATGAAGTAGCAGGCGAAAAGCATTACCATGTGATCTGTGAATCTTGCCATAAGATTGTCGATTTCAATTACCCGAGATTGATTGAAGTAGAATCTGCAGCTTCAAGATTAACGGATTATGTCGTGGACCATCATACGTTGGAATTCTATGGTTTATGCAACGAGTGCAGAAACAAATCATAAAAAGTGAGGACTGTGATCATGGCTGCTGCCGAACATACCGAATGCCCCAAATGCCATAGTGAGATTAAATACCTGAAGCACAGCATGCGGTGCAAATGCGGAATGAGATTAATGACAAAACATCAAATGAAAATAAACACAAAATAAATCCAGCCGGATGTAAACGGCTGGATTTTTATTTTAACTGCAGATTGTAATCTCGTCATGATCAACACAGCGGGTGTTTTCGCAGATGAGACGTGTTTGGAGGCGGTACGTAACCATCGGGGAGGAGCATATAAGGTTTTCGGGCAATTGATAGGACATTGGGATTTCTATGCTGCCATCGGGGGGGAGCTCTTTAGACATATAGATGGTAGTGACGGATTCAATCATACGCTCTGTATGATCTTCTTCGTTCTGAACAATCAGGTCACATTCGAGCCGTTTGATAATTTGTTTCATCCATCTTCCTTTAAGAAGAAAAGATCCGTTGACCTTTTCTCCAGGCTTTAATTCATAGGAATCGAGTTTAAGATCGATGGTAGCCTGTCCGAGCTTAAAAAAGCTCATGCATTTTTTTAACACGCAATGTACCTCCAGTAACAATATCAAGTGAAAAAACCTTTACTGATGCCCTTCAGTAAAGGTCTCGGTATCCTTTTTATGGCTTGAAATTTTTTTCTCAATGATTCGACTCTCATTGTAAACGGATGGTAATGGGGTGTCAATAAAATTTGTGAGGCAGGATTGTGAAGTTTTTTAGGAGTAAAAATCCCATATTCTAAGTTTGTGCTCCTCATGAATATAATCATGCTGATGAGGTTGATTCCGTTCACTGAAAGGTGATTTCGCAGGATGCCTTACAGGGGGTGAACATAGAGTTGCAATTTTATGAGATAGCTGACAGATTACAAGGATTGAAGGAGCATTGTGTAATTGCCACACTCCTTCACGTGGAAGGTTCTTCTTACCTGAAGGAAGGGGCGATGCTGCTATTTCATCAAGACGGCAAAACGGGAATGATCAGTGCAGGGTGTGTAGAAAGCGATCTGGAGGAACGAAGCCGACAGGTTCTGTTGGACGGCCAGCCGCAATATGCTGTCTATAACCAAAAAAGTGATGAAGACCTTTTATGGGGAACGGGGTCGGGCTGCAGCGGGGTGCTTTATGTTTTAGTGGAGAGGGTAGACGAAAATCTTCGCGGCCAGCTTCTTGATGTGAAACGGTCCCTGGAAGAGGGAAAGACAGTTCTGCATCGCAAGGAATGTTTGAGTGATGGCAGGCGGCTAATCATTAAAAATTTCTTTAATAAAGAGATGAAGAAGGAAACCATTATCAAAAACGGACTTATTAAAACGAATGGAGAACACATGGTCTTTTCGTATCGGTTTGAATCCAAGCGGCGGCTGGTCATTTTCGGAGCGGGAGAAGATGCGAAGGCGGTGGCTAAATTGGCATCGGAAACGGGATGGTCTGTAACCGTTTGTGACTGCCGTTCGGCGTTATGCAACCATGATGAATTTCCTTTTGCGGATCACTTAATCGTTGGTTTTCCTTCAGAGCTTTTTGATAAGCTTGCTCTTAACTCTGAAGATTTCGCGGTAATCATGTCCCATAACTTTCAGCAAGACAAAGAATTTCTGTCTCTGATTCTCAAAGAAAATCTTCGCTATGTTGGTGTGCTCGGGCCGCGTAACAGGACAGAGGGGCTATTGGAAACGAAACAAATACCAGCATTCCTCTTTTCACCGATAGGACTTCCTATCGGTTCATCAGGTCCCCATGAGATTGCAGTAAGCATTCTCGCAGAGCTGATCTCGGTTTATCGGCTGGAAAAGCGGTCTGAAGGAAGTATTTTATGAGAGAAGCAAAGATTGTAGCTGTTTTTCTTGCGGCGGGCAAGAGCGAGAGGATGGGTTTCCCGAAGCTGTGGCTTCAGTTAGGCACGGAATGTCTGGGAAACTGGGCGTTCCGGGCAGCTGTTCAATCGTTGATCGACCATACTATTGTAGTGACGAGAGAGGATGATCGCCTCGACTGGATGGACTGCTCATTCCATAAAAGTCCTTATCACCGAAAATGGAGTCAGCTGACATGTAAAGATTCAGTACAGGGACAGTCTTCTTCTCTTGTTGCCGGGATAAAAAAAGCAGAAGAGCTTTTACCCGACGGAATCATCGTACTTCTTGCGGACCAGCCTTTTATTACGAAAGAAATGATCAATGAACTGATCCTTTACTTTAACAAAGAATCCCCATTGGCGTTTGTGGCAGCATGCCATCAAAAACGAATGAGGCCACCGGTGGTTTTTTCAAGGCACCTGGCAGCACAGGTGAAAGGAATATCCGGAGACCATGGTGCACGCCATATCTTTAGAACTAATAAATATTTAAATGGCAAGATCGTTCATTACAGTAACCCTACTCTTTTTTCAGATATTGATACTCAAGAAGATTACAAGGAGGTCAAAGAACAGATGCGGGGGGAGGATAGCCGTGGACTACATTGGAAAAAGTGTAATCCGGCAAGAAGCCTGGGATAAAGTGTCAGGCAAGGCAAAATATACGGCGGATGACTCTTCGCCAGGTATTCTCCATGCCAAATTGGTCGTCAGCCCTTATGCCCACGCCCGAATCAAGAGCATTAAAACAGAAAAGGCGTCTCAAGTTTTTGGTGTGCGGGCCGTTCTTGCCGGGGAGCGTTTTCCGCTTACAGGTGAAGAAATTCGTGACCGTCCGCCTTTGGCAACCGAAAGAGTAAGGTATCACGGTGAGGCAGTCGCACTTGTTGTAGCTGATACACCTCATCTGGCTAAAAAGGCTGCGGATCTGATTGAAATCGAATATGAACCATTGCCCGTTGTCAATAATCCGACAGAAGCTTTGAAAAAGGACGCTCCCCTCGTACACGAACAATTAGGGACCTATCAAAAAGAAGAAAGAGTATACCCGGTGCCTGGCACCAATATCGCAAACCAGACAAAGATCCGGAAAGGAAATATGGAGAAAGGGTGGGCAGAAAGTGAAGTAACAGTGGAAGAATACTTTTCGTTTTCACCCTCTGATCATGCGGCCATGGAAACAAGGTGTTCTATGTGTGAGATTCGATCGAACGGGGACGTCGTCATCACGTCTTCTTCCCAGGCTCCTTTTATGATCAAACGGCTGATTCATGAGTACTTTGAAGTGGATATAGGGAAAGTAATCGTGGAAACTCCGTTTGTAGGAGGCGGTTACGGCGGCAAAGCCTCCATCCAGCTTGAATTGCTCGCCTATTTGGCATGCAAAGCGGCAGGCGGGAGAAAGGAACCATTGAAGGTTTGAAAGGGACACCTATCCAGCAGGCCTTTGTTGAGCACTTTGCCTTTCAATGCGGGTACTGCACTCCGGGATTTATTATGAACTGCCACGCGATGCTGAACACAGTTCCGGATGCCAATGACGATACAATTGCCGAGTGGCTCAATTCCAACATATGCCGCTGTACGGGGTATCAGGAAATCGAAGGAGCGGTGAGGTCGATCGTTAAGAAAAATCAAATGAACAGAAAACGACCATAGTCAGCCACTCCGGCTGATTTTTTATTTATTTACCAATTCGATCTTGTATTCTAATAAACTAGTTTAATTTTAAAAAGGAAGGGAAACGTTCTATTGTGTTTACATAAATTTATAGTTTGAAAACGAACATACAAGGAGGAAATGATCATTGAGTACGAACGATCCGAAAAGCGGCAGCGGGGAGAATAAGAAGGAGAAGCAGCTTCAGGCATTCAGAGTGAATAATAAAGGAAAAAAACTGACCACCAATCAGGGGCTTCGCGTTTCAGAGGATGAACATTCCTTAAAGGCCGGTGTAAGAGGACCAACATTATTGGAGGACTTTCATTTCCGTGAAAAGATGACTCATTTTGACCATGAGCGCATTCCTGAGAGGATTGTGCATGCAAGAGGTTATGCAGCGCACGGTGAGTTTGAAGTCTATGAATCCATGAAAGAGTTTACGAAAGCTGGTTTCCTTCAGGATCCATCTGTAAAAACGCCGGTCTTTGTCCGTTTTTCTACGGTTGCCGGTTCACGCGGGTCTGGTGATACCGTCCGCGATGTGCGAGGCTTTGCCACAAAGTTTTATACAGAGGAAGGCAACTATGATTTAGTCGGCAACAACATCCCTGTCTTCTTCATTCAGGATGCCATCAAGTTTCCGGATCTCGTTCATGCGTTTAAGCCGGAGCAGCATAATGAAATTCCTCAGGCATCCACTGCTCATGATACGTTCTGGGATTTTGTTGCCAATAATTCGGAATCGGCATGGTAATGTGGGCGATGTCCGACCGTGCCATTCCCCGCAGTTACCGTATGATGGAAGGTTTTGGTGTGCATACCTTCCGTTTTGTAAATGACCAGGGACAGGCCCGGTTTGTTAAGTTCCACTGGAAGCCGAAGCTGGGTGTTCATTCCCCTGTTTGGGATGAAGCGCAGCGTCTTGCCGGTAAGAATCCAGACTTCCACCGCCAGGATCTTTATGAAGCCATCGAAAAAGGAGATTTCCCTGAATGGGAGCTTGGTGTACAAATGATCGATGAGGAAGATGAGTTTAAATTTAATTTTGATGTGCTCGATCCGACGAAAGTCTGGCCAGAAGAACTTATTCCCGTGAAAATTATCGGGAAGATGACGCTCAACCGCAATCCTGATAATTACTTCTCTGAAACTGAACAGGTCGCCTTCCATCCGGGACATGTAGTCCCGGGGATCGACTTTTCGAATGATCCGCTCCTTCAAGGCCGATTGTTCTCCTATACAGATACACAGCTTTCCCGTCTTGGCGGACCCAATTTCCATGAGCTTCCGATCAACCGTCCTGTGTGCCCGTTCCATAACAACCAGCGTGATGGCATGCATCGCATGACGATTAATCAAGGCCCGGTAGCTTATCATAAAAACTCTTTGGAAAATAACGATCCGGCACCTGCCGCAGAGGCAGAGGGCGGCTATGTTCATTATCAGGAAAAAGTCGAAGGCCGCAAGGTTCAACAGCGAAGCGACAGCTTCAAGGACCATTTCAGCCAGGCAAGGCTCTTCTGGAACAGCATGACGGAAGTCGAGAAGAAGCATATTATTAAAGCGTTCCGTTTTGAAGTCGGAAAAGTGAAGAGTAAGAGTGTTCAACAGCAGGTTGTCAATCTGTTCAGCAACGTGGATGCTGAACTTGCCGAGCAGATTGCTGCGGGAGTGGGTGTAAAAGTTTCGGCAAGTGGTCAGCCTTCTCAGGAAACAGCGTCTTCCCCTGCATTAAGTCAGGAAAACACGATTAAGACTCCGGCAACACGCAAAGTGGCGATCCTTGCTGAAGACGGATTTGATTTTGAGGAAGTCAGCGAGCTGAAAGATGCTTTGAAACACGCTGGAATCACTTCGGAAATCGTCAGTGAGACGCTTAACCCGATCTCAAGCAGCGATGGCCAGGAGATGGAAGTTGACCAAACGCTGCTTACAAGTGATTCGGTCCTCTACGACGCCGTTTATGTGGCTGGTGGAAAAGACAGTGTGAATAGCTTAAAAGCCGTGAAAGAAGCAACAACCTTTGTCAATGAGGCGTTTTCCCACTACAAAGCCATCGGGGCGTCGGGTGAAGGCACTGCGGCGGGGGTCGATACGGGTGCAGCTGGAGTAGAAATCTTGGAAAGCCGAAATAGCGAAGCCTTTATCCACGCTGTAGCGCAGCACCGCCATTGGGCGAGACAGGTTTAAAGTAAAAACATGAAGCAGCCTATAAACGGCTGCTTCATTTGTATGCAATCATTAAAGGATTACCGATAGGAAAGGCGAAGTAGAAAAATGAAGCAAGAAGGAGGTAAGAAATGATCTCAAGCTTGAAATTTCCAAAAGTATCCTATACGGGATGGGGCTCTATTGAAAAGATTGGTGATGAGCTACAGAACTGGGAACCTGCCAATCTGCTGGTGGTTACCGATGCTGCGCTGCTAAAGATGGGGCTGGTCGAGGAGCAGCTCATGCCATTGCTCAGCGGGTATAACGTAAGTGTTTATACGGATGTAGAACCTGAGCCATCGCTGTCATGCGGACAAAGGCTGGTGGACTATACGCGCAGCGGTGGTTTTGATGGTGTGATTGGACTTGGAGGCGGAAGCACGCTTGATCTTGCTAAGCTGACGGCCGTTGTATCTCAGAATGAAGGCAATGTTGAAGACTATCTTAACCTGGAAGGTACACGTGAACTAACGAATAAAGAACTGCCCAAAGTTCTGATCCCGACGACTTCGGGTACCGGAAGTGAAGTGACCAATATTGCCGTTCTTTCCCTTGAAGGAACGAAGGATGTGGTCACTCATGATTTCTTGCTTGCAGATCTGCGATTGTTGATCCCCAGCTGACGATGACGGTTCCGAAAAGGATAACAGCTGCGACAGGAATCGATGCCCTGACCCATGCGGTTGAGGCGTTTGTTTCCATCCAGGCGAATGAAGCCACTGATGCCCTTGCCGTTAAAGCGATGGAACTGATCGCAGGCTCTCTAAAAAAAGCGGTTCATCAAGGGCATGACCGCCAGGCGAGAGAGGCAATGAGTCACGGAAGCTATATTGCCGGACTTGCTTTTTTTAATGCAGGGGTAGCAGGGGTGCATGCTCTTGCGTATCCGCTTGGCAGCCAGTTTAAGCTGCCGCACGGAGAATCCAACGCGGTTCTGCTTCCTTACGTCATGTCTTACATCGCTTCAAGCTGTCCAGAAAAAATGGACAAGGTACGTACAATCCTCGGCAGTGTTGAAGAAGATCATTTCGACTTATTTTTACGGCTGGTGAAAGAAGTAGATTTGCCAACAACTCTAGCAGAATATGGAATACCTTCTGAAATGATCAAGGATCTGACGAAGGATGCGGTGAAACAAAAACGCTTACTGGCGAGAAGCCCGCTGCCTCTATCAGAGGAAGACATCTTTACAATCTACAAGAATGCCCATACTGGTGCACCTGCAATTCCATCTATCAACTAATCGAAAGGGCAGAAGAAATATGTTTAAAACCATCATTGAACCGCGCGTATCGGAAACAGACGGTGTAGGGCATATCAACAATACGACCATACCCATCTGGTTCGAAGCCGGCAGGAACAAACTGTTTAAACTGTTCACACCGGACAGCTCCTTCCAAAACTGGAAAATGATCATTCTGAACATGAATGTTGACTATGTAGACCAGATCTATTTCGGAAGAGAGGTCGAGGTATATACATGGGTGAAACGAATCGGAAACACAAGCCTGGAGCTTTACGAAGAAATCCGCCAGGATAAAAGGCTATGTGCAAAAGGTACTTCTGTCTATGTCAACCATGATGTCAAACAGCGGAAATCCGAAGTGATTCCTGAAACCATACGGGTTGAGCTTGAGAAACATCGATATAGCGAGAGAGTGCGGAGTAATGCCTAGATGGATGGGCTCATTGGCAGGGAATGAGCTGCTGTGTTTGGCACGTAATTGTTCAAAAGCCGCATGTAAACCGTAAAAAGTGGACGGTAATCGACAATAAGTGGACGGTAAATTCCTAAATCCCGCTTGTAACATCCGTGCTGGATGAAACCAGAGCTGCATGCTCTGGTTACTTTTATGAGCAGTAATTCTGCATGAATCAATGATTATGGATACAATAGGGAATATTAAAAGTAAATAGGGGGTAACATCATGAAAGTTGAGATATGGTCAGATTATGTTTGTCCATTTTGTTATATTGGAAAACGCAGGTTCGAGAACGCGCTGAACGAGTTCGAAGGACGGGAAAACGTAGAAGTTATTTACAAAAGCTTTGAACTTGATCCTTCATTCAAAAATGAAACCAATAAAAACATGCATACCGTTCTCTCAGAGAAATACGGCATGTCTTATGAGCAGGCAAAAGGCATGAACGATCAGATGACACAGAGGGCTCGGGAAGTTGGCTTAGCCTATGATTTCGAAAACATGAAACCGGCGAACACGTTTGATGCCCACCGTGTATCTCATTTTGCCAAGCAGACGGGACGGCTGAAGGAAGTGACAGAACGCATACTTAAAGGTTATTTTACAGAAGGCCACGATATCAGCGACCATGAAACCCTTGCAACACTTGCGGCGGAGGCTGGTCTTGATCGGGAGGAAACCCTTGCTGTATTAATGGAAGGAAAGTTCGCGGATGATGTTCGTAAAGATGAGGCGGAAGCTTCTCAGCTCAAAATCACGGGTGTTCCGTTCTTCGTATTCAACCAAAAGTACGGTGTGTCAGGTGCTCAGCCGGAGGGAGTCTTTACCGAAGTCCTTGAAAAGGTTCGGGAAGAAGAACAGAACAACAGCGCGATTCAGTTGCTTAACGATAACGGGAAGAATAAAAATCAGGATGATCAATGCGCTGACGGTTCCTGCAGCATTTAACAGCAGTCATCCTTCTAGGAGTTGTTTTCATGGTGAATACCGTCCTTCTTAATGAGAGGGAAATTCATGTATCGGATTTTCTTCTTTCAGAAGCCGACAACGGGCTGATTAGAGTAAGTTTCAAATTTAAAGTCAAGCACAGTGAGTATCACGAGATCACTACACTGCTGTACCAAAATGATTTTGAAGTAAAGGTGCCTCAGATGGAACTGCAATTCCAAGCAAAAATCAGCCAGTATTCCACATCCCTCACGGATTTATACAAGGAGAAGGCCGTTGGTGAATTTACACTGGAGCTTACAGAAAAAGAAAAGAATTAAAAGAGAGCGGAAATCCGTTCTCTTTTTTCATGATAAAATAAAAGAAATCAGTAAACAGAGAAAAGGTGTGAGCCATGGAACGGTTTAAAACATCAGCGCTTCTTGATGTAATCAGTGAGCTATTTTCAAATGAAGCTTCCATCGCGGTGACAGATGCAGATCAATACATTTATTATCAGCCAAGCAAAAGAATCAACCTGAAGATCAAACCGGGAGATGCAATTAAGGAAGGCACCATTACGCATAAGGCGCTCATCTCCAAACAAAAAGTATCTCAGTTTATTAACCGGGATATTTTTGGCACTCCTTATTATGGTATGGCGGTTCCATTGATGGATCAAGGAGAGCTGAAGGGGTGTGTCACCGCAATCTTTCCGGCATTAACGAGCGGCAAGACAGTGGTTACGGTAAAAAGCGCAGATGGCTGGATTCCGATTTCGTTCAACGATATTCACTATTTAGAGGCGAAGGACCGGAGAACATATGTGGTCAGTGAAAAGCATACGGGCAGCCATAAGGACACGCTGAATGAATTTGATTTCTTATTGCCAAAGGATGACTTTGTGCGGTGTCATCGCTCATTCATCGTCAACGTTCATCACATCCGTGAGATTTATCCGGACACCCATTCCACATTTTTATTACAAATGGAGAACGGAGAACAGGTGCCAGTCAGCCAGTCTTATGCGAGCTATTTTAGAAATCTGCTCGGGTTCTGAAAAAAACTTTTCTGTTTTAAGAACTGAATGTTCTGTCTTATCTTAATTTTTTGTGTTTTGTCCCTTCAGCTCCGCATGCCAGTTTTCCTTTGCTACACTTATGAAAAGAGAGAGATAGGAGTGGAGAGAATGGAAAGCGTTTACAACAGGATTAGAGATCAACGCTTACATGATCGGATTGTATCAGCAGAGGAAGCGGCATCGTGGATCCAGGATGGGATGACCCTGGGATTGAGCGGTTTTACACGTGCAGGAGATGTGAAAGCCGTTCCCTTTGCGCTGGCAAGGCGGGCAGAGCAGGAGCCGTTAAAAGTAAATGTGTATACCGGTGCTTCTTTAGGATCAGATGTTGATAAGTTGTTTGCAGAGAAGAACATGCTGAACAAGCGCCTTCCTTTTCAGGCGGATGCCACCATGAGAAAGGGGATAAACGCGGGAGATTTTCATTTTGTGGATCAGCATTTGTCCCATACGTCAGAATGGATTCGTTCGAATGTTTTGGAATCTATCGACTATGCTATTTTGGAAGCGATTGCAGTTACGGAAGACGGCATGATCATTCCGACAACATCGATCGGCAACTCCATGGTCTTCTCACAGCACGCGAAAAACATCATCATTGAGATCAATACCGCACAAACCGAACTGCTGGAAGGTATACATGATCTATATGAGCCGGAGAAACAGGGAGAGCGTTCGCCTATCCCGCTGATGAAGCCTGATGACAGAATTGGTGTACCTGGTATGAAGGTAGACGTGGACAAAATAAAGGGGATAGTGTTTACGAATCAATTGGATTCCCCGTCCACCATTGTAGAACCGGATCATGAAACTGTCATCATGGCTCAGCATTTGATCTCGTTTCTTAGGGATGAAATAAACGCGGGCCGTCTGACAGAAAAACTGGCACCCCTTCAATCCGGTATTGGATCGGTTGCAAACGCAGTGTTTCATGGCTTGCTGGATTCAGAGTTTACGGATCTGGAAGTCTATTCTGAAGTGCTGCAGGATGCGGTTTTCGATTTGCTTGACGCAGATAAGGTGCGTTTTGCATCCTGCTGTTCCATCACTCTATCCACAGAGAAGATGGACAAGGTCTTCTCCAACTTTGAAAAATACCGTGACCGATTGGTGCTCAGGCCTCAGGAGATCTCTAACCATCCTGAACTGATCCGGAGAATGGGACTCATTTCGATCAACACCGCACTGGAGCTGGATATATACGGAAATGTGAATTCTACTCATGTGATGGGAACGAGGATGATGAATGGGATTGGCGGTTCCGGGGATTTTGCACGTAATGCCCGTCTAGGTATTTTCGTGACCAAATCCGTTGCCAAGAACGGAAATATATCCAGCATCGTTCCATTCGTTTCCCATGTAGATCATACCGAACATGATGTAGATGTGATTGTCACCGAGCAGGGTTATGCGGATCTGCGCGGTCTATCACCTAGAGAACGCGTGGAAAAGATCATTCAAAACTGTGCCCATCCGATGTACCGGCAGCAGCTGACTGCCTATTATGAGGAGGCGAGGGAAAGAGGGGGGCAAACGCCTCACGTACTGGAAAAAGCTCTTTCCTGGCATATCAACTTTGAACAAAACGGCACGATGCTGCAGAAGGTGGAACAGTCCGTCTAGTCATAAAAAGGGGCTGTCCAGAAAG